>JBNJFZ010000025.1:0-1527 GCA_051747295.1 Myxococcota bacterium
GATCTTCTCGCCGTCGATGGCGGTGATCTTGTCGCCTGGCATCAGCCCGGCCTCGGCCGCCGGCGTCTCGGCGAAGACCTCACCGACTTTCGCGGGCGGCGCGGTGGTCATGCCCATCGTGGCGATAAAGTAGATCAGGATCGGTAGGATGACGTTGAAGCCCGGGCCGGCCAGCGTGATCAGGGTTCGCTGCCAGATAGGCTTCATCATCAGCGCGCGGTCGCGCTCGTGCTCCGGGATCTCCTCGACCTCGTCGAGGGCAAAGCCCAGCATCTGGACGTATCCGCCAAGCGGCAGTGCGCAGATCACGTACTCGGTCTCGCCTTTGGTGAACCCGGCGATCTTGGGCCCAAAGCCGATCGAAAAACGTATGACTTTGACGTCGAACGCCTTCGCGACGATGAAGTGCCCGAACTCGTGGACGAAGATCAGGACACCGATGAGGATGACGAAATAAAGAATGCTCATGTGGTCAGCGCATCTTTCTGTGGAGTCAGAGGGCGCGCGCGGCGGGCATTACAGCACGAATTGCGAATAGAAGATATAGAACCACGGCGACGCGAAGATCAACGCGTCGATGCGATCCAAGATTCCCCCGTGTCCGTAGATGATCACACCACTGTCTTTGACGCCGTGTGCCCGCTTGATGAGGCTCTCGACGAGGTCACCGGTCTGCCCGAGGATATTGGCCGGAATCGTCAGCAGCAGGACCTGCCAGACCTCGAGTGTCTGCCAGCTCTGGTCGAAGCCGAATAGGTAGTTGCACAAAAAGCCGGCGCCGACGCTGGCGACGAGACCGCCGATCGAGCCCTCGATGGATTTGTTGGGGCTCACGGCTTCGTAGAGCTTGTGGGAGCCGAGCGCCTTGCCGCTGAAGTAGGCGCCGGTGTCCGACGACCAGGTTACGACGAGGGCGAGCAGGAACCAGTAGGGCCCGTTGATGCCGGCGTCGCGATGGAGCAGGCCGAGCATCATCAGCATCACGGCGCCGTAGATGATGCCGGTGATGCTGGCGGTGACCTGATGGCTGACGTCTTCTTGTTCCTTGTACGCGAAGAGGAAATAGACAAACAGCACCATCGCCGCGACCACGACGGACTCCATGAATGAGCCCGGCAGGAAGTACATCGAGGCGGTCACGATCGGTGCGAGCAAGCTGGCGACGACTTTGCCGCCGAAGTGCTCCTCCCCGTAGATGATGTCGCAAAATTCCCACACGGCGACGGCGCCCGCGGCGCAGATAAGCGCGAACGTGCCCACTGGCGGCGCGAGAAAGATGATCGCGAAGAGTGCCGGGATCGCGATCAACGCGGTGATGACGCGCGGTAGGAGGTCGGATTTTTTTTCTGACATGCGGATTCGGGTCGGGGAGGCGGAGAGTTGGATCGGCGTCGAGGTGGAGCGTCAACCCATCTTCTGTTTGATTTCCTCGATCTTCTCATCGATATCGCGGTTGTCGGGTTCCATGCTCTTGGCGAACTGCAGGTTCTGCAGCGCGCCGGACAGGTTGCCGGAGGCCATGTCGGT
>JBNJFZ010000025.1:1627-8686 GCA_051747295.1 Myxococcota bacterium
AGCCCGCGAAGCAGTGAGCCGGTCGTATCGTCGGCGAGCTGTTCGTAGACGATGGCGAGTGGGACGTTCCTGCCCGCGAGCTTCTGGGCGATGCCCTCACCGGTCTTGGTGGCCACGGGCTTGAACTGGTTCTGGGGAAGGTCTCCTACGATCTTTCGCAGGAGCTCGACGTCCCCGCATGCGATGAGAATTTGTTGCATGGCTCTGGAGCGGCGGTGTTCATTAATATTCCGGACTCCAGACATACTGTATATCGTGCGCGGTGACAAAGCGCGGGGTGTGGAGCCGTCGCCGTGACCGGGACGAGTTGCGGCTTTGTGCAGAGACGTGCGAGCGATGCTTCAGAACATCGTGCCGACCATCAGTCGCGCTTCACCGATGTGGCTAGCCTGGCCGGTGTCCACTCCCTCGTTGGTCAGGTGGTTGTAGCCGCCGCCGAGTTCCGCGAAGAGTTCGAACCCGCTCTTCATTTCAATCGAGGCTTCGATACCCGCATACGCATTGACGAACCACTGTTCTTTCTGGGGGCCGTTGCACCAGCCGATCTCGCAAGAGGGTTGCAGATCCGGGCCATTGTACTGGTAGCGGGTGCCAAGCATCAGCGGTAGGCGCAGCTCGACGATGGTTCCTTCGCCGTAGCTCGTCCAGATGGACGGACGAACTCCGAATCGCCCAACGACGTTTTGGTAATCCATGCTGCGTATCGGGACGCTCGCGGCCACTTCGAGCTGAAAGTACGAAGGTGTGACCGCGGTAGAAATCCCCAGCAGTTCCGGGAATCCGCCCAGCACTCCGATTTTAATGATTTCACCGTCCGGTTCGGTTTCCTCCTGTGCTGAGGCCGGAGAGGCCACGGTGAGCCCAGCGGCGAAGAGCAGCAGGACGAGTCCGTGGTGGAGCGGAGCGTGCGAGAGTGTGTGGTCGCGCATAGGGTCCCCTCTGGGAGCAATCAATATGAATACATCGAGCGGTACCGCAAGTTTGCAGGAGAAGTTTGCAGGAGTCATGCCAGCGTAGTTCGTCGGCTGACGCCGTGGTTCGGGGCGTGAAGATGTGTGGCTGTGCACCGAGCCCGACATTTGTGTCATGACAGCGAGATTCTTGTCATAGGACATGAGTTATGAGGCGGCTCAGCCTGCAAAACATGCCCGCTGGAACTACATTCAGGGGTTTGTTATCCGATCGGTCAGAATCCACATCGACAGCAGAATTGTCGAATCGACGTGACTGCCTGGTAATTCGCCGCATCCCACGCTTGACCGCGGCCCTTCGGTGAGTTGTATAAGTTAGTGGCCACTTAGTCGTGCGGAACGCTGGTTAAACTCAAAGACCGAGACCAAATACATGGCAGACCTGTTCAACCCGACAGACGAACACAAGATGCTCCGCGAGACCGTTCGCGCGTTCGCCGAACGCGAGGTCGAACCGCAGGCAGAAGAGTACGACAGGAGCGAGGCGTTCAACCTGGAGTTGTTTCGCAAGCTGGGCGAACTCGGGCTGCTCGGCATCACCGCGCCGCCGGAGCACGGCGGCTCGGGGATGGACGCGGTGGCGGCCGTGATCGCACACGAAGAGCTGTCGGCAGCCGACCCCGGGTTCTGCCTGGCGTATCTGGCACACTCGATGCTGTTCGTGAACAACCTGGCCGTGAACGGCAACGAGGACCAAAACGAGCGCTATATGCCGGGCGTCTGCAGCGGCGAGAAGGTTGCGGGCATGTGCATGAGCGAGCCCGGCGCCGGCACCGACGTACTCGGGATGAGCACGCTCGCCGAAAAGGACGGCGATGAGTACATCCTGAACGGCCAGAAGATGTGGATCACCAACGGTGCCATCAGCGACGACGAGCTGGGCGACCTGTTCTTGGTCTACGCCAAGCACGAAAACCGGGCGAGCCGCGACGTCTCTTTGTTCATCGTTGAAAAGGGCATGGGGGGCTTCGAGTTGGGCCAGAAGCTCCACGACAAGCTCGGCATGCGCGCCTCGACGACGGCCGAGTTGGTCTTCGATAACTGCCGTGTGCCGGCCGAAAACCTCGTTGGAACCCCCGGCGAGGCGCTCAAGAGCATGATGCGCAACCTCGCGGTCGAGCGTGTGACCCTGGCCGCGATGAGCCTCGGGATCGCTCGGCGCTCCATCGAGATTATGAACGATTACGCCCGCGAGCGAACCTCGTTCGGCAAGCCCATCAACCAGTACGGCCAGATCCAGCGACACATCGCGGAATCTTACGGCGAGTATATGGCGGGCCGAAGCTACACCTATAATGTGGCCAGCCAGCTGACGCTCGATGCCTTCGGAAATCGCATCGACTCCGACGGCGTCAAGCTCTACTGCTCGACGATGGGCAAGAACGTCGCCGACCGCGCCATTCAGGTCCTCGGTGGCTATGGCTACGTCGGCGAGTACGTCGTCGAGCGGCTGTGGCGCGATGCGAAGCTGCTCGAGATCGGCGGCGGCACCATCGAAGCGCACCAGAAGAACATGACGCGCGACCTCTCGCGGATCGACAAGCTGGTCTAGAGGGTTGGGGGAGTGGGAGATTTGGGAGATGTAGGGGACTGGGTCATTGTCGTGGCCCAACCCCGCTGTTATCGTCCAGCCATCGAATGGTTCGAAGCAATTTGTTGGAGGCGATAGATGAGTAACAAAGTCGTGCGAAAAGCGGTGATACCAGTAGCTGGCGCGGGTACGCGGCTGCTTCCGGTCACCAAATCGGTCCCCAAAGAACTCTTGCCCATCGTCGACGTGCCGGCCATCCAGGTCATCGTCGAGGAGTGCATCCACTCGGGCATCGAAGAGGTCATCTTCATCACCGGCCGCGGCAAGGGCGGCATCGAGGATCACTTCGACTATCACTACGAGCTCGAGAAGCTCCTCGAGGAACGCGGTAAGCTCGAGGAGCTCAAGAAGGTGCGGCGCATCAGCTCGATGATCCGCACCGTCGCCGTCCGCCAGAAAAAACCGTTGGGGCTGGGCCACGCGATCTACTGTGCGCGAGACGTCGTCGGAGACGAGCACTTCATGGTGCTGTTGCCCGACGATATCATCACCTCCGATCCGCCGGTCACGCGCGGGATGATCGACGTCTTCGAGAAGTACGGCCAGGCGATTGTCAGCCTGATGACCGTCCCCGAGGAAGACGTCTCGCGCTACGGCATCGTCAGCGGCGAGAGCTGGGCTGACGGGCTGTATCGGATTCGAACGCTCATCGAAAAACCCGACCCGGAGATCGCGCCGTCGCAGCTCGCCATCATCGGCCGCTACCTGCTGCCGCCGGTCATCTTCGACTACCTGCACGAAGCGACGCCCGACGAGTCCGGGGAGATCCAGCTCACCGACGCGCTGGCTCGCCTCACCCGAGAGCGCGCGCTGGTCGGCTACGAATTCACCGGCATGCGTCACGATATCGGCGACAAGCTCGGGCTGATGACCGCAAATATCACCCATGCGCTGCGCCACCCCGAGCTGGGGCCGAAATTGCGGCGCTACCTCGAGCGCGAACTCGAAAATATCGGCGACTCCGGATGATCGATCGTGCCCGACATCTCGTGGTGCTGGGTGTGATGCTGTTGTGCAGCGTCGCGGTGCCATCGACGTTAAATGCGGCGGTGCCTCCGGCGAAGGTCGTCGAGGCGCGCCTTGAATCAGCGCGCGAGGCCGCGAGCGATCTCGATGTCGACGTCGACGTGGAGACCACCGGGGAAGATACCGGCTCGATTTCGTCCTTTGGCGTGCTCGGCAAGCGCGCGAAGGCCGACAACGATGCTGCATTCGGCTGGAAGCTACTGTTTATCGTGCTGACGTCTTCGGACCCGTGGACCGACCTCGAGAAGCTCGCCGGCTCGATCGATACGTCCGAGACCGACATCGATACGCAGGATGGCGCGTTTGTGTATGCATACGGGGGAAATCCGCAGGTTGCGGTGTCGCGCGATCTTTCAGTGGTTCGCCGCGTGCGCGTCGAGCGGGACCTCGCGCGCTGGGATCTGGTGGCGACCGGCCGGCTCGAGGGCACGCCGATGCCCGAGCGCGTGGTCTTGCTCAAGGATGGTCGGCCGTTCGCGCGGGTGGCTCTGAGCTTGCCGGACAGATGACTGTGCTGCGCCCATCCTGGGCGCAGCGAGTGCGTGCGGCCAAGATGGCCGCACGACGGACGACGTGCTCAGATTTTACCCAACGCCTCCTCGTACGTCGCCAGATCATCCTCCGAGAACAACACGAACCGCACCTCATCGATCCCGGTGTCGTTGTCCTCGAGAAAGTCGGCGACGGTCTCGAGCGCAACCCGTGCGGCCTGGTCGATGGGATATCCATACGCGCCAGTGCTGATCGACGGAAACGCCACGCTCTCCAACCCTTCTTCTTCGGCGATTTCCAGGCTATTTCGATACGCGTCCGCGAGCTGGTCGCGCTCGCCGCTGTGCCCGTCCTTCCATCGCGGGCCGACTGTGTGGATGACGTGGTCGGCCGGCAACTTGCCAGCGGTGGTCAGGACCGCCTCGCCGGTCGGTAGCCCGTCCGGATACTCGTCGTTTCGGATCTCTTTGCATTCCTTCAAGATCGCATCCCCACCTTTGCGGTGGATAGCGCCGTCGACGCCGCCGCCACCCATCAGCGACGAATTCGCGGCGTTTACAACCGCCTCGACGTCCTGCTCGGTGATGTCGCCCTGGATGAGTCGAATCGTCGTTCCGTTGATCTGGTATTCCTTCATAATCTTCCCCTTCCTCGCAGTGAACCGTATCCCGATAGTTGGGACGATAGCCGTCAGGGCAAGTCTGGCCGAACTCGACCGGTCTCAAGGGCTGTTGGTGGGGCCCTCGAAGTACCAGCCACGAAGCTCGTAAGGCTGGTCGCTGCCGGGGTCCTCGATGCTCACGATATCGCTACGACCGTCACCATCGAGGTCCACGACCCGACTCGACACCGGTCGGTTGAAGGTCGCAAGATCGACTGCCAGATCTGTCTGGAAGCCAGAGTCGGCGCCGATCAAGAGCTCCGTTTCATTGCCTGCCAGGACAACGTCTGTAACGCCGTCCGAATTGAAATCACCCGTGTCGACGTCGCGCCCCGTTGGGCGAATGGGAAGCTGCTCGAACGTCGAGAAAGCCCCGGTGCTGTCACCGTAGGCGAGTCCGACACACGTCCCTTCGCAGGGGAATTGGGTACTGCTGATGAGCACGTCGACCTGTCCGTCGGCGTCATAGTCGCCCGGGTGGAGCATCTGCGAGACCACGACGCTCTCGTCCAGGCCGAAGTAGGGGCCCATCACTGCAGGTTCGCCATCGTTGTCGTTGACCAACGCGACCACGCCCGACTCGATCACGTCCGTTGTGCGCGTCGCGGCGCCGATGACCACATCGACATCGCCATCGCCGTCGACATCCGTCGTCGTCATGCCCGAGAGGCTCTCGAACGCCGTGTCACCGAGGTCCAACTCGGTCACGTCGGACCATGTGTCGCCGGACTGCGCCAACAAGACGCCGATCCGATCGCTCTGGCGAAGAATGATGTCGCGCTCGCCGTCGCCGCTGACGTCTATCATCGTAAATTCGTCGATTCGCTCCAGGTTGATGCCGTCCGGCCACGTGGTCGTCGGCACACCGAGCAAGCGCATCGAGAATTGGCCGCTTCCATCGTTCTCGAACACCAGGGCGCCAAGATCGGATGGGTCCTCGCGGCCGGTCAGGACCGCGATGATGTCCAGGTCGCCGTCGTCGTCAAAGTCGAGCAAGGCCGGGCTCTCGACATTCTCGCCTTGCTGGACGGCGATGGCCTGGCGGTCTCCCAGGACGAAATCGCCGTTGGCGTCTTCGTCGATATAGCGGAGCGCGGCACCGGTGGCACTCACCTCGACGGTCAGGATCTCTCCGTCACCGTTCTGGTCGAAGTCCGCCGCCCACCACAGCAGTGGGCTTCGGCGTGTCTCGAGCGCCACAAGCGACCTGGTCGACACGTCGCATACCACGTCCTGCGGCTGAGGGGCCGGATCGAGCACGCAGTTGTCATTCGCATTGACCTGACCGTCATCGTCGGTATCGATGATGCGGTCGAGGTCGGGGACGTCTGCGGTAGACCCCAGTTGGTCGAGACGGTCGCGAAGCAGTGCTTCGACCATGTCGGTGTCGATGGCCCGCTCGGCGGATTCGAGTTCGGATGCCCGATCCGAGGCGACCTCGCCGTCGTCCGCGAAGTCCTGGCTGAATTGATTTAGTAATTCTTGCAGGTTCGCCTCGACACTTCCGCCCGCGGACTCGGACCGAAGCATAGCTGCCTGCGCGAACACGGTGCTCACGGCGAATAGGTAGGCATTGGGGTCGGTGTCGCCGCCCAGCAAGTTGAGTTGGTTGGGATTATTCGGCGCGATCGAAGGCGGGCCGAGGTCGAGCACACCGACCAACTCGGTCATGGCCTGCTGTTGCGCCGCTGCGTATTCGTTTCCCGCTTCCAGCAGCGTCGCCACGCGTCCGGATGCGAGGTGGGTCAGGATATTGATATACGTGCTCTGAGCCCCGCCGGGCCGGATATCCGCGTAGGCTCGCAGGACGAGCTCGGCACCCGATAGCCCCCCGGTGACCTCGTTATAGTAGAAACCCGATGCCTCCAGCGACGCCAGGCCAGCGTACCCGACCGCCAACTCGAACTCGCCCAGGTCATTGTTGGTCTGCGTCGAGAAGACCTGTCCGGTCGGGTTGCCCGAGTTGTCGGTGGCCGACACGTTGACCGAAGAGCCGGTGACGAACGGGCCCTTTTGCACAGAGCCGGTAAGGTCGGTTTGCGATGGGTCGGTGTCAGCGTCGCCCGTCATGCCCGTGTCGGGCGTTGGGTCGGAGCCGTTGTCGTCCGGAGCGCAGCCGGTGAATGCGATGGGTAGTACAAGCAAGGCGAGTAGGATGTGGCGCATGGTTTCCCCTGATTCTAGTGGCGGGAGGTTTTCATCCTGACGACTGCGGCGACGTGACGCAAATGTTTGCGCGACGTTCGCAGTAGCAAGCGGCAGAGTGGCAAAGCAGCCGAGCAGCCGAGCAGCCGAGCAGCCGAGCAGCCGAGCAGCCG
>JBNJFZ010000025.1:8786-19524 GCA_051747295.1 Myxococcota bacterium
GCTGCTTCGCTGCTTCGCTGCTTTGCTGCTTCGCTGCTTCGCTGCCTTGCTGCTTTGCTGCTCGCTAATCCAGCGACTTCCGCTTCAATAGCAGCGAATTACTCACCACGCTGACGCTCGACAGCGCCATCGCGCCGGCGGCCATCGCCGGGACGAGGAAGCCGAACGCGGCGACCGGCACCAAGCCGACGTTGTAGAAGAAGGCCCAGAACAGGTTCTGGCGGATCTTGTCGTACGTCCAGCGTGACAGCTGGATGGCGCGGCGCACGGAGTCCAGCGAGCCGGATACCAGCGTGATGTCGGCCGACTCGATGGCCACGTCGGTGCCGCTGCCGATCGCCATGCCGAGGTCGGCGCGGGCCAGGGCAGGGGCGTCGTTGATCCCGTCGCCGACCATTGCCACCACGCGCTCACCGTCGTTTTGCAGCTCGGCGACCTTGGCTTCCTTGTCCTCGGGGCGCACGCCCGCCATGACGTGCTCGGGCGCGATGCCAACTTCCTCGGCGACGGCGCGGGCCGTCAGCTCGTTGTCGCCGGTGATCATCCAGACCTCGATGCCCTCGTCCGAGATCCAGCGTACGGCCTCGGCCGACGTCTCTTTGATCTGGTCGCGAATCGCCAGAAAGCCCAGCACATCGTCCCCGGCCCGCACCGCGATGACCGTCTTCGCCTGGCCCTGATACTCCTCGATGGTGTCGGCGAATTCGGCCTCGCGGTCCTCGAGGACCCAGCCGGGCTTGCCGACGCGCACCTTGCGGCCGTCGATCGTCGCCTCGACTCCTTCGCCCGCCACGGAGTCGAACTCCGTCGGTGCCGCGACGTCGATATCGTCTTCTTCCGCGCGTCGGACGACGGCCTTGGCGAGCGGGTGCTCGCTCGACGTCTCGGCCGCGGCGGCGATGCGCAATAGCTCACGCTCCGACTCCGCCCCTTCGATCAGCACGTCGGACACGGCCATCTCGCCGGTCGTGATCGTGCCGGTCTTGTCCAGTATGAGCACGTCGATGTTGCGAGCGCGCTCGAGCGACTGCGCCTCGCGGATGAGGATGCCGTTGCCCGCGCCCTTGCCGGTGCCGACCATGATGGCGGTCGGCGTCGCGAGTCCGAGCGCGCATGGACAGGCCACGATAAGCACCGCCACAGCCGGCAGGATCGCCTCGGCGAGGCTGCCGGAGTACAGGAGCCACGCGACGAAGGTGATGATGGCGATGACGATAATGATCGGTACAAATACCGACGAGACTTTGTCGGCGAGCCGCTGGATGTCGGCCTTGGACTCCTGGGCGCGCTCGACCATGTCGATGATCTGGGCCAGCGCGGTGTCCTCGCCGACGCTCGTCGCGCGGATGACGAGGCGGCCGTCGGTATTGATGGTCGAGCCGATGACCTCGTCGCCTTCCTCACGCGTGACCGGCATCGATTCACCGGTGATCATCGACTCGTCGACGTCCGCGCGGCCCTCGACGACCTCGCCATCGGTCGGCACTTTTTCGCCCGGGCGGACCAGCATTTCGTCGCCTTTCTGGACTTCGCGGACCGGGATTTCGACCCAGCTATCGCCGCGCCGCACCGTTGCGGTCTTCGCGGCGAGGTCCAAAAGCGCCTCGATGGCCTCGCCGGCCTTGCCCTTGGCGCGGGCCTCGAGCCATTTACCGACGGAAATCAGGGTCAGGATCATCGCGGCGCCGTCGAAGAAGACCTCGCCACCGGCGATCGTCGTCCCGAGGATGGCCGCGACCGCGACGACGCTCGAGAACAGCCACGCTACGCCCGAACCCATCGCGATCAGCGTGTCCATATTGGCGCGAAAGTGCTTCGCGGTCTTCGCGGCGCCGACAAAATACGGCTTTCCGACGTACGCGACGACGATCGTCGTCAGATACATCAAGATGCCCATCTGCATCGCGCCGGCTGCGCCCGTGAGCTCGTAGCCGAACCACATCGGGCCCATCTGCATAAATAAGATGGGCATGGTGAGGATGAGCCCGGTGATCCAGCGGCGCTTCCACTCGGCGGCCTCTTTTTCGCGCCGCTCGGACATGGTCTCGCGCTCGGGGACCGCCCCCTGCTGCTGCGTATCCGAGGACTCTCGATCGCCCTCGACCGACGCGACCTCGTAGCCGGCGCCGCTGACCGCGTCCTGCATCTGCTTCGTGCGTTCCTCGGCGTCCGCGCGGTCGCGGAACCTCACGCTGGCGCGCTCGGTCGCGAAGTTGACGCGGGCGTCCTCGACCCCGTCGACATTTTTCAGCGAGTCTTCCACCGCGGCCACGCAGGAGGCGCAGTGCATGCCACGGATGTCCAGGCGAAATTCGTCGCGGTCTTCTTCGGCTGCGGGCGCGTCTTCGGGTTCGGCCTGGTCTCCGTCAGCCGCCGGCGCATCGAGCGGCTCGGTCGGTAGCTCTTCCTGTACGTCGTCGAGCGATTCGTCGGCCGTCGACTCGGCCAGAGCGCCTTCGTAGCCCGCTGCCTCGATCGCATCGACAATGCGCTGCGCGAACTCGGCGAGTTGCTCCTCACCGCCGTCCTCGGGCACGTCGACGACTGCACGATCGGCCTCGTGGTCGACATCCAGGTTCTCGATACCCTCGATGTCCGCGATCTTGTCGTGCACACGCGAGCTACACTTGCCGCACGTCATGCCTTCTACACTGAATTGGAGCGTCTTCATGCTTCGGATGCCTCTTTCGAACGACGAAAAGCGCGGCCGGGAACTTTGCCCCGAGCCGCGCCCGTCAAGAACAACCACATCTCAGGCGTATTTCGACTATTTCTTGTCGTTCTCGTCCCGCTCGTACTGCTTCCACTCCATGGGTTCTTTATCCTTGAGTCGCCACAGAAAGTAGAGGCCGACCAGGAAGATGCCCATCGAGAAATACTGCGCGGGGGTCAGCCCCCAGTAGCGCATGTCACCGTGCTCGACGAAGGTCTCGGGGCGGACGTTGAGCAGGTCCAGCCACCAGTTGACGAACGGGTTTGCGTCGACCTGGCCCTTGGACGACTCCGGCCAGACGCGCATGAAGTCCAAAATAAAGCGCACCGGCGCGTACATGATGGGGACGACGGCCAAAAAGAAGCCTTTCGGGCGCGGCTTGCGGTCAAGCAGCAGGACCGTGATGACGATGATTCCCCACCACATTGCTTCGTAGAGGCCCAGGTCATGACGGATGCCGTATTGCGGAAAGTCGATGGCGAGCGGCCAGCTCTCGGCGGCCTTCGCACCGATATGGTCGTGGACGGATGCACAGCCGAGGCGCCCGAAGAACCACGCGAAGGTCAGGGTCCACGCCGCGTGGTCGGCCCACATCAGCATGTCGAATTCCTCGCCCTTGCGCTCCTTGAGCCGCTTCCAGAGCCAGATTGCGATAAGTCCGCCGAATAAACCGCCGTAGCTCGAGATTGAGCCCCAGACTTTGAAGAGTATCAGGGGGTCTTCGAGCAGTTTTTCGGGCTCGTAGAAAAGGACGTTGAAGACGTGCGCTCCGATCCAGCCGATGACGATCAGCCAGATGCCGAAGTTCTGCACTTCTTCACCGTCGACGCCCAACTTCTTCTCACCTCGCCAGCTCGCCATCGTCAGGCAGACGATCAGGCCAATAGCGACGAGGGTGCCGAAGCTGTGAATCTGGAGCCACTCGAGCGAGTCGATCGGCGTCCACGGTCCAAATTCCCAGTAGGGCAGTGCGGCGATAATTTCCATCATAGTTGGCTCTCCACGAACGTTCGCATCGCGGTCTCATAGGTCCGCGAACTCGTACCGTAGTCTGATGGATTACTCAACAGGATGATTGTCGGGGATAATCCTCGGCGAGGCGACTCAATGACCGTCAATCGCGCATCACTCGGAGGGCCGTCTCGGTTCGAGAGTCGACTTCGCCGCGCTGCTGCGCCTGACGGAAGTGCCACTCGACCATCTGGCCCCACGTCTTGATATGCTTCGGGACGGGTTCGACGGTCGGTGTGGGCGGCGCGTCGATTTCGACCGCCGATACAGCGTCCTGCGGCTCGATACCGCCCACGGCCTCCGGATCACGAGCGGCTGGCGGCATGCGCAAGCGGATATGGGAGGTGTCGATGTTGTAGTAGGCGTTTCTATGATAGTGGGCGTGTCCGCCGCCGTGGCCGCCAATGCCACATCCCGAACTGTGACCGCGCCCCGACAGCCCTATCGAGCCCGACCCCAGACTCATCTTCGCCTCGAGCTCCTCGTCGCTCATATGGATATTCTCGTCGATGAATCCACAGCCGGCGAGCAACAGCGAAGCGAGGGCGGCGAGTGCGAGCTTGTTCACGGCGATCTCCCTGGGGGCATGGCGTTTTATGGCCTTCACACAGGTAGACAGCGGGTATGTAGGAAAGTTCCGTCGAGCTTTTGGGTGTGGGCAGGATGCCCGCACCACCGGTTCGAGCGCCAAGCCCCTACCGCGGTTCCAAATAGCTCACGCGGTCGAGCTGCCGCGCCATGTACAGGTCGCACAGCGTCAGCGCGACCATCGACTCGAGCACCGGGATGGCGCGCGGGATGATGCACGGGTCGTGGCGGCCCTTCTTGGCCATATCGCCCACCGTGCTCGCCGGCTTGAAGAACGCCTGCAGGATGATGCGCTCGCCGTTGGTGATGCCGCCCTGGATGCCGTTGGATGACGGGCTGATGCCCGCGCGAGGGCCGGAGCCGCTCTTTCCGGTGTGGAAGTCGTGTCCGGACTTCGCGATGTCTTCCTTGGCGTTGCCCAGCGTGACGCCGACCACCGCGCCGACGCTCATGATGCCGTTGAGCAGCAGGTTCTTGGCCTTCTGGAAGACCGGCTCGCCCAGGCCGGGTTTGACGCCGTCGATCCAGATCTCGACGACGCCACCGCGCGAGTCGCCTTCCGCCTTGCACTGTCGGAGCTCGTCGGAGATGACGTCGGCGACGTTGGAGTCGGGGCAGCGCGTGTCGTGCTCGTCGACCATCTCGCGGGTGAGGTTGTCGGGCACCATCTCGGCCTTGTGCGTGCCGATCTGGCGGGTGAAGCCGACGATGCTCACCTCGTCGGGCAGGATCTTCTCGGCGACGACGCCGCCGATGACCCGCGAGAGCGTCTCGCGGCCCGAAGAGCGCCCACCGCCGCGGTAGTCGCGGTGGCCGTATTTTTCGTCCCAGGTGCGGTCGGCGTGGCCGGCGCGGTAGTGATTCGGGTCGTAGTCCTTGCTGCGCTGGTCGGTATTCATGACGACCACGCAGATCGGCGTGCCGAGCGTCTTGTCCTCGAACACGCCGCTGATGATGTCGGGCAGGTCCTTTTCGTCGCGGCTGGTCGTGATGTCGGACTGGCCGGGTCGTCGCCGCGAGAGTTGCGCGTAGAGATCGTCGGGCGTCAGCGGGATACCGGCCGGGCATCCGTCGATGACCGCCCCCATGCCGCGTCCATGCGACTCGCCGAATGTCGTGAGCTGGAGCAGGTTTCCGAAAGTATTGCCACGCATCTTCTATGCCTCGTATCGATGTGCGTTTGCTTGAATTGTCAGGGTTATTCGGCGTCCGCGCCTCGCCAGAATTCGCGCTGTGCCCGCGCCTGCGCCTCGAAGAAGACGTCACCGTTGAGATGAAGCTCGACGCCATCAGGTGCGGGAGAGACGTCGGTGTAGTTCAGGTCGATCCAGACCTCGCAGTCCGGCGGTCCCTGTCGCACGGTGTCCCAGTTTCCGGCCGCGTTGACAACCACCGTGACCGAATCGGGGGCGTCGTCGGTCCAGCCCTCGCGCGAGCTGGCGTGGTGGACGAGCTCCCAGTCGCTGGTCTCGATGGCGCGCGAGACGGCCGGTGAGACGCCACCCTGTCCAATCACGGCGATGGTGCCGGGCGCATAACCCGCGTGCTCGACGGCCGTCAGCGAAGCGCGCATGCCGGCTTCATCGGTGTCCGTGGCCTCCCACGCATCGGCGCTTCGGCGCAGCGTATTCGCCGCGTCGATATCGTCTACGGGCGCCGAGAACGCCAGGACGCGCCGCTTCATGGGCGATGTGACCGACAGACCGCGAAAGC
The DNA here is from genome assembly GCA_051747295.1 of Myxococcota bacterium. Taxonomy (GTDB): domain Bacteria; phylum Myxococcota_A; class Bradymonadia; order Bradymonadales; family Bradymonadaceae; genus JBNJFZ01. Next base: position 14,812 of record JBNJFZ010000025.1, read on the forward strand.
CGATGGCGCGCAGCGCGTCGAGCAACGCCTGAACCTCGGCGTCGGATTCGTCGTGGCCGACCGGGATCTTGACGTAATCGGTGTGCTCGTCGGCGCTGAGGGCTGCGCTCCGGTGCCACCAGTCCCCGATGCTCTGCGAGACGGGCTCGCCGAGCAGGCCATCGAAGGTGTCTGGGGCGGGCCCGGTGAGGTGCGGCAGCCAGTCCTGCAGGTCCATCGGGGTCGGCGGCGTCTGGACGTCGACGGACTCGCAGCGGTGTGGCGTGATGCCGACCGGCACGTAATTCGTCGCGTTGTGGTGGCGCGCGAGCCAGGGCCGCAGCCAGGCGAATCGGTCTCCCTGCGGCAAATAGGTGAAGTCGAAGTCCTCCGAGCGGAGCCACTCGACCATCTCGAGCGACTCCACGAGCCCCGCGACGGAGTCGACGGGCGGTGCGTATTTGAGCGCGACGAAGTCGGACCACTCGGGGTGAGCCGACCGCACGCGAAGGCCTTCATCGAGCATGGCGGCGAGCCCCGCGCGATCGAGATCGTCGGGGTGAGACGAGAGCAGGAGAGGGCGAGGCGAGAGTTCGTCGAGGATGCCCGCCTCGAGCACCGCGTCGAGGTGGTCGAGGTCGACATCGAAGACGAGCGCGCGGTCGAGATCGGCGAGCCACGCAGGATCGTCGCTGCGCAGGCTCGCGAGCACGTCGACCGCCTCGTCCAGATAGATCGTATCGTCGATCAGGTCGCTTCGAACCTCGACCCCCGCCGCGCCGAGCGAGCGTGCATCCCGGGCGGCGCGCTCGAGCTGGCTGCTCGTGGACGGCACGACCCACGTGCGCTTGGTCACCTCGGTGGCGTGGGCCCGCTGCGCCCACAGCATATGGTCGGCGAGTATCCGGGCCTGAAACTCGACGAGCCGGCCGTGCGGGATGTCGAAGCGAAGGTGCGCTGCGCGCGCCCAGCGTGGCTCTCGGGACGTCCGCATCCAATCGACTTCATCCTCCCAGCTGATGTCGGGTCGGAGTCGAGCGCGCTCCTCGCGCGCAGTCTGCTCCCAGCCATCTCGCCACAACCAGATACAGAGCGGGCCTTCCGGGATGTGTTGGAGCCCTGCACCGGGCGTAATGATGCGCCTCTGCGTCGACTCCTCGTCGAGCACCGCGCGCAGTTGGTCTCGCTCGCGCTGTCGGAACTCCGACTCGCTGCGCTCGATGATCTCTGCGCAGCTCTCGCCGGTGGCAGCCTCGATGCGCTCGTCGAGGTCGATCAACTCGGCGTCGAGGTTCTTGGACAGGGCTCGACCCAGGGTGGTCTTGCCAGTGCCGCGGTGTCCCACGAGAATGATGTCATCGAAATGTCCGGTGCGCGCCATGGTTATCCAAAGGGGCGTAGGTTCATCCCGTCGGTCTTGACGGGCATGGGGTGCGATTTCAGAATCGTACTCCCGTGAGTTCGCTCGAAGCCAGGAGTTCGTCGTGCAGGCCGGAGACATCAGACATCCGACGATGGTCTTGCTGCTCACGTATGTGAGTTGCTTCGTCTACGGCGTCATTCATCTCTACCAGATCACCGTAGACGTAAATAAGGGCCTCGGTCGCGAAGAATTCAACCCCGAGCTCGAGATTATCCTGTCTGTGATGACTTGCGGCCTCTGGTCGCTCTATTTCCAGTGGCGGCTCTGCGAGGCGACGGTCGAGCTGCAGCGCGCCTGGGGTGTCGAGCCGAAGGTCGACTCGACGGTCCTCTACATCATGGTGCTCGGCGGCGTCGGCCCCTATTTCTTCCAACAATCCCTCAACCACGCGTGGGAACACGGCACGCCGGGCGGATCGGGGCATGGATCGCATGCAGACTACTGATCCCACATCGGAAGGCGACGATACCGCCGAGCATCTGAGCTCAGGGTTGCGTTGGCAGCGAGGCTTCGGTGCCACGTTGTATCTCGCAGTGTTAGCCACGGCGTATGTGTGGCCGACGACGGCGGCCGGCGGCATCACGGTCTGTCCTTTTCGGCGCGCGTTCGATCTGAGTTGCTTCGGTTGCGGGATGACACGGGGCTGGACCTCGATGCTCCACGGCGAATGGCTGGCCGCCTTGACGTACCATCCGTTCGCGCCGGTGCTGCTCGTCGGGCTCGGCCTCTGGGCGCTGCACGCCGCAGCCGAAGCGGTGAGCGGGCGCGTGCTCGACCCGCGGGCCATACCGGGTTGGAGCCGGGTCCAAAAACCTGTTTTGTTGGGCGCACTCGTCTTTGTCGTGATTTTTGGGCTGCTGCGCGTCGCGCTCGAGCTCATGGGTGTGATCGCGCCAATATGAACGCGTGACCCCCGCTTCAGTGGCCGCACGGCGGGGAAGCGGGCGCGCCGGACGCAAATCCCGAGCCAGTCGCGAGCGCGCGATTCTTGACACCCACGAGCAGTTGCCATAGCAAAATCCCACTGTGAAATGAGGGTTCCGCGGGAACTCCGTCGATCTTTTGGACGAGCAGAACCGTTTTTTAACATGCTGCTCGCACGCATGGAGTGTATTGATGTCTGACGCGTCAGGAACGAATTCGAACGATTTCGACTCGGGTCTAAAGCGGCTCTGGTTGTCATCAATCTTGGTCGCGTTGCTCGCTGCATTGCCGGCCACGGCGATAGCGCAGGGACTACCGTCGGCCGACGAGCTCGAGGAGCAGGAGCCCGAGGAGACGGCCGAGGCCGAAGAGGCCGAAGAGGCCGACGACGGCTCGGAGGATGCCTCTGATGAAGGCGGAGACGCCGAGAGCGCTGAGGAAGCGGAGGCGGCCGATGGGGCCGAAGAGGCAGAGGCGGCCGAAGGCGATGACGAGGCTTCCGCCGACAACGAGTCGACCACGACCAGCGAAGACGGCAAGACCGTCACGACCACCGAGGAAGAAGACGGTACGACGACGACCAAGACGGTCGAGCGTGAGATGGTCGAGTCCGAAGAGGGCGACCTCGTCGATTCGGGCCTCAACCTGGAGGGCGTGCGTGGTTTCCAGCACATGGCGTCGGCCGACCCGGGCAAGGCGCCGTCTTACAGCGTCGCGTTCCTCGGCGAGATCCTGAGCGGGTCTGATCTGGTGCGCACCAACGATGAACAGTCTTACCTGGCCGGCAACCTGCTGATTCAGGGCACCTTCCTGAAGTACTTCACCGCGAACCTCGGCATCGGCGCCAGCAACAACGTCAACACATTCGGCCGACCACAGTCGATGCTCGCTCAGGGCGACATGCACCTGGGCGTGCGCGGCCACTACGAAGCCAAAGACGGCTACCACGTGGCGCTCGACGTCACGACGTACTTCCCCTCGAGCTTCGAGTCGAGTGGGCTGGGCTTTGACGGCACCAGCGTTCGGCCGCGAATGCTGTTCTCGGTCGACTTCGCCGAGGCGCTCGGGCCGGTCTTTGGCGACAAGCCGCTGGACCTGATTTCGCACTTCAACTTCGGCTACCGCTTCGACAATACGAACAACCTGCTGCCGGAGGGCGTATCGCCAACCCGTGTCGAGCGCTTCGCCTATGATCTGAGCGCTTACGACTACATGGAGTTCGGCCTCGGCGTCGAATATCGACTGCCGTACGTCTCGCCGTTTGCGTCCTGGCGGCTCGACATCCCGGTCAACGGGGATGCAGGCGCATGCCCGTCGACCTCGCCGCTCGACTGCGTGAATGAGGCTGGCTTCGGCGCGTTCCCAAATATCCTGAGCCTCGGAGCCAAAGCGGAGCCGGTCGATAACCTGGGGCTGACCGCTGGACTCGACCTCGGCCTGACCAACCAGGACGTCGCCGGCGTGCCGGTGACCGCGCCGTGGACGCTCATCCTCGGTGCTAGCTGGACGGTCGACCCCGAGCCGAAGCTCGAGCGCGTGAAGACCACGATCGAAAAGGAGAAGATCATCGAGAAGGACCCGCCGCGCGGGCACCTGGTCGGCACGGTCATCAACGCCGAGAGCGGTGAGGCCGTCGGCGGCGCGATCATCAAGTACCAGGACCTCAACGGCGATACGCCGCAGGCTACAAATACGACCGGAGACTTCCGCTCGTACGGCATTGCCCCCGGAAAAGAGGTCACGCTGACGGTCACGCATCCCGACTACAAGTCGAACAAGCTCACGCAGATCGTCGAGAACCCCGAGGACTACGAAGTCGAGGTCAAGCTCGAGCCGGTCGCCAAGCTCGGCATCATCGGCGGCACCGTCATCGACCAGGATGGCAATCCGATTCCGGAGGCGACCGTCACGCTGACCGGCCCGCAAGAGCGGACCGTCACGACCGGTGCAACCGGCAAGTTCAGCGAGAAGATGCGCGCCGGGGAGTACACCATCGCCGTCAAAAAAGAAGAGTACCTCACCGGCGGTCGCGACGCGGAAGTCAGAGGCGACAAGGAAGTTCAGGTCGAGGTGACCCTCAAGCCCGAGCCCAAAGAGAAGCTCGTCGAGGTCAAAGAAGACCGCATTCAGATCAACGAGCGGGTCTACTTCGAGACCGGCAAGGCCAAGATCCTGCCGCGTTCGTTCAACGTGCTCGACCAGGTCGCATCCGTGCTGCTGGAGAACCCGCAGATCGAGAAAATTCGTGTCGAGGGCCACACCGATGATGTCGGCGCCGACGACTACAACCTCGAGCTGTCGCAAGACCGCTCCGAGAGCGTCCGCACCTACCTGATCGAGCAGGGCATCAGCCCCGAGCGCCTCGTGGCGAAGGGATTCGGCGAGCA
>JBNJFZ010000025.1:19624-46434 GCA_051747295.1 Myxococcota bacterium
GCGGTAGGTGCGGTTGGTGCGGCCGATACGCTCGTCGGGCGACTCCGTCGACTATTTCTCGAACAGAGACTAGATTTCTTTGCAGTCGTGCAATCGGCCTTCTGTGGCCACGTCGTGGTGTTTTCCGGTATGTGAGTGAGTTTTCTACGCAACGATTTCGGGGTGCCCGCCGAAAACTATATTAGAGGGGTAGAATAATGACGTCCCGGCGGATGGAGGCCGCGAACTTGATGGCTAGCCCCCCTCGACCCGAAATCCGAGATTCATGTCTCCCGCCGGAGATGGGCACGACTCCAGGGGGCGATGGACAGGTATATCCGGCTGGCGTCGGCGGGAGGGTCCATGGGGCCCGGGGTTGTGGGACGACCGTACCTGCGTGCTATGAACGCTCCCATATGCGTTTGGCCGAGCGCGCACGGGCGGCGTCACATCGTGCTGGCTTCACATGGTGCGGAGTCACATCGGGCCGGCGTCAGATCGGGCCGGCGTCTTAATTGATTGATTTAGCGACACCCAGAGAGAGAGAACGATGGCGAAACCAAAATCAGTCTACGTCTGCCAGGATTGCGGTCACGAGGCGGCCAAGTGGGCCGGCAAGTGCGGCGCGTGCGACGCTTGGAATTCGTACGTCGAAGAGATCCGCGGCGGTGAAAGCGGCTCGTCGAAGTCTTCGAAAGCGTCCGATAAGGCCGGCTACGGTGCCGAGGGCGGCGACGAGCCCGTCCGCATGAGCGACGTGCAATACGACGACGAGGAACGCGTCTTCAGCGGCATCTCGGAGCTCGACCGGGTGCTCGGCGGCGGGTTCGTCCCCGGCGGCGTCGTGCTGCTCGGGGGCGACCCGGGCATCGGAAAATCGACTCTCGCGCTGCAGGTCGCCGGAGAGTTCGCCGGTGGCGGCCGCGAGGTGCTCTATATCAGCGGTGAGGAGAGCCTCTCCCAGCTTCGAATGCGTGCCGAGCGTCTGTCGGTGACCGCCGACGACATCTGGGTGGTCGGCGAGACGATGCTCGAGCGGGCCGAAAAGCGGCTCAAAGACAAAAAGCCCGAGCTGTTCATCGTCGACTCCATCCAGACCCTCGCCACCGAGCGCCTCACATCGTCGCCCGGCAGCGTCGCGCAACTGCGCGAAGTCACCAGCGCGATCACCCAACTCGCCAAGGGCATGGGGATCCCGACGGTGCTCATCGGCCACGTCACCAAGGAAGGCAGCATCGCCGGCCCCAAGGTGCTCGAGCATATGGTCGACACGGTGCTGTATTTCGAGGGCCAGCCCGGCATGAACTACCGGGTGCTACGCGCCGTCAAAAACCGCTACGGCTCGACCAACGAGATCGGCGTGTTCGAGATGCGCGGCACCGGCCTCCACGAGGTCACCAACCCCTCCGCGATGTTCCTCGCCGAGCGCCCCGACAAGGCGTCTGGCAGCGTCGTGGTGCCCATCGTCGAGGGCACGCGGCCCCTGCTCGTCGAAGTCCAGGCGCTGGTCAGCGCGTCGAACTACGGGCCTCCTCGCGTCACGAGCATCGGCGTCGAGCGAAACCGCGTGGAGCTGCTGCTCAACATCATCGAAAAGCGCACCGGCCTGAAGGTCGCCGGCCACGACGTCTTCGTAAACGTCGCCGGCGGCGTCAAAGTCACCGAGCCCGCCGCCGATCTGGGCATCGCGACCGCCATCGTGTCGAGCTATCTCGACCGCGGCGTGCCCTCCAACGCGGTCGCATTCGGCGAGATCGGGCTGACAGGCGAGGTCAGGGCGGTGACGCAGTCGGTGGCGCGGCTCGGTGAGGCAAAGAAGCTCGGCTTCGAGCGCGCCATCCTACCGAAGGGCAACGTCAAGGAGATCGAGGAGGTCTCGGGCGTCGACGAGAGCCCGTTTGAAGGCTTCGGGCTCGACTTCGCCCGCACGCTCGCCGACGCGGTCAAAGCCGTGTTCGGGGACGATGTGTTCCGGTAGACCGCCGCCGACTTCACGTTAGCCCCCGGCCGAGGCAGCTTGCTGCCGAGACCGGGGGATCTGGATGCCCCCCCCGACACCACCTCCTTCTCCAAGTCTCCAAGTGCGAGACCGTGATCGGTATCGATGAGCGCTATCGCTATCGTGCTCGGTATCGATATCGTTAGTCGGCATCGCGCGTCGCAGTGAGCGTCGGCTGGAGATATGTATGATCGCCAGCCCGAAACCGGGAAGGGTCGTTTGGTTCTACCGCACCGCTTCCGCTTCACCACGACAAGCAGTTGTCTAGGAGCCTGTTGCACATAGACTCCGCATCGTGTCGGCGGCCGGATTTTGCGCCAGTTTGGCCCCGAATTCGTCGAAATAGCGCTGCTATTTCTCCTTATTCGGAACCAAACTGGCATCAAAACCGACCTGCCGAGCACTCGGTCCGCTATGCGCAACAGGCTCCTAGAAGATGCGGGTCTTCGCCCGTGAAGCAGATGCTGAACGTCGACGCAAAGCGACCGCTCCCCTCGAGGGGAGCTCCGCGCGGTCCCCGCATGCGGTCACCGGGCCATCGGAGGCCGACGCCAGCCCGGCCCTTCACAACGTGATCGTGACTGGTACGCTGTGACGCAAGCGCGCGGCGCGCAAAAAAACACGCCGCGCTGCGCTCGCCAAACCGCACGTTTCGCAGAGTTTACATAATGGCGATTATCGGTCGCCGGACGACCGCATTCCTGCCAGCTTAGCGCACCCGTTTGTTTGGAGGCTGCGATGTCGCTACTTTGAGCGAGAGTATTTCTCCATCTTCGAATTCATTTGACTCGACAGGGGGATGTTGTGACGTCACCGCGTTTCCGAGTTCTCACGTCGCTTTCGGTTTGTCTGACGATATTTTCCATCGTCGCAATTGGATGCTCAGATAACGCCTTCCTGGGAATCGGTAGCGGGGGCGAAAGCGGCGAAGGCGATTATGGCAGCGAGAGCAACCCAGCTTACGTAGACATGTCACAGTTCGATCGGCAATGCGCCACGGGCACTGAGTGCACTGTCGTGAACCCTCAAGCGTGTTTGAGATGCGACAATACCTGCAATCAGGGCTCAGGTATTCGCACCAAAGAGCTGCCGGACTTCGAAGAAGCCAAGGCCTCAATTGACTGTGAAACCGAGTCTACAAAGGGCTGTAACAATGGCTGTAGGCCCTCGTATGCACTTTGTCTTGAAGGCCGCTGCGAGCGATTTTCGTCTGCCGACATGCTTCCGCGCTCATGCACGGATGATTCGGATTGCCACGCCATTGCCACTTTCGGCCTCGACATTTGTTGGCCGAGTGCATGTCCAGATACGGCCGTCAACATGTCCGACTGGGAGAAGGCGATAGGCGTCGATTGCGATGATCAGGAGCGGCGCGACCCAGTCGAACCAGATGACTGCACGACGCCTACAATCCCGAGGTGCGAGCAGGGGCAGTGCGTGCTCTCAGAACAGTGAGTCTCTATCCAGGCGAGTGCCGGTGTAAACGTGAATACGTACCGAAAATGCGCATTCACATTTTGACCCCATTTGGCCCTGATATGACGCGAAGCCTTCCGAAAGTCCTCGCTTCCGACGAGTCAGCCGCCCTGGTCGACGTCTTCAACCCCCGCTACGACGCCGGCCTGAAAAATCTGTGCATGGTCCGGCTGATGCTCGAGGCGGGGCTCCGGGTCTCGGAGGTCGTTGGCCTCGAGCTCGATGACCTGAACATGACCACCTGCCGGCTGCACATCCGCGACGGGAAGGGCGGGAAGGACCGCAACCTCTGGATTCCGCACGATCTGCGCGACCAGGTCGGCAAGTGGCTCGAGCGGCGGCCGGCCGCCAGTGGCGACTGGCTGTTTGTGACCCGAAACGGCACCCAGCTCGACCCCCGGTCGATTCGCCGGACGGTCAAGCGCTACGCCGAGAAGGCGGGGATCCGATGGGCCGACGACGTCTCCCCTCATACGCTCCGACACACCTTTGCGACCGAGCTCCTGGGGCGCACCCGGAACATCCGCCTGGTGCAAAAGGCGCTGGGGCATGCCCGGCTGTCGACGACGATGGTTTACACGCACATCGTCGATGAGGAGCTCGAGATTGCCATGAAGGGTGAGTTTTGAAAGAGCATGTCGCTCGAAATGTAAGACCCCGCACTCGCTAAAGGTAGAGTGCGGGGTCTATCTACTCGTACAACTGATTCTCAGTTTTTACAGCCATTCTTGGCACAGGTGATCTTCTGCCTCGAATTCACCCAGTGAGAAGGTTTTTTTCGCGTGTCGACTCCGCAGCCGGTCTTTCCTCCCTTCTTGCCCTTGTGGACCTCTCCAGATGGTTTGTGTTTGACGGCCATGTCTTTTCTCCCCTTGCTGGTCTTGTTGTTGTAGAGCCTGCGAAGCCAAGCATATCGATTCCATCGAGACAATTGAAGGATGCGCCTACTTGAGCGAGCCCCCCGTGAAGCCATTCCTTCGAGCATTCATCTCGGCTAGATTGGCTTGAGAAAACCCCTTGTGAGACTTTCCCACGATCTCGTGGTTTGGGGCGGTTCTTCTCCACCAGAATTGAGGGCTGTTGTTGGGACCGCCATAGTTCATAAGCAACTCCCAATCGTCTTGCTCGCCCTCCCATGAGCCATCAAGGCCAAATCTCCGGGCATTTGCTTCACAGTCCGCTTTGTTTCGGTAGCCCTCGTGCGAAATGGCGAGGATCTCGTTTTGTTGGCTGCGTTTTTGCCAACGCCAATCGCCTTCGCTGTCTTCCTTGAACGTGATTTCGCCTTCTAATTTCTGCGTTGTTGATTTCGCCAAGTCGCTTCTCCTGCTTTCGTCTTGGTATTGCTTGGGTGCCTCTTTTCTGACTGCTACTTTCCGGAAAGCAAAACCGTCTATTGCGCCAGGCATTGGCCATTCTGACATGTGCCAATCTGGCCGTTAGCGTTACACTCTCGGCCCTCACAGTCGGTGTCCCCACACGCAGGTTCCGAATCACAATCTCGATCTTCGCTGGCATTGTAACAAGATTCGGTCGCTCCCGGGTACACGGAGCTGTTTCTGTCATCACAGTCCCCGCCCTGTAGAAGCTGAAAACTACCACTTGGCGAGCAGGCCGAGATCGAATTGCCGCCCCAACCATCGCCGTCTATATCTTCGTAGTACATGGTTTTCACGCCTTCATCGGTACTACCGTCACAGTCGTCGTCTTCGTTGTTGCACGACTCATCGGTTGGTTCGACATCGCCCTGACATTCTCCCCAGGCACCTTCTTGGCAAACTTGCTCGCCCCTTTCACAGATGCCTACGTTGCTTCCGCAGGGGCGTTTTAAGCCTTCATCGATATTTCCATCACAATCATTATCGATGCCATCGCAGATTTCTGGAGTTGGCTCGATAGTATTCGTGCAGGCACCCCATTCACCGTTCTGACATACTTCCTCACCGTAATCGCATTGCCCAATATTGTTGTCGCCGCAGGTGCGGGTGAGCCCTTCATCGACTATTCCATCACAGTCGTTGTCAACCCCGTCGCAAACCTCTGTAGAAGGTCTCAAGGCTCCGCTGCATTCCGTCCATGCCCCGTCTTTGCACGATTGCCGACCATACACGCACGCGCCAATGTCACTTTCGCCACATGCCCGTGTCGTGAGATTCTCATCGACTCTATCGTCACAGTCATTGTCGAGCCCATCGCAAATTTCAGGCTCACAGTCATTTCGACAGTCTGATGTTTCAAGTCGACAATTTTCATCGCACGTAAGCTTTCCGCCAGCGAATCCTTGACTTTCACAGGTTTCACCACGCAACTCGAACCCCTCGCATTCTTCCGTTGTTGCAAGGTGCCCATCACCGCACCCTGGAGGTGGGTTTTTGTCAGCATCGGCGGCGTCCGAAGCCGCCGCGTCTTCGACTTTTGTATCGGCCTTTGAGTTGTCATCGGGCTGCATCGAACAGCTTTGAAACAACACGATGCACGCAATGATAGATGCTGCGGTCGGCCAAAACGTTAGCTCGTAGAAATTAAGCTGGCCTTTCAACGGCCCCCCTCTTTTACTGAAGTGAGAGTTACTTGATCCACTTTCAAGTAAGCAGCTACCTCATGTCAATGCGGTCCTGTTCTGCCGAAGTTTACATAATGAGCCTTATCGGACGGGAACCGCCGGTTTGGGGCCGATTTGTGGCCTCGAGGCGACGAAAAGCGCCTGATTTCGGCCGAAAAATGGCGCTTTCCGACGACAACCGACGCGGATGCGGCCGGTTCGCCGGTGTTGCCGGTGGTATACCGCCTGTTTTCATTTGATAGCGCGCTCCGGCGGCGAGACGGATTTGCGACGAGATACACGGGGCTGCGAACCGACGAGACGAGTTTTCGAGGCGATAGTCGGTCGTGCGAGGTTTCGCAGGGCCGTTTTTGTATTCGCAGGGGCGTCTCTACGGTTCGGGCGGGCGGCTATGGATTCGGGCAGGCGTCTATTTGTTCGGGAACGCGTGTCGTACGTCGTGAGTTCGTGGTTGTCGCCCCGAATCCGTGGCGCGCGTCGCGCGGTGGATTCGTTGGTCGTTTTTTCGTGGATTTGGTTGTGAGCGGGGCTTTCGAACTCGCAAACGCGATTTCGCCGGCGCGAAGGCATGCCCGGAGCCTGGACACCGGTGTCCGGGCGCGCGGAGACGATTCGTCGGGCGCGGGCGCGTCTCGTGGGCCGCAAAGGCGCGTCGTCAGGGCCGGGCGCGTGGCGTGGGCTCGGCGCGCGATTTCGGCGGTGACGAGACGTGAATCAGCTCGTCAATTCTTCGATCGGCGGGCAATTGCAGAACAGGTTCCGGTCGCCGTAGACGTTGTCGACGCGGCGCACCGGCGGCCAGTACTTGTAGTCGCGGACGAACTCGGCCGGGAATGCGGCCTGCTCGCGGGTGTACGGGCGGTCCCATTCGTTGCTCATGACGTCCGTGGAGGTATGCGGTGCGTTGCGAAGCGGGCTGTCTTCGGCCGCCCAGAGCCCGTCTTCGACCTGCTGAATCTCCTCGCGAATCGCCTCGAAGGCCTCGCAGAGGCGGTCGAGTTCGGCTTTGCTCTCGGACTCGGTCGGCTCCACCATCATCGTTCCGGCCACCGGCCAGCTCATCGTAGGGGCGTGGAAGCCGAAGTCGATAAGCCGCTTGGCCACGTCGTCGACGGTGATGCCTACGTCGTTGTCGAAATCGCGCAGATCCATGATGAATTCGTGGGCGACCCGGCCGGTGACGCCCTTGAATAGCACCGGGAAGTTCTCCTCCAGGCGGGTCGCCATGTAGTTGGCGTTCAAGATGGCGACCTCCGAGGCTCTTCGCAGCCCTTCATCGCCCATCAGGCGGATGTAGGCCCACGAGATAATGAGGATGCTCGCGCTGCCCCACGGGGCGGCTGCGATGGGCCCCGGCGTCTTCGCGCCGCCGGTCGGGATAATCGGGTGGCCGGGCAGGTAGTCCGCCAGGTGTTCGGCCGCGCAGATCGGGCCGACGCCGGGACCGCCGCCTCCGTGCGGGATCGCGAATGTCTTGTGCAGGTTCAGGTGGCAGACGTCCACGCCGTAGTCGCCCGGGCGGCACAGGCCGACCTGCGCGTTCATATTCGCGCCGTCCATATAGACCAGGCCGCCCGCGTCGTGCACCGCGTCGATAATCGCGCGCACATCCGTCTCGAACACGCCGTGGGTCGACGGATACGTGATCATCAGCCCGGCCAACTCGTCCTCGCACGCCGCGACCTTCTCTCGCAGATCGTCGAGGTCGATGTTGCCATGACGGTCGGTCGCGACCGATTTGACGTCCAGCCCGGCCATCACCGCGCTCGCGGCATTCGTGCCGTGCGCGGACTCCGGAATCAGGCAGATGCGCCGCTGCGTCTGATCGTGGTCGTCGTGGTAGCTGCGGATCGCCAGCAGGCCCGCGTATTCGCCCTGAGCGCCCGAATTGGGCTGCACCGAGACGGCGGGTAGGGCGGTGACCTTGCGCAGCTGCTCTTCGATTTTGTCGATGAGGTCCTGGTAGCCCTCGCACTGTTCGACCGGTGCGAAGGGATGCACGCGGTTGAACGACGGCCACGAAACGGCCATGAGCTCGACCGCCGCATTGAGCTTCATCGTGCACGAGCCCAGCGGGATCATGTGGTCAGTCAGCGAGACGTCCTTCGACGAGAGGCGCTTGAGGTAGCGCATCATGTCGGTCTCGGTCTGATAGCGATGGAAGTTCGGGTGCTCGAGGTATCCGGTCGTGCGCTCGAGCGGACCGTCGTAGCTCGAAGGCGTCGTCTCGAAGATCTCGGCGGCTTCCGGGGTCGCGTGGTTGGGCTGCGCGAATATCTCGAGCAGCAGATCGACCTCGTCGAGCGTCGTCGGCTCGTCGAGCGAGATGCCGATCGACCCGTCGTCGAAGCTGCGCAGGTTGACCCGCGAGTCCTTCGCGGCGGCCAGGATCTCGTCGGCCGAGCCCTGCGGATCGATGCGCAGCGTGTCGAAGTAGCCGTCGTGACGGACGCCGTGGCCCATTGCCGAGAGACCCTCGGCGAGGCTCTTTGTCATGCGGTGGACGCGCGTGGCGATGCGCTCGAGGCCTTCAGGCCCGTGATACACCGCATACGCACCGGCCATGACCGCCAGCAAGACCTGCGCGGTGCAGATATTGGAGGTGGCGCGCTCGCGACGGATATGCTGCTCGCGGGTCTGGAGCGCCATGCGAAACGCCGTGTCGCCGTTCGCATCCTGCGAGACCCCAATGAGGCGGCCGGGAATCTTGCGCTTGTACTTTTCATTCGTCGCAAAATAGCCGGCGTGCGGGCCGCCGTAGCCCAGCGGGACCCCGAATCGCTGCGTGCTCCCGACAGCGACGTCGGCGCCGAGCTCGCCGGGCGATTCGATCAGCGTCAGCGCCAGGAGGTCGGCGGCGACTGCCGCGAGGGCGCCCGCCTCGTGAGCGCGCTCGCACACATCGCTGTAGTCGACGATGGCGCCGTCGCTGTGCGGGTACTGCAGCAGCACGCCGAACGTCGTGTCGTCGAATTTGAAGTCGGCGGGCTCACCGACCTCGATTTTGACGTCGATAGCCGACGCCCGCGCTCCCACGACCGCGATGGTCTGCGGGTGGCAGTGGCGCGACACGAGGAATGTGTCGGCGGTCTTCGATCGATTCACCGAGAACATCATCGACATGGCCTCGGCTGCCGCGGTGCCCTCGTCGAGCAGCGACGCGTTTGCCAGGTCCATGCCGGTCAGGTCCGCGACCATGGTCTGGAAATTGAGCAGCGCCTCGAGGCGACCCTGTGAGATCTCGGACTGATACGGCGTGTAGTGCGTATACCAATTCGGGTTCTCGAAGATATTGCGCTGAATGACCGGCGGCGTCACCGTGTCGTGGTAGCCCATCCCCAAAAACGACCGGTACACGTCGTTTTTCGACGCCATCTGGCGTAGTTCTTCGAGCAGATGGTCCTCCGTGACGCCGTCACCGAGTCCCAGCTCGCCATGATAGCGAATGTTTTCGGGGATGGTGTCGCGCAGGAGTTCGTCGACGGTGTCGTAACCCAGCGTCGACAGCATCTGCCGGGCTTCGACCTCGGACGGTCCAATATGGCGTTCGTGAAAGGGGCGATAGTAAGGCGTTCGAGGCGTCTCAGCCATAACCTACTCTTCTCTGACTCGGGACGGGAGTCCGCGAACCTGTGATAGAACCCTGATCGGCGAGCCCGACGACTATTCGAGCGCGCGATTCGCGTCGATTACTAACGGGGTCTCGCCGAAGGTTCAAGCGTCTTCTGCGGTGAGCTGCTTCGGCTCGCTCGACTCGAGCGCATCCGAGTTAGTCGTCTCGTCTTCGATCTGCTCCAGATCTTCAGAGGCGCGCCCCAGATATCGCCGATAGGCGTGCATGACGAGCAGGTGCACGATGGCCTGGGTGGCCTTGTAGATCCACCACGGCAGCCGCGGCTTGAAGTCGTGGATCGCGGCGAGCACGTAGCGGCCGCCGAGGACCTCTCGGAACTCGAGGCGACCAAAATCCTGTTCCTGCGCCAGGAGGCCTCCCGTGATCCAGTAGAGTTGACGGTCGGTCTGGCTGACGACGTCGGCGTAGTCCAGCTCCAGCAGTGGCCACCAGGGGAGGATGCTGATGAAGAACTTCATATTGCCGTCGTCGTCGACCTCGACGCGGAGAAACGGCCGCATGGCGCGGGGCAGCCAGCGCGCGTACTCCCTCGCCACCCACGTCGCGTCTTGTCCGGGGGGCAGCGGCAGTCGCTGGACCGAGCGGACCTTGTTGACCGGTTCGTATTTGACCAGACGCGCCCCCGTCGCCTGTTTGCGCGTTCTCACCGGCAGCTTCTCGCCGTTGTTCTTATAGACGTCCACAGCGTGCGCCATCGCCTCCTTGAAAGGCGTTGGCTCCTGGCCGGCCGCCTCCTGGAGCCGTCGGTCGTCGGTGATCATCTCGTAGCTCATGCTCTCGACCAGCGGGCGCACCAGTGCTGTCGAGATGCCTGAGAACAGCCGGATCCACAGGACGGACAGGGCGGGGCTGAGAAACGGCACCGAGAACATGCGCGGGTTCTTGCCGAGCAGATCGGCGGTGGTCTGCAGGACTTCCTGGTAGGTCATCTCATCGGGTCCGCCGATATCGTAGTGTTCGTCGTAGGTATCCGCGTTTCCCAGCACGAATTCGACCAGCTCGATGACATCGCGCAGCGCGATCGGCTGACTGACGGTTTCCGTCCACTTCGGGCAGAGCATCCAGGGCAGGCGTTCTGCCAGGCGGATGACCATCATGGTTGACGAGCCGCCGGGCCCGACGATGAGTCCGGCGCGAAGCGTCGTGACGGGGGTGCCGTATGCCCCGAGCGTTCGCTCGACCTCCAATCTGCTGGCGAGGTGGCCCGAGAAGTCCTCGTTCTCCGGCATGATACCGCTGATATAGATGACCTGTTCGACGTCGTGGGTGCTGCACGCTCGCGCGAAGTTGTCCGCGCAGATCAGGTCCATGTCTCGGTAATTGCCCTGGGTCAACGCCGCGGACGGGGTCAACGAGTGGACGAGGTAGATGGCATAGTCGGCGCCCTCGAGAGCGTCTCGAGTCTGCTTGCGCGAGAACAGGTCGCACAGAACCCACTCGAAGTTGCCCTGCTGGTCGTGCTCGAGTCGGGTCGAGTCGCGCGTCAGGCCTACGAGCTCGAATTCGTCTCCGAGCCTCTCCGACAGAGCCTGACCGATAAAGCCGGATGCCCCCGCTATAACGATGCGTTTTTGGGACGTCATAAAACCTGCCAGATATACCCTGCCCGAGCATCGGGGAAAGAGCCGATCGTTTAGCTCGACCGGCCATTCAACGGTGTTTCGCCGACGCTCGCTCGAGGGCTACCGCGACATTGTACTCGCCGCCCAGCTCCTCGAGGTGCTCGTACATACAGGCCAGATAGATGCCGAGCGCGATGAAGTTGGGGTGGAGCTCGGTGTCGAGCTCCTCACTCTTCGACAATATCGTTTTGAAGCTGTCACGGAAATCGTCGAGTCGAAAACTGACAGACGTCGGGTCCTGTCCGCCGAACTGATCCAGGAAGATACTCGCCATTCCGGTTAATCCAAGCTCGGAGACCGCCTGGTCGAACGCGTCGGTATCGTCGGCGTAAAAGGCGAGGTAGACGCGTCGCAACTTGTCCTGGAACTCGTGATCCCATTCGAGGAAGTACGGGCGCGGCGCCCAGGCGACTCGGCCATCATCTCGAGTCCAAAACCGCGCGAAGCGGATGTCGAGGATCGCCGTCGAGCTGTGGAAGATCTGGTGGAAGTACAGCTCGAGCAATTGCTCACCGGTTAGCGCCTCGTCTTCGAGCGCGCGTTGTTTTTCGAGCTTGTCCTCGATCGTGATCGGGAGATCGCTTTCGCCGAGCGTCGCCTGGCACTGTTCTTTGGCGTTGCGAAAACGCTTGTTGCTCATCCAGTTCTTAGCGAGTGTGGATGCCTGGCGGGCGATCTTGCCCGCGGGGAGGATGCGGAAAAGTTGCGGTGAGACGAGATCGAAGACGTCCGACCAGTCGCTCGTTTTTAGCAGTGTCTTCCACACGGTTGGTTCCAGCTTGTGGGGGCGGTTTCCGTGCCAGTGCTTCCTCGGGTGGGATGCATCGGTGCGCCGCCGCGTTTCACTGAAGCAGGATACGCGGCGACGCATCTACGTTGTGCTAGCAGTTTTTCGGATGAAAGCAAGCCTGGCCGGACCCGCTATCAGCCGGCCGACTCGTAGTAGTCCACGTCGTGACGCCGCTCCCATTCGATGAGCGCGACCTGCCATAGCAATTCGTGTGTGGCACCGCCGGCCGCGGCGTCGTGTGCTCGCAGACGCTCTCCGGCCGCGGCTGTCCCCTTGAGGGCGAGGGCGACAAGGGCGCGGTCGGCCTCCTCGGTCGCCGGGCCGCCGTCGTCGAGCCATCGGCCGATGGCTTCAACGCTCCAGTTATCGGCCCACTGGCGGACACGGTCGGCCAACTCGTCGAATCGGCGTGATTGTGCGAGCGCCGCGTCTACGCGGCGAGTGAGTCGTGCGATAGACGCCTCGAAATCCTGCGAACTCATGTCTGTCTCCTGCTCGGATCGTCGGGGTTGTAGTCGGGGCAGCACCGATTGCTGCCCTCATAATGGTTTTCGACCGAGCAGGTCGAATCGTTGCGTAGAAAGTTTGCTTCGAGCCGTCAGGGACTCGCCTTCTTGGCCAGTAAGTTGTTGGTTTTTAAGTGTTTAGGGCGTTCGAGCGTCGAGCGCACTCGACGCGTCGGCTCTGTTGGCGAGGCGCGGTCACCAGGAGGCTTCTCGGACGTCGATCTCCTGGACGCGACAGTAGTTGCGGCCCGAGCCAGCGCTCAGAGTTTCGGTGGCGCCCGCGCCGATACGGCTCGGGCCCGCCGTGATCGTGGCGGTCGAGCCGTCGCCGAATCTGCAGTCGATGCTCAACTCGACAGTCGCATCTCGAGCAGACCGATTCTCGACCTCGAGCGCGATCTCGTGCTCATCCGGTCTGGTGCTCTCGGGTTGCTGGCGCTGGATGCCCAGCCACGGCTTGATGTCGGCGCTGCGGTCGGCGAATGCAGGACCCGGCGCGAGGCTGACTTCACCGGCTGAGTGATCGAAGTCGATGCGATAGCGACGCAGTACGTTGAGGCCCAGGAGCCCGACCACCGGTCTGCCCTTGTAGACGACTCCCCCGCACGCCGAACAGGCGCCAAATGTCACGTTGCGGTGGACGCGACCGTCGAGCTCGAGGCTCGGCATGATGCCAAATCGGAATGCGCGCCGGCCGTTTGCGGTCCGTGAGACGGCTTGCGGGGCGTTCGAAGGGGGGCTCGCACCGATCGACGCGGCAAATCTGGGGGTGAGGGTGGTGTAGGTAGCGCCTGTATCGAATACGAAATACACCGACTTGCCCGCGATCTCGGCCGGGACGAGCATACTGGGGCCGCGCTTGTCGAAGGCCAGCGTCAACTGCCCGCCGAAGCTCGACGTGGAGGAGCCGCCGGTCGACTCGATGCGAATGGTATCTGCCTTTTCGTCCTCGTCCTCGCTCTCGTCCTCGCTCTCGGAGTCGTCCTCACGCTGGTCGTCCTTACTCTGGTCGTCCTCACGCTGGCTGTCGTCCTCGTCGGCTGCGCTTGCGTGCTCCTTGCGTATCTTCTCCAGGTCGATAGTCGTCTGCGCGGCGACCAAGGATGGCGCGAGCAGCACCGCAACGGCAGCGGAGTACACGAATATTTTTAGCGCGAGTCGTTGCATCGGTCCGATGGTACGTAGGATCTCGGTTCCTCACAACGATCACCGCCCGGTCGGCAGCTCGCCCGCCGGAGCGCATTTCCTCAAAGGGCTGATATTGTGCTAGATTCGGCGTGTTCTCACATGTTCGGAAAAGACGAGCGTTGCGCGTGCGCGACCTACCGAGGTTCGCGGCGTGGGCAGCTCGTCGGGTGATTGTATGTCGAGCTTTCTGACATTCGTGCACGGTCGTGTCGATGACGCCTGGCTCCTGTGGGAGGAGAAGCCGAAGGCGATGGAGCGGGCGATGACAGCCTACCACGCCTGCGTGGACGCGGCGCTGGAGGCATCAGAACCCGAAGCGGTGGCGCAAGAATCCGAAGCGTTGACGCTCGGCTTCGACAATGCGCTGGACGCGGTTCGCTTCGAAAAGCAACTGCGAGCGGAGCTCTCGGGCGTCCAGTGGCCCGACGAGCTCCTCGATTTCGGGCCAACTCGAACCGTCAGATCGGAGGGGCGACAGATCGTCGCCGGGCTACGGATTTCGCTCGGTCTGCACGCCGGTGGTTCGTTTCGCATGCGTAAGACCGGCGGTCGAACGGTGTTCGTCGGGCCGGCGGTCAGCCGCGCGAAGCAACTCGCCGAGCTCGGGCGTGGCGGCCATTCGCTCTGCAGCCAGGGGGTGCTCGATGAGCTGGGTGTCGCCGGACAAGCAGCCTCCGAATGTGACTTCGTCGACCTGGGCAACCAGGTGCTGCCAGAGCTGTCGCGTCAGACGCAGGTCTTCGCGCTCATCGACAAGCGGGTGCGAGTGCCGCGATTACCGTCATTTGTCGAGGGAGAAGAGAATCGCACGAATATCACGCTCGAGCGCGTCAGCGTCATCGGCCGGCTCGAAGAACTCGCCGAGCTCGCCGAGATCTTCGGGAGCGGGCAACGCCTGGTGACCATCACCGGTACGGCGGGCGTCGGCAAGACGGAGCTCGCGCGATCGCACGGGCTCCGCATCCTGGAGAGATCTCGGGACAACGGTGTGTCCGTGTGGTTCTGCGACGCGACTGAGGCGACCGACCGTGAGTCCTTCGTGCTGGCGTTCGCGCAGGCCATCGGGGAGTCGCTGCCGGACGATGCGTCGGTCGATGCATGGGTTCGCGAGCTTGGAAATGGACTGGATGCCCGCGAGAAGACCCTCGTGATCATCGACAACGTCGAACAAGTCGCCGACGAGGTTCGACCGGTGCTGCGCTCATGGCTGCAACGCAGCCGGGATGTGAAGTTCTTGGTCACGTCCCGTCGCCCCGTGGGCATGCCGCGCGAGGTCCAGTTCGACCTCGGGCCGCTCGACACCGCCGACGCCGTGAGGTTCCTCGAGCTTCGGATTCAGCGCATTCAGCGCGGTTTCTCCACCACGGGAGAGAATCAGGAAGATGCGGAGCGGCTCGTCGAGATGCTGGGCTGCATCCCGCTCGCGATCGAGCTCGTCGCGGCACGTGCATCGCTGTTTAGCATCGCGACGCTGTGCGAACGGCTCGAAGAGGACCTCTCTCTGCTGAGTCCCGGCGACGGCGGGGGCGGTCGACACGACACGCTTCTCGGTGCGATTCAGTGGTCCTGGAACCTGCTGGAGGCCGACGAAAAAGAGGTGATGCGCCAGTGCGCGGTATTCGCCGGTGGATTCGCGATCGAAGACGCCGAGCACGTGGTGGAACTCGAAGATCCGGGCCGCAGCGTCGTCGAGGTGCTCGAGGCCATCCGGCGACACTCGTTGATTCGCTCGGACCGCCCACCGGAGTTTCCCGATGAGACTCGGCTTTATTTCTACGTGACGGTTCGGGAGTTCCTTCGAGCGCAGACCGATGCCGCCATCGATCGTTCGGTTCAACGTCGTCATGCGACCTACTTCCGGGAGCGCGGCGCGGTCTGGGCGGGACGGGCCGGCCAGCCGATGACCCCCGCATCTCGCCGGCGGCTGGTGATGAACCGCGACAATCTGATGCGTGCGCATGACAATGCTCTGGCGCTCGAGGGAGGGCTGGCCGCCAAGTTGGCGCTGATTTTCGAGCCGCTCTGCCACGTCGAGCTTCCCGGCGAGGTGTATCTGGACATGCTGGACCGGACGCTGGAGCAGTCCCGCTCCTCGGGCGCCGGCATGCAGGTCATCCGGCTGGCGCGCGGAACCCTGCGGACCGAGCTCGGGCTCACGCGACTCGCCCTCGATGACCTCCGAAGCTCGGTGGATTCGGACGACGTCGACCGAGATGTGCGCGTGGAGTGTTGGATCGCTCGGAGTGACGTGGAGGCGCGGCTGGGGCGACCCAACGAGGCGGACGCGGCCGCGGAGAAGGCCGTGCAAGTTGCGATGGAAGGTGCACAGAGCCAGCCTGCCGGACTCTCGGCGGCGTATGCCTGTGCCGCGTACGCCGAGCGGCTGTCGCTGAGCAGCATGCACGAGCGCGCGGCGGACCAACTCGGTGCTGCCATGGAGATCGTCGGTGGCCTCAGCGTGTCCATCCCCGCGCGCGTGTTGTCTCGGCAGTCGGCCGCGCTCTGCGCGAAGGGCGAGCTGGATCGGGCCGCTGAATTTCTCGAGGAGAGCCTTGAATCGAGAGCCGATGCGCAGAGGCCGCTCGACCGGGATCGCGACCGCATCGACCGCTCGATGCTGGCGATGGCCCGCCAGCGCGAGGATAGCCGGGCGGACATCCGCGGCTGGTTCGAGCGACGCGACTCCGCCTTGCTGGCGCATCATCGAGCGCGGGCTCTGTGCGCCGTGGGGCTGCTGGCACTCTTCGAGGGCCGGCCCAGAGACGGCTGGGAGCGGTTTCGGCTGGGGCGAAGCGAGCTCTCGCGCCCCGATTTTCCGGTGCTCGCCCACAAACTCCTGGCGTGGGAGTCGATCGCAGGCCTGCTGATGGGAGGTCGCGAGGAGATCTCCGACGACCTCGACCGGGCCGAGTTTCCACCGGCCGAGCACGCATTCCTGGCCTCCCTGGAGGCGTTCCACCGCCTCTCCGACGCGCGGGTCTGCGCCGAGGACGAGCGGGTGGGGCCGGCGCGTCAGCACCTTCATGACGCCGAGTTGGCAGCCGCTCGCGTCGCCGAGGCGGCGTCTTCTGGGGCGTCACTCGACGGTCGAGTCGCACTCCGGCTGATTCGACATGCGCTCGCTCAATTCCAGCAGGAATTCGGGCTCGGGGAGGATTCGAGCCAGGCGACGATGGATGTGATGTTGGTCGAGGAGACCGCGCGCTGGTTTAAGCTTCCCGATGAAGAAGAGGTCGATATCACTCGCCGCGGCCCGGCCCGTCGCATTCTGCACGCGCTCGTCGACCGGCATATCGAAGAGGCTGGAGCGCCGATGACGCTCGACGAGATCATCGATGTCGGCTGGCCCGATGAGCGCTTGATGCCCGAGGCGGGCGCCAACCGGGCATACGTGACCATCAGCACGCTTCGCGGCATCGGCCTGCGCGACCATATCGTCACCACGGACGACGGTTATATGATCGACCCGTCGCTCCCCGTGGAGTGGGCGCAGGATTAGAGAGCGCAACCGTCTGGCTTGCGAGAAATAGTCGAACCGATAGATGCTCGAGACGCCCCCGAGACGTCATGAACGTGCCCCATGCAATTCGTCACCTCATCTGGATGCTGGCTCTGCTCATCGCGGGGTCAGCCGCGTGTGCGTCTTCTCAACAGACGGAGGGCGGGGCGGGGTCGTCTCTGACCCACTCGGACGAGGGGAGCAGCACCGAGGCATCGTCTGGCCAGCAGGAGCAGGTCGATGAGGTCGAGATCGACCCCGACTCACCGCCGGACGGCTTCGAGACGATGGAGGTCTTCCGCGTCGTGCCAACGGGGAAGGGGGCTGCGGTGCTGCTGGTCGACGCCGATCAGCGCATCGTCGTGCCGATCTTTGTCGGCCGCACCATCGCGATGACCATTCAGCTCAGGATCGAGCGGAGACGCTACACGCGCCCACTGACCCACGACTTGCTCGACGAGATGGTCGACCAGCTCGACGCTGAGGTTTTGAAGGTCCACATCGACGACGTGAAGAGTGGCATATTCGTCGGTACGGTCTTCCTTCGGAGCGAATCCGGCGAGGTCATGACCTTCGACTCGCGAAGCTCCGACGCCGTCGCGATGGCGGTCGGCCACGGCGTGCCGATCTTCGTGAGTCGATCGGTCATCGAGAAGGCCGGCGTGGACACCGAAGACTTCGACGGCGACCAGGTGCCCGATGAGCAGTTGCCCGAGGCCCCGGAGACCCAGCCGCTCTGAATAGCTATCGTCCGGAAACCCCGGACCGGAGGTCTATAGCGACGCAGAGCGGGCAGCGGCGGTGCGTCGGGGTCAGGTTTGCCCGGGTTTACGCGACGTCGCCGACTTTCCTATTCAGTCAGATGTGAAGGGCGTCGCCGAGCAGAACTTCCTGCTTGGAGATGCATCACTGCACATAATAACACCCTCGCTAAGGACATATCAGCGTGCGCAGAACCACGTGTCGAGCGAGGTGGTCACGTAGTCGGCCTGCGGTCCTTCCAGTCGATACGGAACGCAGGGCGCGCGCAAGAAGGCACCGTCCTCTTCGCGAGCTGAGAACGCGAGATTGAAAGCGGACACCTGGTCGATAAAGTTGTCGAACAGCCCCACCTCGTATGTATCCACGAGGCTGACGTCCGGCCCGCGCTCGCCGACCGAGATGGCGTTTCCGCCGTGTTGCGACGATTCGCTGGCCGCGAGCTCCACGCCTCGTAAGCCGGACACGGGAAAGGTGAACCCACCCGCCGAGACACGTTCGAGCTCCCCGTTTTGCCCGTAGAGATACCAGTCTCCGATCGCAACCGCTTCGACGAACCCGTCTCTTGTGTAGAAACCCGGGTCGATGTTTCCGGTGGGTTGGCTGGGAAGCGGCACGTCTTCGACCACACGCTCGCTCCAGTTCATCCGTCGGAGCACGCTGCGAAAGTCGAACCAGAGCAGATTGCCCTGGTTATCTTCGAACACCTCCCGGATGGAGTCCTGGGTGGCTACGACCCGCTGACCGTCGGTTGTATAGATCATGAATGCCCGATAGTCGGGCTCCCCGGGGCCGACGTCGTTTTGGTAGAAGACCTCGCCCGTCGAGCGTCGGAATCGGTGAGGCGAGTTCAGGGTGGTGATGACGGTCGAAGTGACCGGCCACTGTGTCTGGGTCGGCGCGGAGATCGAGTAGAGGGTGGCGGTCGGCCGCGCCGAGGTCGCCAGCGTCCAGAGGAGCACACGCGAGCCATCGGCGCTCATCTCCGCACTTCGCAGGGTATCGCTGCCGAGAGCGACCAGGTCCACGCCTCGTCCCGTGTCGGTCTGTGTGACGCGCACGATGCCGCCGTCCTGCTCGAGCAAGAATCCGGCATCGTCCGATGCATCGAGGAAAACGTTGGTGGTATTGCGGTCGAGCAAGAGCGACGGGGCGCCGTTTTCGGTCGACCAGATTCTGGTGACTTGTGGCGTGTCGAGCGCGAGCAACTGACCGTGTGCCACAGACTGCAAATCTGCAGGGTCACCCACCCCGGCCATCGCGGTGACGTCGGTGGCTTCGTCGCGTCCGTAGACTGCGCCGCCATCGACGACGACGTATCGGCGATTCCCGACGAATCGCGGCGCCGCTGTTCCGACCGGAGCAATCTCGGTTCGCGTCCAGCCCGAAGCGCTCGGAGACGCCGCTTCGATGAGCGACCAGCCGTCATTGGTCGAAATCACCATCGCACCGTCGGCGCCACCGACCACCTCGGGGTTGTCCTCGCTGATCGGCAGGAGCTGGCCGCGACCGAACACGACGCCCTCCATATTCCAGGCGTTCGGGGTGTCGGGGTTGAGATATGGCGTATCGACCAACGCCGGCGCCTCGACGGAGACAGGCAGCAGCGGTGGACCGGCGTCTTCGGGCTGGCATCCCTGCAACTCGATAGTGTGGGTATCGAAGATATCGATCGGGAAGCTCTGTAGCTCGTCGCGTTCGATTTCGACACCATCTTGATTGGTGACGGAGGCGCACTCGCTCAGGTCGGCGTAGCTCGGAACATTGTCGGTGAAGCTTCCCGGCACATTCTTGGCCCACACCGGCATGGATACCACCGGGCTCAAGGGCACGTATTCATCGATGACGCGATTCGGGTCGGCTGTCGTGCTTGTGTCACGCTCCGAGCCGAGCGGCACGTCCAGTCGCTGGATGAGCAGTCGGCGTCGCGCATCGTAGGTGGTGTTCAGGACCCTCCACGTGCTTCTCATCGAAACACGCGTCACCGTCAGCGGGAAGAGCTCGGCGTCGGAAAAGGTGCGGCACTTCGTGAGCGCCTCTCCCTTCGGACAAATGTCTGCAGGGTTCCCGGTGTTAAACGTATCGAAGACGTCTGTGGTGAAGTCGTATCCCCCATCCACGTCGAAAATCTCGAAAAACTCGAGATCTTGAGCCCCTGCGCCCGTTCCAACTTTGACCACGGTCGTGGTGAAGTAGTCGTCGATGTGCGGACCGCCCAGGTCCTCATTGATGGTGATGATGGTGTTGCCGCGATCGGAGGTGCGTCCGACGATGTCGATCTGGCCCGGACGAATAGTCGCCCAGAAGTTGGCTCCGCGCTCCACTGTATTCGTCTCGCCGCCCCCGAAGAACACCGTCTGGTCGACTGAGCCGCCGATATGTCCGGCGGATAGCGGCTCGGCCCCGGGGACGTCGAATTCGAGGCAGCCGTCTTCGCGTACCGAGCCATCGGTCAGGGTCCAGACCGCGGCGCATAGTCGGCGCAGGTCCGGCTTGTAGAGGATCCGTGCGCGCTCGCCGTCCCACGGCCCAATCCAGTGGTCCTCGACCTGGCCGAGTGCGGCGGGAGGCTCGGCGAGCGCAATGCGCCGGCCGTCGACGTGGGCGACGGGGTACTCGGAGGCAAATTGCGGGTCGACCTCGTAGTAAAGGCTGCGTTGAGACGCATAGGTAATCGGACCCTCGTCCGGGTTGGCCAGGTACATCCAGTCCGCCGCATCGGCCGCTCGGACAGCGATCTCGCCGTTGCATTTGATCGCGATGGTTCCGACTTCGGTCGTATCGACGAAGCTGCAGCCCCCGCCGAGGTCGTCGCCGAGCGGCTCGATATTTCGCGGCAGTGCAATGACTTCGGCGGGGTCGTCGTAGCCGACGAATTTACGCAGCTCGATCGGTTGTCGCTCCTGCAGGTTCAGATCTTTGTCCCACCCGCGGTCGACCTGGAGCAGCAGATAGAAGGCGGCCTCATCCGAGTATGTCTCATAGAGGATTGGCGTAATCTCGCTACCTTCATAAATGACTCGGAGCACTGATGGGTCCAACTCGGGCCGCGCATTGCGCGGAATCTCGTCCGCATTCACGCGCTCGCCACTCCCCAACGTCAACACACCCCGGTCACCCAAGAGGTCGTCGCAGCCGGGCAAGAGCGCGCAGACGATCAAGCAGAGCAATGGATAGAAGTTCCCGGTGTGTCGCACAACGCGCTCCGATTACTGAAAACAGGTCACGTAGAGGCCATCGAGCGAACCGGAGAGCGTGATCTCGCCGTTTCTCGAGTGATTAAAGGTCTGCTCCGGAATGGTGATCTTATGCAGCCACAAGGACGCGAAGTCTTCGACCGGGACGCCGTACTCGTACTCCGCAGCGACGAGCGAGAATTGAAATATGGACAACTCGTTGTCGCTATCGCTGGCCGTCGCCAATACCACTGATGCTCCCCGCACCCGTTCGGGGCTCGGGAGTGGATCGAGATAGATATTGATAAAGCTGTCGAGCTTACCGGCCTGCCCGTAGTCGACGAGGGAAAATTGCACGGCAATATGTGGCGCGCCATATGTCGGCGTCCCGGCCGGATGCACTGCACAGGACACATCCTTGAAGTCGGCGAGCAGACCGGAAGATGACCCGTCGAGGTGGTAGTAGGCGTCTGCTCGTTGCGATTCCGAATTCTCATCGGGCCCGCATCCCGCGAAGGATGCGGCGAGGAGACTGACGGCGACGAGCAGCGTGTAGCTACAGCAGGGGGCTCGCATGAGTGCTCTCTATACGGACCGATCCAATGTAAGAATCCTATTTCGGTAGAATTGCCAGAAAAATACGCCGGACGCAATGATAATCGACAACTTTCTGACGAGGTGTCCCGGTTTCCACGCCCGGAAAAGAAGCCGCCTCGGGGCGGTACGACGGCGTGAAGACGAGCTGGCGGTGACAGGGTATTCTGGAAAATGCCCTCTGCGCTCCCGATGCCGACCAGTGGAGTGATGTTGCAGATCTGCGGGATAGCGGAAGCTACCGTCTCGGGTGCCGAAGTCGGCGATCTGCGATTGAATCTACTCGAGCTCTGCGTCCATCGTGTTGTCTCCTCCGTGACGTCCACTTCACGCAGAGACTACCGACTTCAGGTCACGCTTGTCCCGGTAGTAGGGCGAGTCTGTACTGGGCGAGCTGACCCGTTTGCGAGTCGTGCGGAGTCGAGCACGCGCCACCCACGGCGTCGGCCTACCAGCTACCGGAATTCTCCATCGATGCCCATGGCTCCTGCGCATCGAGGGCGTCGCCCTTCTGCAACAATTCGATCGAGATGTCGTCCGGGGACTTCACGAAGGCCATGTGGCCGTCTCGAGGCGGCCGATTGATCGTCACACCCGCCTCCTGCAGGCGCTCGCACACCTCATAGATATCGTCGACCTGGAAGGCGAGGTGCCCGAAATTTCGGGCGTTGCCGTAGTCCTCCGGGTCCCAGTTGTAGGTCAACTCCAAGAACGGCTGCTCGTCACCGGGGGCCTTCAAAAAGATGAGCGTGTACCGGCCGGACTCACGCTCCTTGCGGTAGGCCTCTTCCAGGCCGAGCAAGTTGCAGTAAAAGTTCAGCGATTCATCGACGTCGGCGATGCGGATCATCGAGTGTAGATAGCGCATGGTCTGTCCTGTATTTCGTGCTGCGATAGGGCAATTTTCCCCTGCAGTTGTACTGGACTCCGGTACATCTGATAAGTGCCACTGATCCGGCTCCCCATGAAAAGAAAAGCAGAAACACCGATTGAGCCCATTCGTATATCGTGAACAATATGAGCTGTATACTGGGCTTCTGTTTTGTTTCGGGACTCGTTCGAGCGGAATAGACGCTATTTCCGTATTCAAGGTTTATTCAGGTAGGCGTCATTTTGCGATGATATGAGACGTTTTTCGTCAGGTTTCTTTCCAGGGTTATTCCTCGAAAAATCGAAAAAAGGTGCCTTTAGTAGCCTTTAGGGGTGTTTTTTGAGATGCGGGGATCATAGTCGAGCCAGTTTTTGACGTCGCAGTGTGGGTGTATACGAGCTGAGTTTGATTTGCCTGTGGCACATCGTGTTTAATTAAAGGTGGAAACGTTCTCACGTATTCGGTACCTCGAGTCAGACACCGCCCGCGTGGCGGTCGTGACCCGTGAGTCTTCGTCGGCCGGTTTTACGGTCGCTTGTTTGGGTTGTTTAAGAGGAGGATGACATGCTCGCTAATCGAACTCCCATCACGCTGGGCTCGTCCTGGCGAATTGGGTTGATATTGCTACTCGCCAGCTTGTTCGTGGTGAGTGGGTGTAGTGAAGAGGTCAACGGACCTGATCCGTCACTCCAAGATCCGGCGGCCGGTGAACCACTGCCCGTCGACCCGGGCATTATCTGCAAAATGCAGCACCCCGATGAGGGAACGGAGGTCACCGTGACCGGCGAGAAGCTCTCGCCGGTTTCGGTCGACATTCCGAACGAACCGACCACGGCGCTGCCGTCGGTGACGCTCGTTCGTAACGCGACGCTCGCGGGAGAATCCGCCGGCGAGCAGTCGGTCCTGTACGGAAGTGAACCCGACGATCCGAATGCCGCGGAGCTCAAGTGGTACAGCCGCGATCGGATGGGCTTCTTCGCCAAGAACTCGCTGACGTTGGGAGACGGCAGCACGGGCATGCTCTACGAGGGCATGTACGACGTGCGCATCAAGAATCCGGAATCCGGCGAGTCGACCTCGGCGGGATCGCTGGCCGTGACGGACCGCCCGCACGTGGTCGATTCCTCGACGGGTATCGTCTGCGTCGCCGATCAGGACAAGACGATCACCCTCGAGGGCCAGACGGTGCTGCGTATCGGTGAAGATACCGCCGTCGTGAACATCGCTGGCTCGACCTTCGAGGTTGACAGCCTCGACGGTTGCACGGCGATTGCCCACGAAGGCATCGACGCGGAATTCTGCGACAGCGTCACGGTGACGCTCAACGAGGGCTCGTTGGAGCCCGGCTACGAAGACATCACCCTGCTCAACCCGGAGACGGCCGCGTGCGAGAGCCTGCCGGCCGAAGACAACGTCAAGCTGCGCATCGCGCCTCCGCCGAGCATCACCGACATCGAGCCCAACCTGATTTGCCTGGCAGAGGGCTCGCAAGAGGTCTCGATCACTGGCACGGACTTCCTGACGATCGACGGCGGGAACCCCACGGTCACAGTGGGTGGCGTCGACACGACGGTCACCGGCGTGAGCGGGTGCTCCGAGCTTGAAACGCAGGGCTCGGACGTCCAGACATGCACCGAGATCACCGCCGAGATCCCGCAGGACACATCGATCGACTCGATCCAGAACCCGGAGGTCGTCGTGACCAACCCGCCCGAGGCCGATTGCTCGGGTACGAGCTCCGACATCCTGACCGTCGTACCGCCGCCGACCATCACGTCGACCGAGCCAGCCTCCCTGTGTCAGGGTGAGGATGGCCAGGTCGATCTGACGGTCAACGGCTACGGATTTCTCGAGGTCGACGGCGAGCAATTCACCGTCTCCGTCGAGGGAACCGAGGTCACACCCTCGAACGTCACCGACTGCGATGAAGTGACGATTCAGGGGCAAAATATCAAGCATTGCCGACAGTTTACCGTCGGCGTCGACGTCGACACGAGCACCGTCGGAGGTGTCGATATCAGTATCACGAACCCCGGCAACTTCACGTGTTCGTTGTCGACGAGCTCGGCCTTCGAAGTCGCGGCGCCACCGACTATCGCGGGTGTTGCTCCATCCGACGTCTGTCAGGGCGAGGTCACCGAGATCACGGTCACGGGTGAGAACCTCACGGAGAATACCACCGTGACGGTCGGCGGGGAGACGGCCAACGTGACCAGCGCAGAGGCGGACGGCTCGCAGTTGACCGCCGAAGTGCCCGACACGCTGCCGGCGGGATCGTACGACGTGACGGTCTCAGCCGGATCGACGTGTTCGGATACCGCCACACAGGCTATCGAAGTCAGACCGACACCCCTGGTCTTCTTCACGGATCCGCCGGTCATCTACAACGACACGGCGATCAAGGTGACGGTCTTCACCGCCGACCTCGATCAGAACGCCGACACAGTCGAGCTCATCGACAGCGGCGGCGCGGTCACCGATCTGCCGAACTTCACCAGCGTGCGGCCCAACCGCATTCAGGCGGACGTGCCCGCGGGGCTCAACGCCGACACCTACGACGTACGAGTGACTAGCGCATATGGATGCGTCGGTGAACTCGACGACGGTCTTCAGGTCACCGACACCACGGATATCACGCTGCAGAGCGTGGATCCGGCCTTCGTCTCACCGACCGAGGCCACGGCCGTGACCATCAACGCAGACCCGAGCTCGTCGACGCTATTCGCCAAGACGCCGCGGGTCTACCTCAACCCCGACAGCCCGGGGCCGAACGACTTCGCCACGGCGCTGACTGCGGTCGTCCAGGAGGATACCGAGACGCTCAGCGCGGTCGTGCCCGGAGGCTTGAACCCCGGGCAGTACGACCTCATCGTGGTCAACCCGCTCCCGGGCGCCGAAGTCGGCGTGCTGGACAAGGGCGTGACCGTGACGTCGGCCGAACCTCCCCTGATCGACTCCGTGACGCCCGGATCGCTCGACTCCGACTCCCCGCAGGACGCGGTGGTGGAGGGTTCGAACTTCGGAGCATCCGGTGGCGCCGTCGAGATCCAGTGCGAGCTGTCGACCGGCGCTCAGGTGACCGAGCCGGCGACGATCAACAACCAGACCGACACGCAGCTCGATATCACCGTGCCGACGCCAGATTTCGACGTCGGTAGCGTGTGTATCGTGCGGTTCATCCGTGACGACGGGGCTCAGTACGAGTACTCGGCGATCTCGATTCGCAACCCGGCGCAGAACCTCGCGTCGTGGTCGCAGGTCTCCGACATGCAGACCCCCCGACGCGGGCTCGGCCTCGCCGCAGGCCGCCCGACCGCTCAGAGTCGCTTCCTCTACGCGATTGGTGGAGATGATGGAACCGTGGCGAACGCCATGGACAGCATCGAGTCGGTCAGCGTGGGAGTCTTCGGAGCGCTGGGTGGCTGGATGGATCAGCGCTACAGCCTGCCGGAGGCGCGAACGGACGCATCGTTCGCCCGCATCGGCCGCTTCATCTATCTGATAGGTGGCGACAATGGCAGCGGCGCGCAGAACACCGTCTGGCGAGCTGAAGTGCTCGATCCGCTCGCGGGTCCCGACGTCGCGGACCTGGACGCTCGTCTCGGAGATGGGACGGCCGGACTGGGTGGCGGTTTCTGGTACTACCGCGTCTCCGCGGTCTTCCCGAGTAGCGACAACAACAACCCGGACGGTGAATCGTTGCCGGGTGACGTGCTGCCGGTGAAGCTTCCGGACCGCTCCGAGAAGATCATCCTCACGCTGGATTGGGACCAGGTGCCGGGTGCCTCGGGTTACCGAGTCTACCGAACCTCCGATCCCGACGGAGACCCCGAAGACGTCGAGCTCATCGCCGAGATCAACAGCGGCTCGACCACCGAATACGACGACGAAGGTGAGGCGGTCACAGCCGGCGAAGTGCCGCTTCCTCAGGGCTCACTGGGTCAGTGGAAGCCGCTGACCACGCTCAATACTGCGCGAGCAGGCGCGGCGGCGACTGCCGTCCAGAGTCCCGCCGACCCGAGTACCTACTACCTCTACGCCTTTGGCGGTGGAGATGGTGCTGGGACGGTCTACAACACGTACGAGTGGGCCGAGGTGACAATCGACGCCAACGGTGACCAGACGGTGAGCGCATGGACCGAGAGTTCCACGAC
>JBNJFZ010000026.1:0-45895 GCA_051747295.1 Myxococcota bacterium
GCGATCGAGTCCCCCGCATCGGGCTCGCTCGAGCCATTTCCATCGACGTCGACGCTATCCCCCTCGGTGGGGCTGGTCGGGGTGACCGAAAAACTTGCTGTCGGTGCAGTATTGGCAACCGTAACCGTCTGGGTCGAGGTATCCGGCGCGTTATTCGTATCGCGCACGGTCAGCTCGACGGTCCAATCACCATTCTGGTCTCCGAGGAAGCTCGTCGTAACTCCCGAAGCGTTCGTCGTCGACCCGTCCGGCGCGGTGATCACCCAGTCATACGACGCAATCGAGTCTCCGGTATCCGGGTCACTCGAGCCGTTCGCGTCGAGATCCACGGTATCACCGTTGGTCGGGCTGGTTGGGCTGTACGTGAAGCTGGCCGTGGGGGGGGTATTCGGGCTGTCCGTGGCCGTGATCGTCTGGGTATCAGTGCCGGTTGCGCTATTCTGGTCCGTCACCGTCAGCTCGACCGTCCAGTCTCCTGTCTGATCGGCGGTAAAGCTCGGTGTCGCACCAGTCAGGTTTGTCGTCGCACCATCTGGTGCCGTGACAACCCAGGCGTATGAGGCAATGGAGTCACCCGAATCGGGGTCCGTAGAGCCGTTCGCATCCAGGTCGACTGTTTCCCCGTTGGTCGGGCTCGACGGGCTGTACGTGAAACTCGCGGTTGGCGCGTCGTTCGTATTCGCGACGGTGATGGTAAACGTCTGTGTGTCCGTCGCGTTGCCGTCATCGACGGTTAACTCGATGTCGTACGTGTCGACATCGTCGTTCGTCGGAGTGCCGGTCAGCGTCGCGGTGCCATCGCCAGCATCGGTGAAGCTCAACCAACTCGGCAGCGTGCCTCCACCCTGCAGGGTGGCCGTAATCGTGACGCTATCTCCGTCGGCATCGTCCGTGGTGATGTCGTAGGTATAGGTCGCATCTTCATCGACATCTTCGACTGGCGTGCTGGTAAACGTCGGCGGGGTATTGGCCGTGATGATGACGCTGTCTGTATCCGTGCCGCCATTTCCGTCATCCACGGTCAACTCGACCGTGTAGTCGCCAGCGACGTCGGGGGTCAGATCCGTCGTCTCGGTGTCGGTCGCGCTCAGCGCTGCGCTCGAGCTCCCAGGTGCGGCCGCCAGGGACCACGCGTAGGTAAGGGTATCGCCGTCGGGGTCGTTCGATCCGCCCCCATCGAGCGTCACCGTCGTGCCGATACTGACGGTCTCGTCGTCACCCGCATCGGCGGTCGGGACCTGGTTGGCCTCGACGACTTCGACAGATACCGACGCCGACTCGCCACCGATCGTCGCGGTGATATCGACCGGGCCACCGACGGACTCGCCGGTGACGATGCCGTCGACGTCGACGCTCGCGACCGTGTCGTCGGAGCTCGACCACGTGACGTCACGTCCGCTCAACTCGTTGCCGTCCGAGTCCAGCGCCGTCGCGTCCAGGTCGAGGCTGCTCGATCCGTCCTCGATGGTGTGCGGGCCTTCCGGCGTGATCTCGACGCTATCTACCGGAATCTCGAGCACCGTGACGTCTGCGCTGGCCTCGATGCCCTCGCTGTTGACCGTCACCGTCGTATCGCCCGGAGACACCCCGACAATCACACCATCGGCGTCGACCGTCGCGATCGTGTCGTCCTCGACGGACCACACAAATTCTGCATCAGTGACTTCGTTCCCGTCGCTGTCGAGCGCCGTAGCGTCCAGGTCGACCGAATCGCCCGTGAACATTTCGACCGTCTCTGAGCTCAACTCGACCGTCGCGACGGAGGACGTCGAGACCGTGATGGTGGCGTTCGCGGTTACACCGCCTGCCGAAGCCGAGACAACGGCCGAGCCCTCGGTGATACCCGTGACCTCACCGGTATCGCTAACGGTCGCGACGTTCTCGTCGTCGCTCGACCAATCGAACGTGACGCCTTCGATCGTGTTGCCACCCTCGTCAAATGCAGTCGCCGACAGCTGGATCGTGCCGTCAACCTGGATCATGGCATCGGCCGGCTCGACCGCGATAGCGTCGATCGTGGTATCGGCATCGGTGTCCGTGCCATCCTCGCCATCGGGACCCGCGTCACCGGTGAAATCCTGAACGCACAGATTATTCCGGTTGCAGCGCTCCCCCGGGAAACAGTCCTGATCGGTTTCGCACTGCTCATCCGTAAATTCAGGCGCACAGCCGGCAAGGGCCAGGCCCATTGTCGCAAGCGCTAATAGCGCTGCCACCGAGAGCCTGCGCAGACGTTCCATCACCATGACATTCTCCAATTCCTAGAAAGCTCGAGCTCTACCCGGCCTCAGGCCGAGTACCCTCCAGATATATGATCCAGCTCTTGTGTCTTCGCACGAGTATACGGATCCCGCGCCTCGTAGCAAAGTGCAACGGCCGTGTATACAACTCGAAAGCTCCAAATTCTACATATTTAATCGACGCGAGCGAACGGAGGCGATGTGCCGGGAGCGCAGCGACCCAATGCACGGGGTGCACAGCGGCATCGTCGAGCTCGAATCAAAAAACCCGCCGCATCACTGCGACGGGTCTCTGCTCGGGAATGAGGGCTATTGGTTATTCACCCACGCCCATGTCCTTGAGCTTCTCGGTCAACTCGGGGACGACCTCGAATGCGTCGTCCACGATGCCGTAATCGGCGACCTGGAAGATCGGCGCTTCCGGATCCTTGTTGATCGCGACGATGGTCTTGGAGCCCTTCATACCTGAGAGGTGCTGAATGGCGCCCGAGATTGCAATCGCGACGTACAGATTCGGTGCGACGACCTTTCCGGTCTGACCGATTTGCCAATCCGTCGGCGCATATCCGCTATCGACGGCTGCGCGGCTCGCGCCGACTGCACCACCGAAGAGATCCGCCAATGCTTCCAACATTTCGAATGCCTCGCCAGACTTGAGTCCGCGGCCACCCGAGATAACGACGTCGGCGTCGGTGAGCTCGGGCCGCTCGCTCTTGACGAGCTCGAGGTCCACGAATTCGGCTCCGCCGGCGTCTGCGCTCACGTCCACCTTCTCGATGGGCGACGCGCTGTCCGCAGCCGGTGCATCGTCGAAGTCCGTCGTGCGGACACCGGCGACTTTGCGCGCCGTACCCACCTCGACGATCTCCAGGACACTACCCGACAGCAT
The DNA here is from genome assembly GCA_051747295.1 of Myxococcota bacterium. Taxonomy (GTDB): domain Bacteria; phylum Myxococcota_A; class Bradymonadia; order Bradymonadales; family Bradymonadaceae; genus JBNJFZ01. The sequence goes on from JBNJFZ010000026.1 coordinate 3,130, forward strand.
CGGGCGCTTGAAGCGCAGGGTTCCACCCTCGTCCCACACGTCGACCGCATTGGTCACCATGCCTGCATCGAGTGCAGCAGCCACACGCGGCAGGAAGTCCGTCCCCTGCGCGCTGGAAGCGGCGGCGACGATTTCGGCGTCGACCGACTCGGCGAGCTCGGCGATCACCGGTGCGAATGTCTCGGCGAGGTAATCTTCGAGGGACGCGTCGTCCGCGTAGTGCACCTTGTCGGCGCCGTAATTGGCGACTTCCTCGACGATTCCGTCGATTCCGTGGCCGAGGACTACGACGTGCAGCTCGCCTCCGAGGAGGTCCGCCGCCTGCTTACCAAAACTAATGGTCGGCAGGGTCGCGCCACGCAGATTTCCGCCCTGATGTTCGGCAACAACGAGTACGTTGGCCATGTCAACTCCTTCTATCTCTTCAGAAAACTCTCAGACCTCAAAAGTCGTCGAGCCAGATCAGATAAGCTTCGCCTCGTTCTTGAGCTTGTCGATGAGCTCGTCGACACCTTCGACGATCTCTCCGGCTTCACGCTCGGGCGGCATCTCGTACTGCACCGCCTTGACCCTCGGCGCGATATCCACGCCCAGGTCTGCCGGGGTCTTCGTGTCGATCGGCTTGCGCTTGGCCTTCATAATTCCCGGAAGGCTGGCGTAGCGAGGCTCATTGAGTCGCTCGATCGCAGTGATGACGCATGGAAGCTGGCAACGCTTGGTGTTCGTTCCACCATCGATCTCGCGTCCCACCACGGCAGCGCCGTCTTCGATTTCTACATTGTAGGCGTACGTCGCCTGCGGCCAGTCCAGATACGCGGCCAGAAGCTGCCCGGTCTGGTTGCGGTCCGTATCCAGGGACAGCTTTCCAAGCGTGACCAGATCCGGCTCCTCTTCCTTGGCGATCTCGGCCACCACGCGGGCAACCGCATCGCTGTCGAGGGTCTCGTCGGTTTCCACCAGAATTCCGCGGTCGGCTCCCATCGCCAGCGCCGTACGAATCTCCTTGGTCGCCTCCGATGGCCCCACCGAGACCACGACGACTTCTCCGCCGTGCTCTTCCTTGAGGCGAATTGCTTCCTCGACGCCCCATTCGTCCATCTGGTTCATGACGTACTCGGCGCCCTCTGTCTCGAGCTCCGATCCGTCCGGGGCGATCTTGATCTTCATGTCCGGGTCTGCGACCCGCTTTACCGTCGTGAGAATCTTCACAATTCTCCTCCTTGGTCAGCGTCTACGAACTCAGTCTGCTTTGAGCCCACTGATGATCATGGCCGAGACCTGGGTTGCCTTGTCTTCGACATCCACCGGCTTCGACCGCGAGAGTGTTAGTTGCAGCAGTACCTCGTCCAGCGCGCCAAAGCACGCTCTCGAGACCAGGCGACCATCCAAATCATCTCGGATGACGCCCTGCTCCTGCCCTTCTTCGATGAGCTTTTGTAATATCGTCAGATAATCTGCAAATTTGGGATTCTTATACTCTTTGACGAACTTCGCGCTCTGGCGAAGCTCCACGGTGATAAACTCCGCGAGGTTGGGATTCTCGACGGCCAGCCCGAAGTGCATTCGAACCACGTGCCGAATCTTCTCGAGCACTCCGCCATCCAGGCTCGCCAGCTCGGTCTCGAGCCGGTCGATAATCCAATCCATGCGGTCCTCGAACAACGAGATCAGCAGGTCATCTTTGTTCTTGAAGTACAGATAGATCGTCCCGTCGGCCACGCCAGCTTTGCCGGCGATCTCGGAGACTTTCGTATTGTAGAAGCCCTTCTCGGCGAATGCTTCGAGCGCTCCCTCCAGGATACGCTCGCGCTTGTCGCTCGAGCCTCTCTTTTTCTCACTATCTGCCATGCTTTTCGCCGTCCGTGGAGCGGGTCTTCATCCGAGAAACCGTTGCTGATTGCCGCGAAAATGAACATCAGTTCACTTGCGACTGAATCACCATTCATTCCTAACCACGCCGCCAGAAGGTGTCAAGGACGCAACCCTTATTCTGCGCGCCTACGCGTAGGCGTGCTTCGGCCGCTCGTCTGCGGCCGGGTCGGTCAAACCTCGAGCAGTCGGCCCGAGTAATTGAGTGCGGACTTACATAAGGGAGTTCGGGAGGGGTCTGTCAAGCGGCAGGTTATCGATAAGGCGGGCCTGTCCCATCTGAACGGCGACCGCAACCACCACGCCCTCGGCCGGGTCGATCTGACGATTCGCGCCGGAATACCGCTCTAGCGTCGTCGGGTGCACACATTCGACGTAGTCGACCTGATCGGCCTCGACGTCTTGCTCGAGCCGTGAGCGCACCAGCTTCACCAGCGCCTCTCCATCTCGCTCGCCGTCATGATACGCCCGCCATGCCAACTTCAGGCCCTGAGACAGGCACCGCGCATCCTCCCGCTGCCGATCGGTGAGGTATTTATTGCGGCTGGACATCGCCACGCCGTCTTCTTCGCGGACGGTCGGCGAGCCCACGATGTCTACCGGGACATTCAGGTCGCGCACCATCCGACGGATGATCGCGAGCTGCTGGTAGTCCTTCTCGCCGAAGACCGCCACGTCGGGTTGGACGATATTGAACAGCTTGGTGACGATGGTCGTCACGCCCGGGAAGTGGGTCGGCCGTGAGGTTGCGCACAGAACTTCGTCGAGTTGGTCGACGCGCACCGTCGTGGAGTGATCATCGGCGTACATCAACTCGTCACTGGGCATGAACAAGATACTTGTGCCGAGTTCTTCGCACTTGGCCGCGTCACCTTCCGGGTCGCGTGGGTAGTCCTCGAGGTCCTCGCCGGGGGCGAACTGCGTCGGGTTGACGTAGATGCTCACCACCAGGTGGTCGGCGTGGCGGTTCGCCGCCTCCATCAGCGACAGGTGGCCTTCGTGCAGAAAACCCATGGTGGGGACGAATGCGACGGTCCCCTCCAGCGCCGCACGCGCGTCACGAAAATCGCGAATCGAATCGACGGTCAGCATAGATGCGGATTGTCTGAGTGGATGTCAGTAAGAATGCTTATCTTCGGGGAAGTCGCGCTCGCGCACGTCCTCTTTGTAGCGGTGTAGCGCGTCGACGACCGTGCCCTCGAGGTCGGCGTACGTCTTCAGGAACTTCGGCGAGAAGGACTGATTCATACCGAGCAGATCTTGCAAGACGAGGACTTGGCCGCTCGTCTCGGGCCCCGCGCCGATACCGATCGTCGGGATCGACAACGCCTCGGTCACCTCCGCGGCCAACTTTCGCGGCACCATCTCCATGACGAGCATGTAGGCGCCCGCGTCCTCCAGCGCTCTCGCGTCCGCGAGCAGTTGGTCACCCGCCTCTTCGCCCTTGCCCTGCACGCGATAGCCGCCGAATTGATTGACCGATTGGGGCGTGAAGCCCAGATGCGCGCACACCGGAATGCCCGCCGACGTCAGCCGGTCTACCAACGGCACCACCGGCTCCCCGCCCTCGAGCTTGACGGCCTGCGCGCCGCCTTCCTTCATCAGCCGCGCCGCGTTTCGCATCCCGTCCTCGACGCTGATTTGATAGCTCCCGAACGTCATGTCCGCGACGACGTGCGCTGACGAGTTTCCGCGCATGACCGCCCGCGTGTGATAGATGATGTCATCGATCTCGACGGGGAGCGTCGTATCCTGCCCCTGAATCACGTTCCCGAGGCTGTCGCCCACCAGGATCGTGTCGATGTCGGCGAGGTGGACCAGACGCGCGAACGTGTAGTCGTAGCACGTCACCATCGAGATGGCTGTGCCCTCGTCATAGAGCTTGTGGAGATCGCGAATTGTCCGCCTGGATGCCATCTATAACGCTCCGCGTCATTTTGAGTCTTATCACGCCCGCGCCATCGTAGGTGTGACATCCCGAACGGTCAATTGTGCATCGCCAGCACGCCGGGTTTGACGACTCGAACGCGTCACGAACTCAGGCAGCAGAGCAAGCGGCTCGGCACGCGGTTCGATGCCATTCGGACCCGCGCAGTTTCCAACCTCGTACACTGTCAGTATGTCACCCGCTTCGATGACCGCTGGCCCGTTGGGCATCGCCAGATAGAAACGGCGGCCGTCCGTGTCGAAGGACTCGACCAGCGTCCGACGACGAGTGCCGTCCAGATATCCAGTGCTTCGCCGACATCACACCCACTGCTTCTCGAAGATCGATGCCATCTGTGATGCCACTGTCGAGACCGTGGTGCCGCGCGCCTCCGCGATCTCTGCATGGCGCTGGTCCAAAAGGCAGCGACGGACCACATCACGCTCGGCATCCGTCAGACACTCGGGCCACTCACTCGGCTCCGTCGCTATGGACAATACGCCGATCTCCACGCCGCCCAAGCCTTCGACTGCCCATGCCTTTTCGTCGTCTTTTGACATATTTGACATATTAAATGAGTGGTAACCGGCCTCTGTTACTCTTGTCAGTTTTGGGCGCCTCGTACACCTCGAAGCGCCGTACTCCTCAGTTGCAGCCTTTACTTGGCAACTGGCTGCGTGCCCGAAATCGAGTACGACGCAAAGTCTCCCTGGACTGCCAAGACTTGTGGTGCGGCCATCCTGGCCGCACGCGGTCGCTGCGCCCAAGATGGGCGCAGCACGCTTCAACGCGAGCGACTTTACGACCACCCTGGAATGGCCGTGGGATAGCCCTTGACACCCAGAACGTCTTCCGTCACGCTCGAATTGTTACTGGAACTCACGAGGTCTATCCCGTGAACACGCAATTCGACGGATATTATTATTGGTGGCGATTTACCACTCACACGAGTGGTGGGCGCACCCGTACCGTCGAAACGCTGAGGTAACTGACACGACCTGACAGAGACGGATGACGAGCCAGCCCACCCTTCGCGGTGGGTTTTTTGTTTTCTTGGTGCATGACGCACCGACCCGTCCCGGAAGGGACGCAGAGCACCAAACGGAGAAACACGATGATTGTCGTACTCAAAGCGGGCGCCACTGAACAAGACGCCCATGAAATTCTCGGCGAGATAGAATCCGCCGGCCTCAAGCCACTACATATGCCTGGGACCGAGCGCACCGTGCTCGGTGCAATCGGCGACGAGCGCGTCCTCGAGCAAATGCACATCGACAACCACCCGATGGTCGAGCGCGTCGAGCCGATCCTGAGCCGCTACAAATTGGTCAGCCGCGAGCTGCACCCGCATGACAGCGTCATCGACGTCGCCGGCGTCCCCGTCGGTGGCTCCAAGTTCACCGTCATCGCCGGACCGTGTTCGGTCGAGAGCTACGACCAGATGAGCCAGACCGCTCAGGCCGTCAAAGCCGCCGGCGCTTCGATCCTGCGCGGTGGCGCCTACAAGCCGCGCACCAGCCCCTACAGCTTCCAGGGGCTCGGCGAGGAAGGCCTCCAGATCATGCAGAACGTCTGCCGTGAGAACCAGATGCCCGCCTTCACGGAGGTGCTCCAGGTCTCGGACGTCGAGCGCGTGGCCGAGCACGCTGCAGGCTTCCAGATCGGCTCGCGCAATATGCAGAATTACCGCCTCTTGCAGGCTGTCGGGCGTACCAAGAAGCCCGTCCTCCTCAAGCGCGGCATGTCCGCCAAGGTCGAGGAGCTGCTGCTGGCCGCCGAATACGTCGTGTCCGAGGGCAATCCAAACGTCATCCTGTGCGAGCGCGGCATCTCGACGTTCGAGACCGCCACCCGCAACACCCTGGACCTGAACGCCGTCCCGACCATCAAGCAAAAGAGCCACCTGCCCGTGGTCGTCGACCCCTCGCACGGCACCGGCGTGCGCGAGTACGTCGTCCCGATGTCCCTCGCCGCCGCCGCATGCGGTGCAGACGGCATCATCGTCGAAGTGCACAACGAGCCGAAGGACGCGCTCAGCGACGGTAAGCAGCAGCTCTACCCCGAGCAGTTCGAGGATCTCATGGACGCGCTTCGCCCGGTTCTCAACGCGGTCGGAAAGGAGCTGTGAGCGATGGACGCACAGCAACTCCAACTCGGTGAGGTGCTCCCGTTGGCGCGTCGCATCAACGGATGCCCCGACCCGCTCGATCTCTTCGGTCGACTCACGGACGCCGGCACGCGACCCGACACGCTCATGCTCGAGTCCGCCGATATAAACACCCGCAACGGCGAGCGAAGCGTCCTGCTGACGCGGTGCGGCCTGCGAGCGGAATCACGCGGCAGGCATGTGCAGATCGAGGCGTTGACCGCAAATGGCAGCGACGCGCTTCGACACGTGGCCGCGACCGCAGGCGCGCCCACCGACGGCACGAGCCTCGCGCTCTCCTATCCGGAGGCTCCGTCCGAAGCTTCCGAACTCGACAGGCTGCTCGCGCCCTCGCCCACCGACGCGCTCCGGACCCTCGCCCGTTGCTGGAGCCTTCGGTCTCGACCGGTCCCCGACCCGCTGATGATCGCGGGTGTATTCAGCTACGACTTCGTCGAGGCCTACGAGTCCCTGCCGAAAAACGAGCGAGACGATCTCGGCTTTCCGGACTATCTGTTCTGGCTGCCCGAAGAGATCATCATCATCGACCACAATCGGCAGCAGACCACGCTGCTGGAGCTGGTCTTCGGCGGTGAGACCGCCCGGCGCGCCTACTACGACGCCTCGTCCGCGCTGGAGACGCTCATCGACGCGGTCGAGCAGACCCCACGGGCACCCACCTCGTTTCCGGTGCTCGAGACGCCCGACGAGCTGCCGCCCGAGATCGACACGGATATGTCGGACCAGGCCTTCGCCGATACGGTCACGGACCTCAAGTCCTATATCCGCAGCGGCGACGTCTTCCAGATCGTCCCCTCGCGCACCTTCTCGACACCGTGCTCCGACTCGCTGGCGGCTTATCGTGAGCTGCGACGCCTCAATCCCAGCCCGTATATGTTCTACGTCAACGACGCAGAGCACACCGTCTTCGGCGCCTCCCCCGAGACCTCGGTCAAGGTCTCGACGTCCGACGATGCTCGCCGCATCGCCGAGATTCGCCCAATTGCGGGCACTCGCCGACGGGGCCGACGCCCGGATGGATCCATCGACCCCGATCTCGATAGCCGTATCGAAGCCGAGCTGCGCCTCGACGAAAAGGAGGTCGCCGAGCACATGATGCTCGTCGATCTCGCCAGAAATGACGTCGCCCGAGTGAGTAAGCCGGGCACACGCCACGTCCCGGGGCTGTTGACTGTCGACCGCTACAGCCACGTCATGCACCTCGTCTCCTATGTCGCCGGCGAGCTCCGTGACGACCTCGACGCCCTCCATGCCTATACCGCCTCGATGAATATGGGCACTCTGGTTGGAGCGCCCAAGATCCGCGCCGCCGAGCTGCTCCGCCGCAACGAGCGGACTCGACGCGGAACCTACGGCGGCGCCGTCGGCTACCTGACCTGCGACGGCGAGATGGATACCGCCATCATCATCCGCTCGGCGGTCGTGGTCGACGATATCGCCCACGTTCGCGCGGGCGCCGGCGTCGTCCACGACTCCGTGCCTGCCGCCGAGGCCAACGAGACCCGCATGAAGGCCGCAGCCGTTCTACGTGCTATTCAGTTGTCAAAGACTTCGGGAGTCTGACCGTGCCGACTGCCAATGTGCTCTTTATCGACAATTTCGACTCCTTTTCGTTCAACCTGGTCGACGAATTCACCTCCCGTGGATGCCGCGTCGACGTCTGGCGCAACGACATCAGCGCCGAACGAGCCATCGAGCTCGCGCTGGCGCTCCCACAGCCCAGACTGCTGGTGCTGTCTCCAGGCCCCAGGACTCCGACCGACGCGGGGTGCTGCATCGAGCTCGCTCGCCGAGCCATCGGACACATCCCGCTCTTCGGCGTGTGCCTGGGCCACCAGGTACTCGTCGAGGCCCTCGGCGGGAGCGTCGGCCGCGCCGAGGCGATCGTCCACGGCAAGGCCTCCGGCATCGACCACGACGGTGCCGGTATCTTCGAGGGCCTGCCGCACCCATTCCCGGTCGGCCGCTACCACTCTCTGGCCGCACACTCACTCCCCGACGCGCTCGAGTGCTCAGCTCGCTTCGAAGACACCGTCATGGCCGTCGAACACGCCGATCACCTCGCCTGGGGTGTCCAGTTTCACCCCGAGTCCATCCTGACGACACACGGCCCGCGCCTCATCGACAACGTCCTCTCCGCAGTCGGTCACTCGGCGTCCGACCAATGACTCAGCGTCTCCATCACCGCGCGAACGCGCGGCACCAGCCCGCCCTCACCGCCCGCTTCCAGCCACTGCTTCTTGGCGACGAGCAACGCTGACACGTAGCTCGCGGCGTAAATCGACGCCTTGAACGACGCATCATATCCGCCTCTCATCCTGCGCGCGATCGTGTCGGCGAGCCGGTCCTCCGTCTCCGGGATCACCTCGCTGCGTTCGTAGGCGCCCGCGCTCTCCGATGCCTCGATGATCGCATATTTGTGCAACTGAAGCTGCTCCTCCGCTTCATACGTACGCGCCCACGCCCCGGCGAGCTCGCAGAGCGCATCCCAGAGCGGCATATCTTCGGGGAGCTCCAGGAAGAACGCCTCCAGTTCCGCCAGGTCATTCTCCCAGTCGCAGAACAGGACCGCCTCTTTGCTCGGAAAATACCGAAAGAAGGTCCGTGGGGAGATACCCACGTTTTCCGCGATCGCATCCACCGTCACAGCCTCGAAGCCGTGCCGCTCGAATTGCGCCAATGCCTCTTCGTATATCGCCCGACGCGTTTGCTGCTTTTTCTTCTCTCTCAGGCCCATTTTAAAAATGTCAGAGATGACAATTGACAGGACTGACAGAATTTTACACCATTGGTTTCGGCGAGTACAGAAGCAAATCGAAAAAGATCTCTATGGCCCTGATCGACCAAATACTGGAGCGCTATGAGCACGGAGACCGCGATAAACGCGCGGTCCTGGGCACGGTCGTCGATCTCCGAGGTTCGGGCTACAGGCGACCCGGCGCCCGCATCCTCATCGACGAAGCCGGCGGCTACGTCGGAGCGATCAGCGGGGGCTGTCTGGAAAAGGACGCGGCGCGTCACGCGCGCACCTGGGTCGAACACGGGCCCCAGACGGTGCTATTCGATACGCGAGCCAGTCAATTTCACCCGCTCGGTGCCTACGGAACCGGTTGTGAAGGGGTCGTACACCTCTTTCTACAACCGCTGCCGGTACACTCCGGGCTGCTGGATCCGCTCGCGATCCTATCTGAATTGCGCGACTCGAATGACGACGGCGTCCTGGTCACGGCGTACGACGCAAGCGACGCATATAGCGGTCGACTCGGCGCTGTCGCGTTCCGAACGACTCACGACATTCGCTGGTCGTCGCGCTTTCCCGAACACCTACGGCGGCGGGTCTTGCGCGCAGCGAATACATGTCTCGAGGACCGCACGACCCGAGGGTTGCACTTCGAAGACGCACCTTCCGGGCTTCGCTTGCTGCTCGAGTACGTGCGCCCACGAACCGAGTTGGTCGTCATCGGCACGGGACGCGATGCAGCGGCGTTGGTGAACGTCGCAAGGGGCATGAATTGGCGGATTCGCGTGGTCGGGACCGACCCGGGGGCGCTGAAGGCCAACGCCTTCCGGCAAGTCGACACGACTCTGGTCGAGGGCGGGACCCGCGCCGACCTCGAGCTCACCAGACACAGCCACGTCATTCAGATGACGCACGACTTCGAGCTCGACACCCGGCTGCTGCCGCGTGTGCTGTCGTCTTCAGCCGCATACATCGGGCTACTCGGCCCGCGCCGCCGGACTGCGCGACTGCTCGCCGATCTCCACGCGACCGGGAAGCTGGCCGATGCCCAGGGCGGCGTCGATGCAGTCCTCGAGCGCGTCTCGGCTCCGGTCGGGCTCGATCTCGGCGGCGAAGATCCGTACGAGGTCGCGGTCTCCATCATCGCAGAGGTCGTCGCGCACAAAAACGGCCGCTCGGGCGGCGCACTCTCCGAGCGCAGCGGAGCCATTCACGAGCAGCACCGGGTGATCTCCGTGCGCCAGGGGGCCTCGTGAGCGAATACGGCATCATTCTGGCCGCAGGCGGCTCGACGCGCATGGGCGAGCCCAAGGCACTGCTCCAGCTCGACGGGCAGCCGCTCGTTCGGCGCGCAATCGACGCCGTGCGCGAGGCGGGCGCGCAGCCGCTGGTCGTGCTCGGACACCGGTCACCTGACATCGCGACGAGGATCGACACCGCGACATATGTGGTCAATCCCGATTGGCGTGACGGGATGAGCACGTCTCTGAGATGCGGCGTCGAGAGTCTCCCTCCGGGCGTCGAGCGCGCCCTGGTACTGACGGTCGACCAGCCGGACGTCACCGGCGCGCTACTCACGGCGCTACTCGAGCCTTGCCGTAGCGGTCGCGACGCCGCTGGAACAAGGTACGCGGACGGGTCGCTCGGCGTGCCGGCCTGCTTCCACGCGAGACTCTTCGCCGAGCTCTCGGGCGCCCGTGGCGACGTCGGAGCACGCGGGGTCCTGCGCTCCGCAAAGTTCGACATCGCATCCATCGACGCGCCGCGCCAGACGCTCGACGTCGACACGCCCGAGCAGTGGGCGGCCTATCTCGAGACGCGACGGCGCGAGGACACCACGTGAAGAAACTCCTGTGCATCATCGGTGTGCTTTTTACCCTGACTCTCTCGACGCCCACGGCGGCTCAGGACACGGGTGAATCCGGCGAGGGGGACGTGTTCACCTTTGGATCGGAGCCTGGCTGGCAAATGCTGGGGGGCATCACGGCCGGAGGCGCCTTCGGGAGTCTCGGCGGCGGTGGTTTTGCCGGCCTCGAGTTGAGCATCAGCCGGCTCCAGCGCCGCGTCTGGTGGGGCGGATACCTCGATGCGACCTACGACTTCGCCCAGCGCGGCGCGATGGCCACCGTCGGCCCCCAGATAGGCTATGGACTGGTCGGCCTCGATGGCGGCCTTGCTGGGCGCGTCGACACCGGCGAGTCACCGGGTCGCACTGACTTCGGTCCGCAGGCCCGCCTGGTCATCACGACCGGATTCCTGGGCATCTACGGACGATACGTCTACCTGCTCGACGGTCGAGACCACCTCGGCCAGGCGGGCATCTTGTTGAAGCTTCCACTGTGGGCGAACTAAATGAGTGATGAAGAAAACAACGTGTCCACGCTGCGAGTCAACGGTGAGACGCACGCGCTCGACGAAGTCCCCGCCGATGTACCGCTGCTCTGGATTCTCCGTGAAGAACTCGGGCTAAAGGGCACCAAATTCGGCTGCGGAAAGGCGCTCTGCGGCGCCTGCACCGTACACGTCGACGGCCAAGCACGACGCTCATGCACATTCAGCGTCGGTGACGTGGGCGAAGCCGAGATCACGACCATCGAGTCGCTCTCATCCCAGGACATGCTGCATGCCGTCCAGCGTGCCTGGATGGAGGGAAACGTCCCGCAGTGCGGGTATTGTCAGTCCGGCCAGATCATGCAGGCCGTCGCGCTGCTCCAGACCAACCCGTCGCCGACCGACGATGAGATCGACGCGTCGATGGCCGGCAACCTGTGCCGATGCGGGACCTACCCTCGCATACGAGCGGCCATCCACCGGGCAGCCGAGTTACTCCAGGAGGACGCATGAATCGTCGTGACTTTCTTCGCGTCACAGCCCTGGGCAGCGGAGCCTTCCTGATGGGTCTCTCCCTCACGGGCTGCGCCGGCCCGGACGTTCGCCGAATGCGGAAAACCGCCCAGGCGTCGGGTGCGTTTCAGCCCAATGCGTTCATCACGGTCACGCCCGACGACCGCATTCGGGTCGCCATCGGCAAGTCCGAGATGGGACAGGGAGTCTTCACGCACCACGCGATGCTGGTCGCGGAGGAGCTCGAGGTCGAGCTCGACGCGGTCGAACCCTACCACGCCGAAGCGGGCCCGGAGTTCGAGATCTTCGGGATCCAGCAAACCGGGGGTTCCTCGTCAGTCCGGGAGACCTACGAGCCGTTTCGCCGCGCCGCGGCAACTGCACGCGTGATGTTCGTCGCCGCAGCCGCGACCAAGTGGGGCTGCCGCCCGGCCGAGTGCTCGGCGCGAGAAGGCGCGGTCCACCACGACAAAACCGGGCGGAGCCTTCGATACGGTGAGCTGACACAGCTCGCGACGGAACAATCGATCCCGGGGAACGTCGCGCTCAAGAAGCCAGGAAACTTCAAGCTCCTCGGACAGTCGAAGAAGCGAGTCGACCTTCGCTCGAAGGTCACCGGCGAGGCCGAATTCGGTATCGACTTCGAGGTCGATGGGATGCTGCGGGCGAAGGTCGTCCGCCCTCCGGTCATTGGCCAGCGGGTCATCGACTTTGACGCGACGCAAGCTCGGCAGATGCGCGGAGTCGTCGACGTCTTCGCATTCGAGCGCGGCGTCGCGATTGTCGCCGAGAAATACTGGCAGGCACGGCGTGCAGCACCGACGATCGAGGTGCGATGGTCCGAGGCGAGACTCGAGGAGTTCAGTACCGCCAACCTTCGCGCCGCGGCTCGCCAGAAGGATCGCACCGATGCGATCAACTTGCGCGACGACGGCAACGCCGGCCGTGCGCTCGACAGAGCCGAGACGGTTGTCGAGGCCACGTATGAAGCGCCGTACCTGGCTCACGCCCCTCTGGAGCCACAAAACGGAGCGGCGTGGGTCCGTGACGGGCGCGTCGATATCTGGGCGCCGGTTCAGTGGCAATCGGCGGCTCAGGGTGACGTCGCTCGTATGCTCGACATGCGCCGCGACGACGTCCACGTCCACACCACCTTTCTGGGCGGCGGCTTCGGCCGACGCTTGGTCATCGACTACATCATCGAAGCCGTGCTCGTCTCGAAGCAGCTCGACCGCCCCGTTCAGGTCCTCTGGACCCGCGAAGACGACACGCGCGGCGGCTACTATCGCCCATTTTCGCATACACGGGTGCGCGGCGGCCTCGATTCGCGCGGAGAGCCCGTCGCCTTCGACTACCACACGATGTCGCAGTCGCTGCTCGACCTCGATGACTGGCTGCCGGCGTCCCTACCGGAGTGGATTCCGCGCGTGACCCGCATGATGATGGCGCGCACGATGCAAAACGCCGTCTCCAGCGACACCCTGCCGAATGTGCTGGCGACCGAAGGCGCTTCTGATGCGACGTACGCCATCCCCAACCTGCGCGTCGACTACACCCAGATCAACGTGGATGTCCCGGTGAGCTTCTGGCGCTCGGTCGGGCATTCTTTCAATGCCTTCGCCGTCGAGAGCTTCATCGATGAAATGGCCCACGCCGCCGAGCGCGATCCGCTCGAATTTCGTCGCGCACTCCTACGGGATGATAAGCGCAAGCTCGGTGTGCTCGATAAAGCCGCCGACATGGCCCATTGGGGCGACCCCGTCGAGGACGGTTGGGGCCGCGGAATCGCGGTCCACCGCTCGTTTGGAACCTGCTGCGCGCAGGTCATCGAAGCCGGGGTCATCGACGATGAAATTGCGGTTAGAAAAATCTGGTGCGCCGTCGACTGCGGTGTCGCTCTGAACCCCGATATCGTCGCTGCACAGATGGAGAGTTGCATCGCGCAGGGCCTTTCCGCGGCGATCTGGCAGAAGATCGACTTTGTGAATGGCCGCGTGCTAGAGGGCAACTTCGACACCTTCCCGTTCATACGGCTGCACCAAACGCCCCAGATCCAGGTCCACGTGGCGGACAGCACCGCCTCACCGACCGGAGTTGGAGAGCCCGGTTTGCCACCGGTCGCCCCGGCGCTCGCCGGAGCGATCTTCGATGCAACCGGAAAACGCCTTCGAAAAATGCCGATGCGCGACGCACTCAAGGGAACCTGAATGACCAGCAACGCAAAGAAAATGGCGCTCGCGGCCGGACTTCTTCTATTGACCACCACCGTCTTCGTGAACGCAGAATCCGACGGGTCGTCGAAGACCCCGCCGTCGGTCATGAAAGCACGCGATGCCGTTGGCGCGAGCCTCCAACTCGCCCGCGTCGCCGCGGATCCCCCCGATCCCGAAACCATCGAGCGCGGCAAAGAAGCGTGGATGGACGTCTACGAAGTCTTGATGTCCCCGCGTTGCATGAATTGTCATCCGTCGGGCAACCGACCGCTCCAGACAGACGCGAGCCGACCGCACGCCATGAACGTCTCGCGTACCAGCACCGAGAACGGACTGGACTGCGCCAGCTGTCATCGCGAGAAAAACTCGGAGGAACTCGGCATCCCCGGTGGACCGCCGGGCGCCCCGCACTGGGGCCTGCCACACGAGGACATGCCGCTCATCTTCCAGGGACGTTCTCCGGAGGAGCTGTGCGAGCAGATGAAACGGCCCGGTGATAACGCCTACAAGTCGCTCGACGCGCTGGCGCACCACGTCGAGCAGGATCCGCTGGTCCTCTGGGGATGGGACCCCGGTGGAGACCGCACGAAGCCACCACTGCCGCACGAAGAATTCGTCGCTGCCTTCGACGCCTGGGTCGCATCCGGCGGCGCCTGCCCCGACCAGGCGACGACGCCTTGACAGCAACAACCCGTTCGGTCATCGTCATGAGTGCATGTTCAGTGAACTCGCCGACGACGCGAATCAACAATGATTGACGCATCCTTCAACAACACATTTTGGTGGCCCTGGCACGGATATACGTGCGGTGGGCGCACTCGTGTTGTTAGATAGATAAGACGACAACCGACCTGGAAATCTCGCCCGCCCTCCCCGGCGGGCTTTTTAGTTCATAGCCTCCGTGGACGGCCGGCACCGAAACGACAGAGGCTGTGATGAAAGACATATTGGAGAGCTTGTGCAGGCACGAAGACCTGCCGGAGGACACCGCCCATAGGGTCTTCTCTCGTGTGATCGATGGGCAATTGAGCGAGATCGAGATCGCATCACTCGTCACGGCCCTGAAGGCGAAGGGCGAAACCCCCGACGAGGTCGCGGGCGCCGCACGCGCCCTCCGGGAGGCGGCGGCCGACTTCCCCGCCCCACCCTATGCCTGCGCCGACACGTGCGGCACCGGTGGCGACGGCATGCAGACGGTCAATATCTCGACCGCAGTTGCACTCGTCGCCGCCGAGATGGGCATCCCCATCGTCAAGCACGGCAACCGCTCCGTCTCCTCCAAATGCGGCTCGGCCGACGTCCTGGAAAAGGTCGGCGTCAACCTCGAGGCCAGCGCAGAGGTCGCCCGCCGTTGCCTCGATGAGGCGAATATCTGCTTTCTATTCGCGCCCCATTATCACGCCGGCGTGCGCCACGCGATGCCGGTGCGGCGGGCGCTGGCCACCCGCACGATCTTCAACCTGCTCGGCCCGTTGGTGAACCCGGCGGCCCCGAAATTTCAGGTCATGGGCGTCTACGACCCGAAGCTCTGCAAACCGGCTGCCGAAACACTCGGGCTTCTCGGGTGTGAATCCGCACTCGTTGTACATGGCTCGGGGCTCGACGAGATCGCCCTGCACGGCTCCACACACGCCGCCCGTCTGGTCGACGGGCGAGTCCACGAGCTCGAGATTACTCCCGACCAGGCCGGCTTGAGCGAGTATCCGCTCGACGCACTCCGCGGCGGCGAGCCCGAGGAGAATGCCCGATGGTTCCGACGCGTCCTCGCCGGCGACGGAAACGACGCCCACAACGCGGCGATCTCGATAAACGCCGGCGCGCTCGCGATGGTCACCGGACGCGCCGACACCCTGGCCGACGGCGTCGAGATGGCGCTCGAAGCGCTTAAATCCGGTCGAGCGGATAGCCGACTCAGTCGCTTTGCGGAGGTATCCCATGGCGCTTGAGACGATCCTTCGACACAAAAAGACCGAATTGCTCATGCGGACGACTGCCCGTCCGCTCTCGAATTTCCGCGCGAGTCTCGGGCCTTCGCGCCGGAGTCTCGAGGACTCGCTTTCACGGCCGGCGACTGGCTTCACCCTGGAGTGCAAGCGCGCCTCACCGTCTCGCGGACAGATTCGCGAAAACTTCGACCCACGCGATATCGCATCGACGTACGCGCCCTTCGCTGACGGCATCTCGGTGCTGACCGACGAGCGGTTTTTCGACGGCGACCCCGAGTACCTGCGTACCGTCAGCGATGCCTCCGACACCCCTGTTTTATGCAAGGACTTCATCCTGGACCCATACCAGGTCTATGAGGCGCGTATGTACGGTGCCGACGCCATACTCCTGATGCTCTCCGTGCTCGACGAACACACCTACAACGCATGCGCGGACGCTGCAAAACGGCTCGATATCGACATCCTGACCGAAGTACACGATGAGGCAGAACTCGAACGCGCCATAGCGCTCGACGCACGGATCATCGGAATCAACAATCGCAACTTGAAGACCCTCGAAGTCGATCTAAGCACCACGGAGAGGCTCGCCCCGAAGGTCCCCAGCGATCGCGTGGTCGTGTGCGAATCGGGTATCTCGTCGCACCGCGACGTGGTTCGACTACGCGACGCGGTCGATGCGTTTCTTGTCGGCTCGGCGCTCATGGAGCGCGACGATCTGGACATGGCCGTCCGAGAATTGCTCTTTGGGCCGGTCAAAGTCTGCGGTCTGACGCGTCCCGAAGACGCCTCTGCTGCCTTCGAAGCCGGCGCGACGTACGGCGGCCTGATTTTCGCGACCGAGTCGCCCCGGTGCATCGATCTGCGCGGGGCCCAGAAAGTCATATCGGCCGCCCCGATGAGATATGTCGGCGTCTTTGTCGACGCCCCGCGCCATGAAATCGCCGCAGCCGCCCGTGAGCTCGACCTCAGCGCGGTCCAGCTCCACGGCAATGAGGATCGCACCTATATCGAGGCACTTCGAGACTGCCTTCCCGAGAACGTCGAGGTCTGGAAGGCGCTTCGCGTCGACGATCAGGCCCCTGATGTGACATCGACAGGTGCGGACCGCGTGCTACTCGACAACTTCGAGGAGGGGCGTCGCGGCGGAACCGGTCAGACATTCGACTGGAGCGTGCTCGACGACGCCTCGGCGACCATCTTGAGCGGTGGACTCGCCCCCGAAAACGCCGCGCGAGCCGACTCCCTCGGGGCTGAGATGCTCGACGTCAACTCTGGTGTCGAGCGCGAGCCCGGCATCAAGGACCCGGTCAAATTGCATGCATTTTTCGAACAACTACGAGGAACAGACCATGAGTGAGCCCGCAAAAAACACGACCGATGGACGCTTCGGTCAATTCGGCGGGATGTACGTCCCCGAAATTCTAGTCCCGGCGCTCGACGAACTCAGCCAGGCGTTTGACGCGTGCCAGGACGACCCTGAATTCCAGTCCGAACTCGAGAGCTTGCTTCGCGACTTCGCGGGTCGCCCGACCCCGCTCTACCGATGCCGAAACCTGGCCGCAGATACGCCCGCGACGATCTACCTCAAGCGCGAAGACCTGCTCCACGGCGGCGCACACAAGACGAATCAGGTCCTCGGACAGGCGCTGCTCGCGCGCAAGCTCGGCAAGACCAGGCTTATCGCCGAGACCGGCGCCGGCCAACACGGGGTCGCCACCGCCATCGTCGGTGCGCTCTTCGACATGGAGACCCAGATTTACATGGGCGCAAAGGACGTCGAGCGACAGGAGCCCAACGTCTTTCGCATGGAGTTGATGGGAGCCGAGGTCATCCCGGTCGAGACGGGGAGTAAGACGCTCAAAGACGCAATCAACGAGGCGATGCGCGACTGGGCCTCGAGCTACGAGACGACGCACTACATGCTCGGCACCGCCGCGGGGCCGCATCCGTTCCCGACCATGGTCCGGGAGTTCCAGCGCGTGATCGGTGAGGAGGCTCGTCGCCAGATCATCGAGGAGACGGGCGGCCTTCCCGACCAGGTTTTGGCCTGCGTGGGAGGTGGGTCGAACGCCATCGGCATCTTCGCCGACTTCATCACGGACGAAGACGTCGAGTTGGTGGGCGTCGAACCCGCCGGGAGCGGCCTCCACACCCGCAAGCACGGCGCTACTCTGGGCAAGGGCCGACCGGGCATCCTGCACGGATCTCTGACATACCTTCTGCAGGACCAACACGGACAGATCGAGGAGTCACACTCGATCTCGGCGGGCCTGGACTACCCTGGCGTGGGCGCCGAGCACGCCCACCTGCAGCATATCGGCCGCGCCCGATACGTCGGGTGCACCGACGATGACGCGCTGGACGCGTTCGAACTCCTGTCTCGCGCCGAAGGCATCATCCCGGCGCTGGAATCCGCTCACGCAATCTCACACGCACTCGAGATCGCCCGAAGTGCGACCGAGCCGCTGACACTACTCATCAATCTCTCGGGTCGCGGCGACAAGGACCTCGCGACCGCGCGACGGGCAATCGCTGCTCGCACCGGACAAGGAGGCCGCTCATGAGCCGTTACGAATCGATGTTTGCTCGACTGCGCGCCGCAGATCAGGGCGCGTTTATCCCCTTCGTGATGCTGGGCGACCCCACACCGGACGCCTCGCTACAGATCATCCGCGGCCTCGTCGACGCCGGTGCCGATGCGCTCGAGCTGGGCATTCCCTTCTCCGACCCGATCGCCGACGGAGCGACCATACAAGCCGCCGCTCAACGAGCGCTCGCCGGCGGTGTCACACCCGAGGCATGCTTCGAGATCCTGCGCGAGTTTCGCAAGACCGACGCGACGACGCCGATCGGGTTGCTGGTGTACGCAAACCTGGTCTACACGCGCGGCCTAGACGCGTTCTACGACCGCGCGGCTTCCAGTGGCATCGACTCGGTGCTCGTTGCCGACGTCCCCGCGCGCGAATCCGCCCCATTCGCTGAAGCTGCTCGAGAGGCCGGGGTCGACCCGGTGCTGATCGCGGCTCCCAATACGCCGGACGCCACGCTGGCGACCATCGCCGAAGCGTCGCGAGGCTACACGTATGTCGTGACGCGCGCGGGAGTCACCGGCGCTGGCCGCTCGGGACGTGAGAACCGCCGCGACCTGCTGGGGCGACTCCGCGAGCTCGGCGCACCACCGTCGGTGATGGGGTTCGGCATCTCGCGGCCCGAACAGGTACAGAGTGCGATCGAGGCCGGCGCCGCGGGGGCGATAAGCGGCTCTGCCGTCGTCGACAGGCTCACCGAGTCCATCGAGGCCGGAGCGCTCGAGCTCGGGCCCGTCAAACAATTCGTCGCCGAGATGAAGGCTGCGACGCACGCTTAGACGTCGTCGACGGCTCGCCCCGTATCCGCGCCGGCGGCATCATCGGCCGGCTGGCTCCCGTCGGAGTCGACGGATGGCCGCTCTCCCCCGCGCGATCCGCCGGCGAGGCCGGGCACCAGGTAGGAGGTCAAGAGCAAGGCGCCGCCGAAACCGATAAACACCGCGACCCGCCAGATCGTCTCGGTGTCGGCCATGTCGAAGGCGATCAGCTTGGTGGCGGTCAATACGATGGTCAGAAACCCGACGAGCGTGGTCTGTCGCGAGTCCGCGACCGTCCCGCCCACGAGCACAGCGATCGCGTATCCGCCCCAGATGGCCGTGCAAACCAGCTGGCCATGCTCCATCGCCATCGACTGGTCCAGCACCACCAACAGGATCAACCAATGAGCCAGATATCGGTAGCCGATCACGAGCCAACCCGAATCCTCGTCCAGTGATACCGCGACCAACGCCGAGATAATGATCGCCGCGCGCAGGAACGCCCCGTTGAGGAACGCCGCTTCGGCCCCTGCGGTGAAGTCGAGCGTCGTGAGCAAGAACAGAGACGTTCCCATGAGCATCAAGTGGCCGAGGCTCCTCAGCAAGTCGTCTCTAAGGCGTCGACCGGTGTGACAAACCGCCGCCCCCTCGATAGCCAGCGCCGTTGCGAGCCACTGGTCCTCGAAGAATTCGAATAGCGCCACAGTCACAAACATCAACGCCACGAATCGAAACGCCGCCGCGAACAACTCGCTGTCGATTTCGGCGAGTCGCCAGGCGAGCAAGCCGGCAGCGAGGGCCCATGTGACATCGAAGACGACCCAGGTGATGTCGCTCCAATCCCAGAGGATATGAGCCGCGACCTGGTAGAGCACGGGACCGAGCAGGGCTAGCCCGAAGATCATAAGCGTGTCGAAGCTCCCGCTCTCCAGCTCCACCTGGCCGGACGCTCGAGATCTCATCCACGAGCGCACCACTGGGACGACCCCCGTCGCGAGCCACACCACCGTCAGACCAATTTGTGCGAGGATATCGGCTGACCTGGCCGCGTCAGCCGCCACGGTAAACGTATCGCCGAGGTGCAGCGATATCGCGTAGAGCACGACCAGCCACGCGCCCGACGCGTAAGTGAGCAGGAGCGCGGTCCAGCCCTTGTAGGCGTAGACCGACGTCATGCCCGCCACAATGATGGCGTTGAACGCCAGCAACTGCCCGGCGCTGGTCGCCTCCAGGAAGAACGGGGTCGCAAAGGCGCCGATCGCGCCGACAACCGTCAGTGCCGGTGTATCTTCACGGATCGCGAGGCCGAAAGTACCTGCGGCAACACCGAGCGTCGCGCCCAGGGCAACGGGATCGCTGATCAAGCCATACAGCTGTGAGGCAGCGAAGACGCTCAGATAATACCCTGCGCTGGCTCCTCCCATCATGATCTGAGCCAATCCACCGCGATCCTCTCGAATCTTAAGGCCCACGCCCAGCAAGATAGTAGAGACAACGCCACCGAGCAGGACCTTGATCGGGGGCGTGATCAGCCCCATCTCCACGGAGAGTTGATAGAGAAAAGCAACGCCCAAAAGCACCAGTGCGATGCCGATCTTGTCGATCCAGTTCTCGACCCGGAACCCCGGAGATTCATCGGCTTCCTCGGGCATGTCGGCCGCCAGCGGCTCCGGGTTCGGCTGCGAATCGGTCGCGGCCGGGGTTGGACCGGTGGCTTCCGGCGTCTCGACCGACTCTTCGGTGCGCGCAGACTCCGGAGGGCGCCTTGGCGAGTGACTGGCGGTCGGCGGTCGATAGGCGGGCGTGCCCCGCGCAGGTGGGACGTCAACTTCGCGCGCCGCCCGATGTGCCGCGGGCTCGCTCGGCTCGGATTGAGGGTCGCCGACCGCGGGCCGCGGCACGTAGTCTCGTAGGGCACTGATCTGATCGGCGACGTCTCTGAGAGATTCTGCAACCTCGTCGAGCCGTCGTTCGAATTCGTCTTCGTCCCGCCGCTCACTCATACGTACCTCGCGTTTTGGGTAACGCCCCTCCACAACGAGGAGACGCTTACTCCGACTGGGAATCACTCGCTGAGATCTCAGCATGATTCCCGCGATTCGTACGTACAGTCTGCAGGCGCTGTGCCAACGATGATAAGGCTGCAGGGACAACGAGGCTGCCCTCTACCTGGTCGACGCCCATTCCATCAGGATCTTGCCAGCCTCAGGTTGGTCTCGAAAGCCCTTGAATTTTGTGGCCCACGGCCCATACGCATATAACGGCACGAAATTCGCCGAGTGTGGGCCGTTGAGTCGTGATTTCGCCGCCGCTGCCTGAGGTAGCCAGCCGTACTGCACCGAGATCTCGGGCGGTGCGAATCGCCCCTGCAGCTCCTTGGCCTCGAATCCCTCGGCATGCGGCATCTCGTCGACCGGCACCCGGATGGACTCGAGGGCGTGATCGCCGCCGCATGCGGTTGTCGCAGCACATCCACACGTGCTGTCGAAAGCGTAATGATTGTCGATGACTGAGGTCGTGTGGTCGTGATCGGCGGTGACCAAGACCAGCGTATCGCCGTCGCGCTCGGCAAACTCGTGAGCGACCTGAACAGCCTCATCGAAATCTTGGACTTCATCGAGCAGCGCATCGCCGCGGTCGAGGCCATGCTGAGCCCAGTCGATCTGTCCGCCTTCGACCACCAGGAGAAACCCCTCCCCGCGCCCCGACAGGCTCTCCAATCCCACCCGGGTCATCTCGGCGAGCGTCGGCGTAGCCTCGTCACCATCCCGGTGACGAGTCCGCGCAGTGGCCAACGGACCGGGGCGCAGGAATCGGTAAACCTGCTTGTCACGGTGGATGGTGTCACTCCACTCGTCCTCGACGAGTACATCTCGACCGGTGAGCGCCTTACGGAGCGTCGGGCCGAAGTAATTTGCTCCACCACCGATGAGCAGATCGATCCCGTCAGACCCTTCGATCCGGTCCGGTAGGTCGACCAGATATTCGGCGATCTTTTGCTCATCCTTGCGCTTTGGGTGATGCGCGTAGAATGCCGCTGGAGTGGCGTGGGTCAACGTCGTGGTCGTGATGATCCCGCTCGCTTTTCCTGTTTGCTCCGCGCGCTCGAGGATCGACTCCGCGGGCTCGAGCCCACCCTCGCCCGAGGCCATTCCGACCGCTCCGATTCGAGAACGCCGCCCCGTCGCCAGTGCGGTCCCGCTGGAGGCGGAGTCGGCAACGACGCCGTCGTCCGCATGCGTGGAGACCATGCCTTTGACCGGCATTTCGTTCATGTGCAGCGGGCCGCGCGCATAATGGGCTGCGGTCAGACTTCCCAGCCCCATTCCGTCACCGACCAGGATCACCACATTGCGGGGCGGCCGCTCGTCCCCGGGCGACACGCTCCCGGTGACGGGCCGGCCCGACGGACGAAACTCACCCGTGACGAGCTCGTTGAGGCGCCTTCCCAACTCGGCGTTGTCCTCGGCGGCGCTCACATACCAGGCCGCTTTGCCCTGCGCGAACAGCGGAACGAACATCGGGGTGTGCATCGAATAGAAGTCCCGTGGTGACTCGCAGTCGCCCCGGCTCGCGGTCGATACATACCCGAAAGTCGTCGCCATGCGTGCGTCCTCGGCTCGCTTCGGCCCGAAGAAGTCGTCGTCGGTCGGGAGGCGACCGTCCGCGCGCCCGATGTCCAAATACTGCGTCGGCGCAAGCGCGTCCGGCCCCGACGTCCCCTTCGGATGGGTCATCGCCGTCGCGGCGTCACGCCCTCCGATGGCATCTTCGAACGCCTCGGCATATTTCGGGTCGATCACAGCCATCCCACCGGTCTCGTGATCGGATGTGGCGACCACCAGCGTGTCGTCTCGCTTGCTGGCGTAGTCCAGCGCCGCGGCGACCGCGCCGTCGAAGTCCAGGGTCTCTTCGACGACACCCTCTCCGTCCATCTCGTGGGCGCGCCAGTCGATCTGACTGCCCTCCACCATCAGAAAGAAACCATCTTCATTGTCTCGATCGAGTACGTCGATCGCGCTCTGTGTCATCTCCTCCAGCGTCATGGGGCGCTCGGCGCTCCCCGCCGGTGGCAGGTCCTTCTCGCCCATCAATCCGAGCAACTTGTTGGTCATGCCCGATGCTTCGCGGACCTCGGCCGGCGTCTTCGCCACCATGTAGCCGGATTGCTCCATCTGATTCAGGAGATCTTTGCCGTCGGCACGATCGGCGAAGAAGCGGGTGCCCGCGCCCAGCAACACGTCGACGCGGGCCTCGGTCAGATCCATCGCGATATCTTCGTAGCTCTTGCGGTTTGCGCGATGCGATGCGAATGCCGCAGGAGTCGCGTGCACGATGCGGCTGGTCGAGACCAGGCCCGTCCGCATCCCGCGGTCTCGGGCGGACTCCAGTGCGGTTCGAAGGTGATGGGTCTTCTCGTCTTCGGATGCCCTACTCGTGCCCGGCTGGACCGAAACCCCCTCGAAGTGGGTCTTGTGCCCGGTGGCGAGCGCCGTCGCTGATGCCGCTGAGTCGGTCGTGACAAACTCGTAGGAGTGCGTCGTCATGTAGCCAAACTCTTGCATGCCCAGCATCGCGAGGGGTTCGCCCTTCGCATAGGTCGCCGCCGAGATCGATGGAACGCCCATCCCGTCCCCGATGAGCATGATGATCCGCCTGGGGCGCTCGGTCGGGCGCGGGGGCTCCTCCGGCGTCGGCTCCGACTCCATCGCCGTCTCGGCACGCGTCGGTGCTTCCTGCCCTCGATCCTTGGGGGCCTGCTTCTTCGAGCAGGACGCAGCGAATACGACCAACAATACCGCGAGCAGCACTCGCCGATAGCTTGTTCGAACGGTCTTCCGACTCATCATAAAACGTCTCGTCTAAGGGTACCTGGCACGCGTCATTGAAACGTGCGTGAACGCAGGTCGATCTAATTGCTGGGGAGTTCTGCGGCATGTCGGACGAGCGCATCGGCCTCGGGTATGCCCGTGAGCTCCTCGATATCTCGCACGGCCTGCTCACTGAATTGCCTCGGGTCGAGCACCAGATACCGAACCAGCGCATCGACCTGCTCCCGCGCACTTGCTGACGACTCGTGCTCGAGCAGTCGCTCGCGGTAGTCTTCGAACTGATCCTCCAATACCTTCGCGGTATACGAAGCTGCCCGAGCATAAAGCTGTGAGCCCAATTCGTTCTCCGGTGGCAGGGTCAGTGGATCCTCGGCGATGTTGGCCGGTTTCTGGGCCGGGTGCTGCTGGTCGGCGGCCGAGACTCCCAGGTCCTGCTCCAGCGCGACCGTCTCCGCTCCACGGAGCTCCCCCGTCAGCCTGAGGCTTCCCTCGATGCGATGAGTCGTCACGGTGTAGGCCAACTCCTGATAGACCGGCTCCTCGGTGAAGCGATCGGTGCGATCCAACTCGTCGTAGGCGCGCTGCACGCGCCGGCGCTGTGATTCGAGGTCTCGACGTGCCGATTCGAGTCGACTCTCGGCGCGCGACAGGTTCTGCTCGGCGCCCGTCGACGTATTTGGCGTCGGACCTTCCTGGGCGACCTGCGAACGGTATTTATCCACCTGTTCTCGCTGATAGTCGACCTCTTCCTCTGCATCCAACAACTCGCGTTTTTCCCGGTTGAGCTCGCGCTCTCGCCGTTCGTACGCGGAATTCGGAACCTCTCTGGTGCCTGACTGATACTCGACCACCTCTGTGTGGGTGGATTGACTCCGATCGAAATCCGGACGCCCCACGTCGAATACCAATTCTGCATCACACTCGTCGGATGGCTTCGACGTACTGAGCGCTAACCCGTCCGGCAGCCGCAGTTGCTCGAGCGAAGCCGCGACGGCTCGGTAACCGACATCGCGCTGCTTCCGGCTTAAACACACGTGGTAGCGCGCCGATTCCAGCACGCGCGCGTACACCCCGGCTGCCTTGCTCTCATATCCGGCGTTCGGCTGTAGGTTGGCTGCCTTGACCCAGTTGAGCAACGCGAGACCATGCAGCGAGTCACTCTCGGCCTCTCGAGCGCGACTGCGCACGACCGTCGCCCACTTCTGGCGAACCAAACGAGCTTCCGGCTCGGTCTTGACCCGCTCGGTGGTCAATCCCTGCAGGATCGCCTGATACAAGCTCAGCGATGCGGCGTAGTTCCCCTGCCCGGCGCGCTTTTTGGCCTCCTCCCTCGCCTTGAACCCTACGTCCTGCACAAGGACCCGGGTTGCATCATTCTCTGGGGCGACCGATAGAGCCTCAGCGGCGGCCTCGACCGCTCCAACCCAGTCGCCCTTCCGTAGTGACTTCTCAGCTTCGAGCCTCCAACGGCCCACCAACGCCTTCTTGGTCTGCTTGAGACGCTCGGCGGCGTCCTGCGACTCCGGCTTGAGCTCTCGAGCCTTTTCGTAAGACTCGAGCGCCGCCTCGTAGTTGCCCTGCTCGTACTGATCGTCCCCCTGACGCATGTGACTCTGATAGGCGCATCCAGAAGCCCAGAGTGCCATCAACAAAATAAATGCGAG
This sequence comes from Myxococcota bacterium, assembly GCA_051747295.1. Classification (GTDB taxonomy): domain Bacteria; phylum Myxococcota_A; class Bradymonadia; order Bradymonadales; family Bradymonadaceae; genus JBNJFZ01. Next base: position 28,678 of record JBNJFZ010000026.1, read on the forward strand.
GCCGAGGCGAGCGAACGTCGTCGACCCCAACTGGCTCTCGATGCGACTCATAATGGACGTCCATGGTGACTGACGCTTCCGGGCCCGGCGAACGACGACGCTGTCCACACGTCATGCCACCGCACGCGCCATCGTGATTCAAAGGATGCAACAGATGACCGTGCCCGCCAACAGGCCCGACGTATTCTGCATTCTCTGGCATAGGCCCGACGATGTGCCAAGCCAACAAATGACCATCCGAGTAAAGAGAGTCCGCCCTTGGAGCATACTTGCCCCGATGCAACCCCGACACGCCGTCACTGCGGCCCCCGCGACGTCCTGGCACGGTTCTCGCTTTACCTACTTACCGATCAGTACCGAGACCACAGTTCCAACCCGATTTTCGAGGCCAGGCATGAAGTCCCCAACGCATATACTCAGGTGCATCGCTCTCGTTGCTGCTGTGAGTATGCCGAGTATAGTCCACGCACAGGAGTCCCAACCGGAGGGCGGCAGCCCGGAGGCGCCACCAGCCGAGCAGACCGAAGATGACGCCCCGGCGACAGAATACCGAGTCGACCGCGGCACGCTAATCGTTCGTATCGGAGACGATGAGCAACGCCTGGAGACGCCTTGCGATGACGCAGACGTCGCCCGCTCTGACGAACACTTTTACCTCACATGCGGCGCCAGCGGCGTATACGTCGTCCGACAAAATCCCGAAACCCGAGAACTCTCGCCGCGTGGCTACCAGCGATACGACGGCGACGTCACCGGATTTATCACCTCCGAGGGCCAAATCTGGGCCAAGATCTCACGCACTGAAGCCCGCCCGGTCGGCCCGGCGGTCGCCGACGTACAACCCATCCAACGCCCGGATGCTGTCGAGCGCCCGGCGGCCAAACCGGAACCCACCGAGCCTTCGGAGCCCACGGGCTCCAAACCGACGACGCCACAAGAAGAGCCGCAGCCCGAGATGGCTGATGCTCGAGAGCAAATCGGTGACGTGGTCGACGTCGAGCCCGGCGCCGTCATCGTAAGTCTCGGCCGAGACGCCGGCATTGAGCGCGATGACCACGTCGAGCTGTTTCAGGAGGAACAGGTTGGCCTGGGCGACGGGGAGACCAGCGCACGGATCAGCACCATCGCTATCGGAAAGGTTGTCGCTGTCAGCGAGAAACGCGCCCGGGTGGAGCTCGGCCTGGGAGAGCGCGTCCACACCTCGGCGCAAGCACGACCGACCGGCGCCCCGCTGACCAGCTATCCCACGGCACCGCCTCGAATCGGCGGCCTCTGGGAGGCGAGCTTCGCCGTTCGACCCTTCCTCGCCCTGCGTACCGTCGGCGCTGGCACGATCAGCTCCGCACGGGTGGTCTATCGGTTCGAGGGGCCATACGCGATTCACGTCAACGCCCTTCCGCTGAGTGGCGGCCTCGCGCGCGAGGGAAATGTCTCCGCAGCCGGTGCTGACATCGCGCTTGCGTACGACGCCCGCATATTCTCCCTGGGCCTGGGCGTCGGCGCCGCACAAATTGGCTACGAGTCCCTCGGTGGCATCGACATCGACGAGCAGGGCGGGCCCACCATCACCCAATTTGGGCGGATCGGCTCCCGAGACGGTCTGCACCTGAGGCTCCACAACGCGTTCGTCGTCGCAAATCGCGAGTTCTTCTACTCCGGGACCGACGCGGTCATTCAAATTCCGATCGATTCGGTGGTATCCAATTCCGCCCTGGTCCTGCACGGCGGCGGCCACGTCGCCGGCGACGCGGTCGGCGAGGCCGGCCTCCGCTTGCTGGTTCGCGGCAACGGCGACCGCGGCTCCCTCTTCGTGACTCCCACGGTGGGCGGCGGCCTCGTCACCAACGAACGTCGCGACCCGAACTGTACTGAAGAGTATGAAAGCGCCTGCCTGGAAACCGTCAGCTATGGCGGCCCCCTCATCGGCATCGACCTCGAATGGCGGTTGTAATATCCGCGACCTGACCTCCAGGGCGCACCAACACAAAAACCCCGCGGCCCTTTCGGGTCGCGGGGTTTCGTGATCTCGATCTGTCGCTCTCGCTCACTCGATCTCTTCGTCGACCTCTTCGGTCTCGATCAGCTCCTGAATATGCGCCGGATAACGGAGGTCTTCCGTGCTTTCCAGCGTCGCGCCGACCCAGGAGATCCTGGAGATCGGGGCGTTATCGCCGCGTCGATTGCCGAGTTTGACGATGCGACAGTAGCCACCCTCGCGGTCCGCGATCTCGTCGCGCTGTGCGAGGTCATCGAATACCTTCGCTGCAAGCTCTCGATCTCCGCCGAGCTTGGTGATGGCCTGCCGACGCGCGTGAACAGTGCCCCGTTTACCGAGGGTGATCAGGCGGTCAGCGACTTTCCGAAGCTCTTTGCAACGAGCATCGGTGGTCTGAAGCATCTCATAGTGCACGAGGCTCTTCAGAAGGTTCGTCAACATCGCCTTGCGATGCGACGCCCTTCGCCCGAGCGTCCTTCCTGTTTTGCGATGTCGCATGACTCTCTTCCTCTGCTAAAAACGTACTCACCGGGCCAACGGCCCTATGTGAATTAACCTTCCGCCTGCTTGTTCTGCAGGTCCTTGGGCGGCCAATTCTCCAACTCGGTTCCGAGTTCGAGATCCATCTCGGCGAGCAATTCTTTGATTTCCTTGAGTGACTTTCGTCCGAAGTTCTTCGTCTTGAGCATCTCGGCTTCGGTCTTCTGGACCAGGTCGCCGATGTACTTGATGCCCGCGCTCTGAAGGCAGTTGAAACTACGCACTGAGAGCTCGAGCTCGTCGACGGGCTTGAGCAGATTCTCGTTGAATTCTGGCTCGTCCTCTTCCTCGGCGATCTCGGGCTCGATCGTCTCATCGAAGTTGATGAAGATTGTGACCTGTTCCTTGATGATCTTCGAGGCGTACGCCGCTGCGTCTTCCGGAATCACCGAGCCGTCCGTCCAAACTTCGAGCGTCAGCTTGTCGTAGTCGGTACGCTGACCGACACGAGCGTTGGTGATCTTGTAGTTGACCTTCTGAATGGGGCTGAAGAGGCTGTCGATGGGAATGACACCAATCGGGTCGTCCTCATCCTTGTTCTCTTCCGCGGGCACGTAGCCACGACCGTGGTCGACGGTGACTTCCATCTGGAGCCGTCCGCCCTCACTGACCGTCGCAACGACGTGGTCGGGGTTGAGCACGTCGACGTTGGCGGTCGCGCCGGCGATATCTTCACCGGTCACAGCCGCCGGGCCTTCGACGTCAATCTCGATGGTCTCGGCTCCGTCGGAGTGCGACTCGAGCTGCAACTCCTTGAGATTCAGGATGATGTCCGTGACATCTTCCTTGACCTCCGGGAGGCTGGTGAACTCGTGCAGCGCACCCTCGATTTTGACCTTTGTGACGGCCGCGCCCACGATACTGCTGAGCAGGATCCGGCGAAGTGCATTGCCAATCGTGATGCCGTATCCGCGCTCAAGCGGTTCGACCTCGAACTTGGCGTACGTATCCGTCTTCGAGCGAGGATCTATCGACACCTCGCGGGGCTTGATCAGGTCTCGCCAATTTCGGTGAAACATGTAGGTTGCCTCCGCTACTATACAATGGCATCGCGCACACTCCGTAGGTAGAACGGAGCGGCGCAAAAAAATGCTAGCTGTTCAATTGATGCTGGGCGACGACGCCCGTCGACTCAGACGCGTCGGCGCTTGGGCGGACGGCATCCGTTATGAGGAAGCGGCGTCACGTCCCGTATCCGGGTAATCTTGAGCCCGGCGGACTGCAGTGAACGAAGCGCCGACTCTCGGCCGGTGCCCGGTCCCTTCAGGTTCACGGCGACTTTCTTGAGGCCGTATTCATCGATGGCGGCACGTGCCGCGTCCTCCGCGGCGACTCCTGCCGCATACGGCGTCGACTTGCGCGAACCCTTGAATCCGCGCGCGCCGGCGCTCGACCAGGACAACGCGTTACCGTTCGTATCCGTAATCGTGATGATCGTGTTATTGAATGTCGCGTGAATATGCGCCAGGCCGACCTGTACGGTGCGGCGGTTGCGGCGCTTCTTCTTTCCGCGCTTACTCGAACCCTTGCCCTTCGCCATAACTCGTATTCTCCATAGACCTACGCCCGTCGCCGCTCCGTGCGAGGCTCTTCCTCGCTGCAAACCGACGACCAAGTAAGCGTGGTCGAGTGTACGTCAAAATCAGTTTATCGGCGCTTTCGAATCATCGCGCGTCGCGGCCCTCGCCGGGTGCGGGCGTTCGTCCGTGTACGCTGTCCGCGAACCGGGAGCCCCTTGCGATGCCGAATACCCCGGTAACAACCGAGGTCTTTGAGGCGCTTGATGTTCATCTGGATTTCGCGTCGAAGGTCACCTTCGACCTTATAATCGTTGTCGATGACGTCGCGAATGGCGCGAATCTCGCCTTCGGTCATTTCTTCGACTTTATTGGACCCGTCGACGTCGGCCTTCTCCACGATCTCTTCGGCGCGCGAGTGTCCAACGCCGAAGATGTAGGTCAAGGCAATGTCGATGCGCTTTCGGCGCGGCAGGTCTACTCCGGCAATACGTGCCATGGTAAACTCCTAAAATCTTAAATTCGCTGAAAAACGACGTTAGCCTTGTCGCTGCTTGTGACGCGGGTTCTCACAGATGACCCGGACCACTCCTTTGCGGCGAATGACCTTACACTTCTCGCAGATCTTTTTGACAGACGGTCGCACTTTCATTTCGTTACCTCGTGTGCTCGATGAGCTCACAAACTTGCTTGGTTGCGCTGCGGACTGACCGCCGACGCCGTTAACTTCTTCTTACTTCTGACGATAAATAATCCGCCCACGCGTCAGATCGTAGGGGGACAGTTCCACCGTGACGGTATCGCCAGGCAGAATCTTGATATAATGCATGCGCATTTTTCCGGAGATATGGGCCAACACAGTGTGCCCGTTCTCCAGTTCCACGCGGAACATGGCGTTCGGCAGCGGCTCGACCACCGTGCCTTCGACCTCAATTGCTTCTTCCTTCGCCATGACCAATCACCTGCTTCAAAACTCAATGTCTGACCGTGCAAAATAAGTAGCACGGTTCCGGCAAGGGGGCGTTACATACATACTCGCCCCACGCGAGTCAAGACCACGGCTCACTTTCGCCGGTAAACTCGCTGTCGCGCTCTCTTCTGGCCACCGTTGGCGATCTTCCGATCGCCTCAGTGGTACTTCTAAGCGGTCTATGCTGCCAGATCCGCCGACCGATCTTCGTCCGAGCGGACCGATCTTCTCTCCTGGCACGCATCAGGCGATGGCCTGCTCGATCCGCTGGTAGACTTCCTCCGGCGAGCCCTCTCCATCCACGTTCTCGAGGACACCCTGATCTTCGTAAAACTCCACGAGCGGCTCGGTGGACGAGCGGTACTGGCGCAGACGCTCCCGGATAGCCTCAGGTTGGTCGTCTTCGCGACGCATCAACTCGTGACCGCAATCGTCACAGATTCCCTCTTCGGCCGGTGGCTTGAACTCCTCGTGGAATGTCGCACCGCACTCGGGGCAGGAGAGTCGTCCGCCGAGGCGACGAATCACCTCTTCCTCGCTGACCTGGATATTGATGACGGCCTCCAGCTCGACGCCCATAGCCTTCAGAGCGTCGGCCTGACCGACCGTCCGGGGAAAACCGTCCAGGACAAACCCGCCACTCGCGTCATCTTCATCCAGGCGCTCGGCGACGATGCCGATGACGACTTCGTCCGGAACGAGCTCGCCGGCGTCCATGAATTTGGCAGCCTTGCGCCCGAGTTCCGTTCCCTTACGCCGAGCGCCCCGGAGCATGTCCCCGGTCGAGATCTGCGGGATCCCGTGCGCCTCGGCTAGCCGCTGCGCTTGCGTTCCCTTTCCCGCACCGGGAGGCCCGAGCATCATCAATTTGGTCTTCGCCATGTTCGGATTCCTCGTCGAAAAAATGCGCAAACCGGTGCCACGAGTGCCACCGGTTTGCGCTCACTATTGTCATCGGTTCGTAGAACTAAGAGTCGTCGCGTCCGGCGATACCACCGCCTCCGCCACCGCGTCCCTTGATCCCGCCGGTGTCCGAAGATGGCCGCCCACCACTTCCCTTCTTGAAGTCATCATAGTGACGCGTGATGAGGTGGTTCTCGATCTGGTTGACCGTATCGAGCCCAACACTCACACAAATCACGAGGCTGATGCCTCCGAAGTAAAAGCTTACCCCCAGATAATCCTGGAGAAAGAACGGCATCACGCAGACCGCGGCGAGGTAAACCGATCCTGCCGTCGTGAGACGACTGAGGACGTCGTCGATATATTCTGCGGTTTTACGACCCGGTCGAATTCCGGGCACAAAGGCGCCGGACTTCTTCAGGTTGTCCGCAATATCGACTGGATTGACCTGCACGGCTGTGTAGAAATACGTAAAGAAGATGATCAACGCCGAGTACAGAAGGTTGTAGCGCCAGTCTCCCGGCACCAATACCGTCTGAATGAGTTGCCCGATCGGACTGTCCTGGAAATAACTGGCCAGCGTCGTCGGGAAGATCAGCAGTGATGAGGCGAAAATGGGCGGGATAACCCCGGCCATATTGACCTTGAGCGGCAAATGGTGCGTCTGTCCGCCGTAGATCTTTCGCCCGACCATCCTCTTTGCGTACTGCAAGGGTATGCGACGTTGCGCGCTCTCCATGTAGACGATGAAGGCCGTCACCACGAGCGCGATCACCAGGATCGTGACCATGGTAAAGGTCTTGAGCTGACCCGTCTCAAACTGCTGATAGGTCTGCGCAACCGTCGAGGGGAACGACGCGATGATCGAGCCGGTGATGATCAACGAGATACCGTTGCCAATGCCCCGCTCGGTAATCTGCTCACCGAGCCACATCACAAATACGGTACCCGCCGCCAGCGTAATGGCGGTCATGATCCGGAAGCCCCATCCTGGCTCCAACAGAAGCCCCAACTCCGGATTCGTGTCGTTGAGATTCTCCAGGTACATCGAGATCCCGAAACCCTGAATCAGGCCCAGTCCCAACGTCCCATACCGCGTATACTGCGTGATCTTTTTGCGACCTTGCTCGCCTTCTTTCTGAAGGCGCTCGATCGCCGGGACCACCACGGTCATGAGTTGGAGAATAATCGACGCCGAAATATAGGGCATGATGCCCAGGGCGAAGATGCTCATCAACTCGAGCGCTCCACCCGTGAACAGGTTCACCAGCCCCATGAAGCCGCCTTCGCCCTGGGCTCCCATGATCTCGGCCATGGACGCGCGGTTGACTCCGGGGACGGTGATGAAAACGCCGACTCGGTAGAATGCCAGGATTCCGAGGGTGAACAGAAGTCGCCTTCGGAGTTCCGGCACTTTTGGTATGTCTGAAAACTTCGTTGCCACGTCAGATGACCTCTGCAGTGCCTCCGGCCGCCTCGATCTTCTCGCGTGCCGAACCGCTGAACTTGTGCGCTTTGACGGTCAAGGACGTGCTCAGTTCCCCGTCTCCGAGGATCTTCACAGCGTCCCAACTATTTTTGACCATCCCACGCGCCTCCAGCGCTTCGATATCGACGGTATCCCCGTCATCGAACGCGTCGTCGAGATCGCAAACGTTGACGACCTCGACTGTCTTGGCGTTGTGGTTGCGAAAACCGAATTTCGGCAGGCGGCGATGAATGGGCATCTGTCCACCCTCGAACCGAGGATGCACACGCCCGCCACTGCGAGCGTTCTGCCCTTTCTCGCCTCGACCCGCGGTCCTACCGTTGCCGCTTCCAGGGCCACGCCCCTTCCGCTTGCGGTCTTCCCGCGCGCCTTCCGGCCGCTTCAAATCGCTGAGATCCATGATCCTACTCCTCATCCGCGTCAACTTCTTCGACGCGAACCATATGCGAGATCTTATTGATCATCCCGCGGTTGGTGGGCGTGTCATCGACCACAACCGATTGATGTCGTTTCCGCAGGCCCAGGCCACGCGCGGAATCACGCTGGCGCTTGGTCTTACCTGAGAAACTTCGTAGTAACTCCACTCTGATCTTACTCATCGTCTCCCTCTCTTGGGGCCGAGCCTCGGCTCAGCCTACTCTTCGTCGTCCTCGAGCGGCTGTCCGAGTCGCGCACGGTAGTCGTCGGGGTGACGCAGCTGCTTGAGCGCGTGCAACGTAGCTCCAACGACATTGTGCGGGTTATTCGAACCCAGGCTCTTGGTCAGGATGTTATGCACACCCGCGGCCTCGAGGATAGCGCGAACCGCGCCACCCGCGATGACACCTGTACCCTGGCTGGCGGGCTTGAGCAGCACGCTTCCCGAGTTGTATTCGCCCAGAACCTCATAGGGAATCGTTTCGTCGACGATCGGCACGTCGATGAGGGTTTTGCGGGCCTTTTCGTTGCCCTTGCGGATCGCTGCCGGAACTTCGTTAGCCTTACCGTGGCCAACTCCGACGCGCCCGTTCCCATCACCGACGACCACGAGCGCTCCAAAACTGAAGCGGCGACCGCCTTTGACGACTTTCGATACGCGATTGATCGAGATGACCTGGTCGGTCATCTCGTCATCTCTTCTTCTTCCGTACGCCACGATGACTCCTTAAAACTTGAGACCGGCTTCACGGGCGCCGTCGGCGATTGCCGCGATACGACCATGGTAGATGAATCCGTTGCGGTCGAAGACCACTTTCTCGACGCCTTGCTCTTTCGCACGTTCGGCGATCAACTTGCCGACCGCCTCAGCCTGCTCGACCTTCTCCAGGTCGGCGAGCTCGTCTCGAGCTTCACTATCCACTGTCGACGCTGACGCGAGCGTGTGGCCCGCAATATCGTCGACCAGTTGTGCATAGATGTGCTGGTTCGAGCGGTATACCGTCAACCGCGGACGCTCCGGCGTTCCGAAAATCTTTTTACGAATGCTCCGCTTTCTGCGGAAGCGCTTATCTTTGAGTTTGGTTTTCTTAAGCATGACAAACCTCTGAAATCTGCTGGCCACGTCAGCCGCACGTAGCGGCTGCGCAGAGAGTGTTAAGCCGCACCAGCCTTACCGACTTTACGGATGATGCGCTCGCCTTCGTAGCGAATGCCCTTGCCTTTGTACGGCTCCGGCGGACGAAGCCCGCGAATCTTGGCCGCCACCTGGCCCAGCAACTCCTTGTTGGGGCTGGACAGCGTGACCTCGGTCTGACTCGGGAGCTCGGCCGACACCTTTTCGGGCAGCTCGAACAAAATAGGGTGACTGAAGCCCAGATCAAAACGGATGAAATCGCCCTGCTTCTCAGCGCGATATCCAACACCGTGAATGGTCAGCTTGCGCTCGAAACTCTTCGCAGCGCCTTCGACCATATTGGCCACGAGGCTCCGGACGAGCCCTTGATGACTGCGCGCCTTGCGCGTCTCATCCGGGCGCTTGACCAGCACCTCGTCACCTTCGACCACGACCGAAACGGCGTCTGAGACTTCACGAACGGCTTCGCCGCCGGGTCCCTTGACCGTGACCGTGTGGCCTTCAATGGAAACTTCAACGTTCTCTGGAATTTCTATCGGACGTTTTCCAACGCGACTCATGACGTACCTCCCGTCGAGCTCGAACTAGTAAATGCTGCAGACCCATTCGCCGCCGACGTTCGCCGCGCGTGCTTCCTTATCGGTCATCACGCCGCGAGACGTCGACAATACCGCGATACCCAGCCCGTTGAGGACCTTTGGGATCTCGTCGACGCCGACATAGACTCGACGAGACGGCTTGCTCACGCGCTTGAGCGACGTGATCATCGGCTCGTCTTCCTTGTCGTACTTCAGGGTCACGTCGATCTCGCCCTGCGGACCTTCGTCTCGCCACTGGACTTCACCGACGTATCCGGTTCGCTCCAGGATCTTCGCCAACTCGAGCTTCATCTTACTGCCCGGAATGACGACGTGAGCGAAGTCCGCCATCTGCGCATTTCGTATGCGCGTCAGAAAATCCGAAATCGGATCAGCTACGTTTGCCATATATACCTCGTGAACGAAGGGGTTCCGACACTGCGTGTCGGCCTCCCTCGCCTTTAAGGTGTACGCCTCGCCCGGCGGGCATGGGTACACCGTGAATGAATGCTTACCAGCTTGCTTTCACGACGCCCGGAATCTCGCCTTTGAGCGCGAGAGTCCGGAAGCAGATCCGGCACATGTCGAACTTGCGCAGGTATCCCCGGGACCGCCCACATAGGGGGCACCGGTTGTACTCGCGCACCTCGAACTTCTTCTTCTTCTTATGCTTTTCTACGAGCGCTTTACGTGCCACGTTTTACTCCTAATCCAGTAAGTCAGGACGGCGAACCGCTCTTGCGAAACGGAAGTCCCAGGAAGTCCAGGAGACGACGAGCTTCATCGTCCGTCTCAGCCGAGCTGACCATCGTGATGTTCATACCCCGGATCGTGTCTACGTTATCGTAGTTGATCTCCGGAAAGATGATCTGCTCTTTGACTCCCAGCGAATAATTGCCGTGTCCGTCGAAAGACTTGGGGCTCACGCCTTTGAAATCCCGCACACGCGGGATCGCGACGTAGATAAGACGCTCGACGAATTCGAACATCCGTCGGCCGCGAAGCGTGACCTTCGCCCCAATCGGCATGCCTTCGCGCAGCTTGAATGCCGCAATAGAGCGGCGAGCGCGCGTGACGATCGGCTGCTGTCCCGTGATGGAACGCAGCTCCTCGACAGCGACATCGACGATCTTTGGGTTCTCGACAGCGTCTCCCAGGCCCATGTTGACGACCACCTTTTCAAGCTTGGGCACCGTCATCGGGTTATCATACCCGAAATCTTCCATGAGAGCCGGAACGACTTCTTTTTGATACTTCTCTTGCAAAAACGACATAAATTGGACTCTCCATCTCCGTCGGGCTTTTGTACCGACGGCACTATTATTTAAGTCCGTAGCGATGCCTACTGGCGCGGTCCTCGACAGCCTCGAGCTGTGTTGACCAGAAGCGGTCGAGCCGGCTTCAGCATCGGGCGGTGACATCCGCCACTGACAAAAAAAATCGACGATTGGTGACTCCGCACCGTCGCCGAGGGTGCGCTTTCCTAACGAAAGCGATATGTGAAGTCAAGCGCTGACCCTTTAATGTCGCGCCTGACTTCCACCGAAGATCACGAAGCATCGACGTTGTCGAAGACCTCGCCGGTCTGCTTTCCGTAGCGGACCTTCTGGATGCGCTCGGGCGTATCATCGCCAAAGCTCTCCAGGGCCGCTTTCTTGGTGTCGAACAACTCGCCGCCTTCGCCGACGAACTTGTATCCGACTCGCACCGGGCCACCGCGCTCTTCGCTGAACAACGCGACATTGCTGGCGTCGATCCACCCTTCTTCTTCGACCCGCGCTCCAGACTCACCGGTCAGCGGGTTCGGGCTCTTGTGCTTGGTGACCATATTCCGACGGGCGACTTTCACGCGACCCTTCTTTGGATCGACCGCGATGACCTCGCCCTTCAGTTCGCGGTCCTTTCCTGTCAGGATGACCACTTCGTCTTTTTTCTTAACCTTCATTGACCTATCTCCACGAGTCTCGGCCCTAAATGAGTCGGTGTCCGCCGGCTGTACCGACGGCGGCCCGACGCTCTAGAGTACCTCGGGTGCGAGGCTGATGATCTTCATGTACTGGCGTCCACGCAGCTCGCGGGCCACAGGCCCGAAGATACGCGTGCCAATCGGCTGGCCGTTCTTGTCCACCAGGACCGCCGCGTTGTCGTCGAAACGAATATACGTTCCGTCCGGACGCGAGATCTCTTTGCGGGTGCGAACGACGACCGCACGCTGAACTTCGCCTTTCTTGACTTTCGAATTCGGCAGCGCTTCTTTGACCGAGACGATGATCTCGTCTCCGATCGACGCATAACGTCGCTTCGATCCACCCAGGACCTTCACGCACTGTACGCGCTTGGCTCCGGAGTTGTCCGCGACGCCGAGTTTTGATTGCATTTGAATCATAATTGACCTCTATGTCGAGGCGCGGCGCGCCGACCCGTTGGGCCGACGAGCTCGAGCTCGATATGCTGCAAACTGAATCTCGCGCCCGTGTCCCGCGACTGAGCCGAACGGTCTCGCCCGGCTCGGCCGATCAGACCACAGGTGCGCGCTCGATGATTTCCTTGAGACGCCACCGCTTCTGCTTGGAGATCGGGCGAGTCTCTTCGATGAGCACTCGGTCTCCAATGCGGCAGGTGTTCTCTTCGTCGTGCACCTTGTAGTGCTTCTGGTCACGCACGTACTTCTTGTACGTCTTGTCCTGGAAGCGCCTGGTGATCGACACGACGATCGTCTTCTGCATCTTGTCGCTGACGACGGTCCCGACGCGCGTCTTGCGCTGTCCCTCGACCTTCGTCGGCTGCTCTGCGGTTTCTTCTTCGGCCATAATCTCTCCTTTGTGGCGCTTCCTCATTCACGCCGTCTGGCGCGAGTGGGGCGACTCACTCCTCGACTTCGGCGAGTTCACGCTCGCGAAGAATGGTCTTGATGCGCGCGATGTCTTTCTTCTGTGACTTGAGCTCGGCCACGTTCTGGAGCTGACCAGTGAAGTGCTTCATTTTCATGCGAAACAACTCGTCTCGCACCTGGTGCTCCAGCTCGCGGAGCTCGTCGTCTGATTTATCTCTGAGTTCGGCGGCTTTCATAGCGTTTCTCCTCGCGCCACGAACTTGGTTTTGATCGGGAGCTTGTGTCCGGCCAGGCGGAATGCTTCTTCCGCGGTCTCACGCGGGACGCCATCCATCTCGAAGAGGATGCGGCCCGGCTTCACCGGTGCGACCCATACTTCGGGCGTACCTTTACCTTTACCCATTCGGGTCTCGGCCGGTTTCTTGGTGACGGGCTTGTCCGGAAAGATTCGGATCCAGATTTTACCCTGGCGCCGGATGTACCGGTTCATTGCGATACGCGCTGCCTCGATTTGCCGAGCGGTGATCCGCTTGGGCTCGAGAGCGACCAGGCCGTACTTACCGAAAGCAAGCTTGCTTCCGCGATGGGCTTTGCCCTTGAGACGACCTTTATGGCGCTTTCGCCACCGTACTCGCTTGGGACTCAACATAATGGACTCCTTTTGACAGTTCCCGCAGGCGGGATCCGTCGCACATTAAAATCTTGCTTCTGCTTCGAGGACTTCGCCTTTGAAGATCCAGACCTTGACACCGATGATGCCGTAGGTCGTCTTGGCTTCCGCGAGGCCGTAATCGATATCCGCGCGGAGCGTGTGGAGCGGGACCCGACCTTCCAGGTACCACTCGCGACGGCCCATGTCGGCGCCACCAAGGCGGCCGGCACAATTGACGCGAATGCCCTTCGCGCCGAATTTCATCGCGGTTTGGACGGCTTTCTTCATCGCGCGTCGGAAGCTGACTCGTCGCTCCAACTGAGTCGCGATACCCTCCGCGACCAGCTTGGCGTCGAGCTCCGCCTTACGCACTTCCTGGATATTCAGGAAGATCTCGCAGTCGGTGAGCGCCTGGAGATCGGACTTGAGCTTCTCGATTCCACTTCCGCGCTTGCCGATCACAATGCCCGGCTTGGCGGTGTGGATCGAGATCTTGACCTTATTGGCCATACGCTCGATCACGACCTTGCTGATCCCGGTATGCCCGAGCCGCTCGTGGATGAAGTCTTTAACCTTCAGATCCTCGTGCAGCCACTCCGAGTAATTCTTCTCGGCGTACCACTTCGAGGTCCACGGCCGGATAATCCCGAGGCGAAATCCTGTTGGGTGTACTTTCTGACCCATAACGTCCTCCTAAAAAGCCTATTGCGGCTGTAGCACCACGGTGATGTGACTGGTTCGCTTGTTGATCCGCGTCGCGCGTCCCATCGCTCGGGGCTTGAAGCGCCGCATCGTTGGCCCTTCGTTGACGTACGCCTCGGAGACGACGAGTTCGTCGACATCCCAGTCGTGCTCGTCACTGTGCTCGACATTATGGAGCGCAGATTCGATGAGCTTTGACACGATCGGAGCGGCCTTCTTGGGCGTGAACTGTAGGATGTTCAGCGCCTCGAAGAGCGGCTTGTTCCGAATCAAGTCGATAACGTTCCGAACCTTCATCGGCGCGATCCGCACATTGCGAGCGGTCGCCGTGTTGGCGCGGCTTGTTTTTTTACTTTGCTTACCCATGACGTTCACTCAATTTGGCAGTGATGCGGCCGAGCACATCGAGCGGCGTGATGCCACTCGAGCTGCGCGACCGTGTGCGGGCACCCGAGGTCATCCTCGGCGTGCTCAGCGACCGCGAACCGCAGTCGTTCTTTCTCTCTGGTGACTGTAAAACGTGCGCGTGGGCGCGAATTCACCGAGCTTGTGTCCAACCATATTCTCGGTGACGAACACCGGCACAAATTCTTTGCCGTTGTGCACCGCGAACGTCACACCGATGAATTCTGGAACGATCATCGACCGACGGCTCCAGGTCTTGATCGCGCGGCGATCGCCCGCCTCTTTGGCCCGTCGGACCTTCTTGAGGAGGCTGTCGTCTACAAAAGGACCTTTTTTAATTGAGCGTGGCACGTTTCTCTCCTGCGTAGTTCGCCGGTGTGGGCGCTGGGCCCACGACCATTACTTACTCTTGTTGCGCGTCTTGCGACGCTTCTGAATAAACTTGTTGGTGCGCTTGTTCTTGCGCGTCTTCTTGCCCTTCGTCGGCTTACCCCAGGGCGTCACCGGGTGGCGACCACCTGCTGTACGACCCTCACCACCACCGTGGGGGTGGTCGACCGGGTTCATCGCAACACCGCGGACGGACGGACGCTTACCCAACCAACGGGAGCGGCCGGCCTTGCCCAGCGAGCGGTTCTCGTGCTCCGGATTCGAGACCGAGCCAACCGTGGCGCGGCACTCGAGGAGGATGCGACGAAGCTCGCCCGACGGCAGCTTCATCAGGCCGTAGCGGCCTTCTTTTGCCATCAACTGAGCCCAGCATCCTGCCGAGCGTGCGAGTTGTCCGCCCTTTCCGGGACGAAGCTCGACGTTGTGCACGACAGTACCGACCGGCATCTGACGAAGACGAAGCGAGTTGCCCGGCTTGATGTCCGCATCCGAGCGAGCGACGATCGTGTCGCCCACTTGGATCTTTTGCGGGGCCAGGATATACCGCTTTTCGCCGTCCGTGTAATGAAGCAGCGCGATAAATGCCGACCGGTTTGGGTCGTATTCGATCGCGGCGACATCCGCCGGCACGCCGATCTTGTCTCGCTTGAAGTCGATCTTGCGATAGCGACGCTTGTGTCCGCCACCACGGCGACGGACCGTCATGCGACCCTTGTTATTGCGCCCACCGCTCCGATTCTTGCTCTCGGTCAGCGCGCGCTCGGGTTCGGTTTTGGTGACTTCGCCGTAGTCAGTCGTCCGCACGAAGCGGCGACCGGGCGATGTCGGGTTGTATTTCTTGCTAGCCATTGCTTACTCCCAGTGCTCGCCGCGGGGGCGAGCGGTGTGAAATCGCTTCATCAAACGACGCCGGCGTCTTCCCCAGCGCCTTCCAGCGCGTAGAAGTCGATGTACTCACCTTCGGCGAGTTGGACGATTGCCTTTTTCCAGGCGCGGCGGCGACCGAGAAAGCGGCCGACACGCTTGGGCTTACCGGGCATGATGAGGGTATTGACCCCGTCGACGTCCACGTCGAACAGGATCTTCACGGCCTCTTTGATCTCGATCTTATTCGCGTCGAACTTGACGCGGAACGTGACCTTATTTTCCAGCTCGAGAAGATCGTTGGACTTCTCGGTCATGACCGGACGAATAATGATGTCGTACGGATTCTTCATGGCTTGAGAACCTCCTGAATATGGTCGAGCGCCTTCTGACTGAGCACCAGGACGTCAAAGCGAAGTACGTCTTCGACGTTGAGGCCCTCTGACGCGAGATATTTCGCGTCGTTGAGATTGCGCACCGACAGGCGAAGCTCATCGTTGTGCGTGACTTCGTTGGTGTCGTCGTTGCGCTCGGTCGCGTCTACGACCAGGGCGTTCGACGCGTCCAACGTGTCGAGCATCTCGACCGCGCGCTTCGTCTTGATCTCGGGGAGCGCGAGGCTGTCGACGACTCGGAGGTTGCCCTCTTCCGCCTTCATGCTCAGCGCCGACCGGAGGGCGGCTTTGCGCTTCTTCTTTGGAAGGGAGTAGCTATAGTCCCGAGGAGACGGCCCGTGGACGGCGCCACCGCCGACCCACTGAGGAGCGCGAATCGTGCCCTGTCGAGCGCGACCCGTGCCTTTCTGTCTCCACGGCTTGCGACCGCCACCGCGAACTTCAGAGCGACCCTTTACTTTATGGGTGCCCTGACGGCGACGAGCGCGCTGCCAGTTGACGACTTCCCAGAACAGGTGCTCGCGCACCTCGACACCAAAGATGTCGTCCGAGAGGTCGGCCTCACCGACAGAAGAATTTTGAATATCTACAACGTCTATCTTCATTCTTGGACTCCTGCGCCGCCCTGATTCCAGCTCGGACGCGCGAAAGAGTGTGGTTACAATCCGGAGTGGCCGACGGTGCATTCACCGCGCGGCCTACGGATCAAGTCTTAATCTCGACATCGACACCCGCTGCGAGGTCCAGGCGCATCAACGCGTCGAGCGTCTGCTGCGTGGGCTCGTGGATGTCGAGCAAGCGTTTATGCGTACGCATCTCGAACTGCTCGCGCGCCGTCTTATCGATGAACGGTCCGCGCAGAACGGTCCAGCGCTGAATGCGCGTCGGGAGCGGAATCGGCCCGGCGACTTTCGCGCCGGTACGTTTCGCGGTCTCGACGATTTCAGCAGCGGACGCGTCCAGCAGAGTGTGGTCGTACGCTTTGAGTTTGATGCGAATTTTTTCGTTTGCCATGACACACCTTGTTGAGTGCAGGCCCCGAGACGCTGACGAGACTCCCGAAGGAGGCCCGGCTGCATCCCGCGTAATTTCGCGAAATAAAACGACTTCACGATTCCGATTTGGCTACGTGAAGCCGTTCGAAAAAAAGCCTCGATTTTCCCGCCCTCGCTGTGACGGGAGGGCGGACCCTACAGGAGCAACCCTGCGAGATCAAGTGACTTTTTATTCCATTGCGTCGAGGCGCTACAAACCATTTCGGGCGATCTTTTGACGATCGCTCGAACGACGAGAGGGCCGCCTTAGACGGCCCTCTCGTCGACAGAAAAGACTTATTCGTAGATTTCGGTGACGACGCCGGCGCCGACGGTGCGACCACCTTCGCGAATCGCGAAGCGCAGTCCCTCGTCCATGGCGATCGGCGTGATCAACT
>JBNJFZ010000027.1:0-19768 GCA_051747295.1 Myxococcota bacterium
AAATCAAATCGTCGGACTGAGCCTTGGGCAGTGACCCGAACATTCTGGAGCTAGAGCGCGAAGAGGGGTTTGCGAGGGAAGCGCCGCTCGATCTGGCCTTCGACGAGGGCACGTTGCTCTTGAGGGAGTCAGACCCGGACTTCGATGCGCCCGAGGCCTTCGTATTCGACGACCGTGTCGACCAATTTCGCGCGCCCGCCGCCTCATACCGGGTGGTGCTGGCGAAGCTTCTCCGGGCCGGCTATCGCGTCCGTGATACCGCGCGCGACTACGTCGAGACCGACTTTCAAATCCGTGAGCGGCTCGAGCCTTACCAGCATCAAGGCGAGGCGCTCGAAGCCTGGCGCAACAGTGGGCGCCGCGGGATGGTCGTGCTCCCGACCGGCTCGGGAAAGACATACGTGGCACAGTTGGCCATCGAGGACGTCTCCCGATCCACGCTCGTCGTCGTACCGACCATCGACCTCATGAATCAGTGGTCCGGGGTATTGGAGAACGCCTTTGGTCAGCCGGTCGGCCTCATCGGCGGTGGCTACCACGAAATCGAAGAGCTGACCGTGTCGACCTACGATTCGGCGGCGATTCATATGGAGCGGCTCGGCGGGCGCTTTGGCCTGGTCGTCTTCGATGAGGCGCATCACCTTCCAGGGGAGGTCTATCGGCAGGCTTCGGAATTCTCGATCGCGCCGTTTCGACTGGGACTGACCGCCACACCGGAGCGATCGGACGGTCGGGAGTCGGAATACGACGAGCTGGTCGGTCCAATCGTCTATCGCAAGTCCATCAAAGAGCTCTCCGGCGACGTCCTCGCCGACTACGAGGTACGCCGTGCGGAGGTCCCGATGACGGCGGGCGAGTTCGAGCGCTACGAGAAGGCCCGGGCGATCTATCGCGGGTTCGTGGAGAGTCGCGGGATTCGTATGTCGTCTCGGCGCGGGTGGCCGCGGTTTCTGGCGGCGACGAATCGCTCCGAGGAGGGGCGCCGCGCGCTCAAGGCCTACCAGTACCAAAAGCAACTCGCGCTGGTGCATCACAACAAGCTCGAGAAGCTCTTCGACCTGCTCGCGCGGCACCACGACGACCGTTGCATCGTGTTTACCAACGACAACGAGTCGGTCTATCGCATCAGTGAGCGGGCGCTGATCCCCGCAATTACCCACCAGACCAAGATCAAGGAGCGCAAGGAGGTCCTGCGCAAGCTCAACACCGGCGACTACAGGGCCGTGGTGACGAGCAAGGTACTCAACGAGGGCGTGGACGTGCCCGAGGCGAATATCGCGATCGTCTTGTCCGGGACCGGCTCGGTACGCGAGCACGTGCAGCGGCTGGGGCGAATCCTGAGGCAACAGGAGGGCAAGAAGGCGACGCTCTACGAACTCATCACGGAGGATTCGGTCGAAACCTTCGTCAGCGACAGGCGACGGAAGCACGATGCTTACGAGTGATTTACTCAGAACGCGCATTCGCGACGGCCGCGTGGTCCCTGAATACCTCGATGTCGAGGACGAGGGCGCGACCGAGCGCGCCGAGAGGCTCGTGGAGATTTTCCGAGAGCATCGCGGTGGTCCGAAAGCCCCGATCGACGAGTCGGTCGATCGGGTCGTTGGCCACGGGACGGACTATCTGATCTGGCGAGGCCTCGCCAAGTTGCTGATGGATCGCAGCGAGTTCGAGACGGTCGCTGCGGTCGATCCCGTCGAGATCCGCAGGGCGGTGTTCGACCTCGCAGCGCGTGAGGGGCCGGTGACGACCGACGAGGACCGCGTCGCTATCTTCGAGCAGGTCGCTGACGACATGGAGCTGGCAGCGGACGAGGTCGCGGAGGGTCTGTACGCCGATCTCGACGAGCGCCAGTTGCTCACCGACTTCGAGGATATCGAGCCCGAGGCGTTGCTCGAGCGCTACAACGTCGCGCTGGCTCAGGCCGTCCTCTACAAGGCGGTTCGGCTCCAGATCGAACTGCGTGGCACCGACCCGAATCGACTCCGCTATTTGTTTCAGTTGCTTAAGTTCAACCGGCTGATGCACCGCGCGACTCGCATCGATTCGGGCTACCGCATCATCGTCGACGGTCCGGCGAGCCTGTTCAAGAGCAGCCGGAAGTACGGGATTCGGATGGCGCGTTTCCTGCCTGCGCTCCTCTTGATGGACGATTGGTCGATGACCGCGGCGCTCGACTGGGAGGACCAGGAGCGCGAATTTCACCTGGATTCCGACCAGGGCCTCGTGTCGCACTACACGGCGAAGGGGCAGTGGGTCGCCGAGGAGGAGCGCTATTTCGAGGAGCGATTCGAGGAGCACGACACCGACTGGAGGCTCGAGCGCGACGCCCGGATCGTCGACTTACCGGACAATCAGGTCCTGGTGACCGATTACGTGCTGCGCGCAGACGACGGGCGCGAAGTCTGGATCGAGGTCGTGGGCTTTTGGCGCCTGGCGTACCTCGAGCGTAGAATCGAGATGCTCTCGGCGGTCGACGTGCCGCTGGTTCTGGTCGTCAGCGAGCGGCTCAAGACCGGGCGTGAGCAGCTCGAGGACGCGCCCCCGGCGGTTGTCTTCTTCAAGTCGGTCATCCTGACGAAGAAAGTCCTCGCGGCAGCCGATGCGGTCAGCGCCGACGCACCCTGACGCCGGTTGCTTGGTCTGTGCTCGCTGGTGATGAGCTTTGGCCGCGAATGTCAGTCTTCAAGACGGAGCAGCAATATGGCGAATAGCACGGATCTGGCCGAACGCCGGCGCCGCATGGTCCAAAATCAGATCGAGGCGCGAGGTATCACGGACAAACGGGTATTGGAGGCGATGCGCAGCGTACCACGAGAACAATTCGTGCCCGCGGAGATGCGCGAGCGTGCCTACACGGATGGCCCTCTTCCTATCGGGACGGGGCAAACGATTTCACAGCCGTATATCGTGGCCCTGATGGCAGAGGCGCTGGAGTTGGAGCCCGGTGACCGGGTCCTCGAGGTCGGTACTGGCTCCGGCTATGCAGCCGCGGTCCTGGGCGAGCTCGCCGAGCAGGTCTTCACCGTCGAGCGGCATGCCGAACTAGCCGAGCGTGCGACCGCCGCACTGGACCAGCTCGGCTACGAGAACGTGCATGTGATGCACGGCGACGGCACGGTGGGCTGGGAGGACGAGGCCCCCTTCGACGCGATTGTGTCAGCTGCAGCGGGCCCGAGCGTGCCCGACTCGCTCAAGTCCCAGCTCGCCATCGGCGGGCGGCTCGTGATGCCGGTGGGCGACAAGGTCATGCATCAGTCGCTCGTGCGCGTTCGGCGTGAGGCCGAGGACGAATTTGCGTCCGAGGACCTCGGGGCCGTGAGATTTGTCCCGCTCATCGGTGAAGAGGGCTTCTCCGCGTAGTCGGGGCGTGAATCAGAAGACCTCGGCCAGGGAGTCTTCGGCGCGCTCGAGGACGGCGTCGATGATCTCGTCGTCGTGCATGACCGATAGGAATCCCGCTTCGAATTGACTGGGCGCCAGGTAGACACCGCGGTCGAGCATCTCGTGGAAGTAGGCGTTGAACCGCTGGATATCACATGCTTTGACGTCCTGGTGGTCGCGTATCGGCCCCTCCGAGAAGAATAGCGAGAACATCGAGCCGACTCGGTGCTGCGTCAGCGGATAGTTGTGCGTGTCGATGATGGTCTGCATGCCGGCTTGCAGGCGCTCGCCGGCGGCGTCGAGCTTCGCGTAGGCCGTGTCGTCGAGCTGGGAGAGCGTGGCGATGCCCGCAGCGACAGCGACGGGATTGCCCGAGAGGGTTCCCGCCTGGTAGACGGGTCCGTCGGGCGCCATATGGCGCATGAACTCGTCTTTGCCGCCGTACGCCGCCATCGGGAACCCACCGCCCATGACTTTTCCAAAGCAGTAGATGTCCGCTTCGACGTCGTACAGCTCCGCGGCGCCGCCGCGTGCCACGCGAAATCCGGTCATCACCTCGTCTAGGACGAGTGCGATTCCGTAGTGGTCGCACAGGTCGCGAAGGTCGTCGAGGAAGCCGTCGCGGGGCGGAATACAGCCCGTGTTGCCGGTGATGGGCTCCAGGATGATCGCGGCGATCTCGGCCGCACCGTGTTCTTCGATGAGGGCCTTAACCGAGTCGATGCTATTGAACTCGGCCAGCAGCGTATCCCTGGCGGTGCCTTCCGTGACGCCGGGGCTATTCGGCACGCCGAGGGTGAGCGCGCCGGAGCCGGCGGCGATGAGGAATGAGTCGGAGTGGCCGTGGTAGCAGCCCTCGAATTTGATGATCTTGTCGCGAGCAGTCGCGCCGCGTGCGAGTCGGATCGCCGACATACACGCTTCGGTGCCGCTATTGACCAGGCGTACGACGTCGAGTCCGGGCACGCGCTCGACGAGCATCTCGGCGATGTCGATCTCGCGCTCGGTCGGGGCGCCAAACGACGAGCCGAGCGCCACGGCCTCCTGCGCCGCACCGACGACCTTCTCGTTGGCATGGCCGAGGATCGCCGGGCCCCAGGTGAGCACGAAGTCGATGTACTGATTTCCGTCTTCGTCCCACAGATACGGTCCCTGCGCCCGTGAAATGAACGGAGCGGTGCCGCCGACGCTCGTGAAGGCTCGCACGGGTGAGTTGACGCCCCCGGGCATGACCTTGCGGGCGCGGTCCATGAGTTGTTGGCTCTTGTCGTATGCCATGTCGGTTCGTCCGTCGTCTTCGTGGGAGGTGTCCAGAGGCAAATATGCCCGCACAGGATTAAGTGCGGGCGCCCGGTTCCGTCAACGTGTCGCTCGAAAAAGCTGCCGGCAGATCGCCGCGGCTCGCTCGGCAGCGCTAGAGAAGATTCAGCTCGTGGCCGGATAGGTGCAAAACCCTACTATCCAGGCGTGTGTTCGAGGAGCGCGGCGACCTTCTCCGTCAGCTCATCGGTGTCGAACGGCTTTCGTAAGAACTGCTCCTGTAGTTCGCTCTCGCGGCCCTTCAAAAGTGCCGGCTCGGCGTACCCGCTGACCAGGAGGAATCGAGTGTCGGGGGCGAGCCTGAGGACTTCCTCGCGTAGGTCGAGGCCGCTCATCTCGGGCATGACGATATCGGAGATGATCAGGTCGATGGCTCCAGGGCCGGCCTCGGCGAAGATCTCGAGCGCGCGGGGGCCAGACTCCGCAGCGAGTACGGTGTAGCCCTTGCGCTCGAGCGTACGCTGCGTCAGACGCCTGACCGTGGGTTCGTCCTCACAGATCAGGATGGTGTGCTCGTGTTCGAGTGCGCCGTGTCCGGATTCGGCGGGCGGCGAGGACGGCTCCGCCTCGGAAAACACGCGAGGAAAGAAGACGCGGAAACAACTCCCTTCGCCAACCGCCGAGCTGACTTCGATATGTCCGTTACTCTGCTTGACGATCCCGTAGACTGTAGCCAGGCCGAGGCCGGTTCCGCTGCCGTCGGATTTGGTCGTAAAGAACGGCTCGAAGATGTTCCGTCGGGTCTCTTCGTCCATGCCCTGACCGTTATCCTCGACGGTGAGGACGACATACTCGCCGGGGGGCTTCGAGTCGGGAGGACCGTCGTCCTCCTCGCTTACGTGGTTGTCGACGCGCACCTCGACTCTACCGGTGTTTTCGATCGCGTCCCGCGCGTTGATCACCAGGTTGATCAGGATCTGGCTAAGCTGTGTGGGGTCCGCCCGAACGTTTCCAGCATCGGGGGCATAGGTGAAGGACAAGTCGACCTGGTCGCCGATGATTCTGCGCACCATGACTTCCAGCTCGGCGATGGTGTCGGCCAGCGAGAGGGTCTTGGGCGCGAGCATTTGACGGCGGCTGAAGGCCAGGAGCTGACGGGTGAGGTCGGCTGCACGGGTGGCGGCGCGGTCGATCTCCTCGACATTCTCGAGGACGACCTGATCGTCGATATCGAGGCGGAGGAGTTGGGCGTTTCCCTGAATGGCCGTGAGCATATTGTTGAAGTCGTGGGCGATACCGCCGGCGAGCCGGCCGAGCGCTTCGAGTCTCCGGGCCTGTCGGAGCGTTGCCTCGAGCTCCTTGACCCGAGTCACGTCTCGCGAGACCCCTACGATGCCCACGAGCTGGTCATCTTCGTCGAGGAGTCCGGTATTGGTGACGTGTGCGATGAACTCCGTGCCGTCCTTGCGCTGGACTGAAAACTCGCCGGACCACTGTTCGCCGCGACGCACTGAATCCATGATTTCTTCAGCCATCTCGAGCTGCCCTGCGCCCGGCGTCATATCCATGATGTTGCGACCGATAGCCTCCTGTGTCTTCCACCCGAACATCTCCTCGGCCGCCCGATTCCAGTACGTGATCGTACCATCGAGGCCGGTCGCGATGACCGATTCACCGACGACGTCGAGCAGCCGTGCCTGAAAGCGCACCTGTTGCTCGGCGTGAGAGCGTCGAGCTGCTTCGAAGAGTCGCTCGACGAGCGACTCCAGCAGGCGCTGTTCTTCGGCCAGGAAGAGCGACGCATCTGTACTCTGGCGAGGATCAGCGGTGTACGCGATGTCGATCGCGGCCAGCGTCTCGCCAGATCCACGTCGATGTTGCTGCATCCACTCGGTCTCACGGAAGCCCTCGGTCTGGCCGGTGTTTTCACCGAGCGAGACGCGCGCTTCGGTGATATCCGGGTACTGCCAGCCCGAGGGTATGCGCTCGGCGATGCGCTCGAGCGTGCTAGCTTCGAGGCGTCCCGTGCTGTCGAGCAGGATACGCGAGACTTCGTACAGGCAGCTGAGCTCTTTGACGCGCTCGCGAAGCTCGTGGGCCTGTCGGGCGAGTCGCTCCTCGATGTCCGTATGCGCGGTGACATCCGTTGCGACTGCAAAAATCACCCCCTCGTCGTCCTCATTCGCCCGAACGGGCATCTTCTTTGTCAGCAGCGTCAGCCGGCGCCCACTCGGGGTCTGGTAGGTGTTTTCGGCCGTCCGAGAGGTTCCTTCCGCCCAGATCTCCGCCTCCAAGTTCCGAATTTGAATCGACTGCGCCTCGGAGAAGAACTTGTCGACGCTCATGTCAGTAACATCTGCATCGAGCGACAGACCGAGGAGTTGTCGACATGCGCGATTCATCAGCAGGTAGTGGCCATCGACGTCCTTGACGAAGACGGCGGCCAGCACCGAGTCGAGCACGCGTCGCAGCTCGTAGCGACGGGTGATGACTTCGGTGCGGGTAAGAGGGGGTAGTGCGGGTCCTTCCTGTGTCGATCGGTCATCTGTCAACTGAATCTCCAATCGCCGGGTGATGGGTTCATCGGAGTTGATCGGAGTTCGTCGTCTGAGACGTCGTGCCGATACAATTGAGAGTAATTATACGTACACCATAGTGCACGGTTCAGGTCAGAGAAAGTGCGCGGAGAATAGGGCGTGATGATGGGCGCGCTATTCGGCTGCCAGCGCGTCACGGTGTTCCGATGCGAGTTTGCCGTCGATATAGTGATGGACGAACTTCTCGAGCACGTCGATCCAGCGTGGGTGTTCGTTGAGGCAGGGGACGAGTTCGTAGCTCTTACCGCCGGAGTCGAGGAAGTCCTCGCGTCCCTCCATGCCGAGCTCCTCGATCGTCTCGAGACAGTCCGAGACGAAGGCCGGAGAGAGCACGACCACTCGCTTTTTGCCCTCGCTGGGGAGCCGCTCCAGGACCTTGTCGGTAAACGGCTGGAGCCACGGGTCGGTACCGAGGCGAGACTGGAAGGAGAGGCCCCATTTGTCGTCGGGGATGCCCGCTTTTTCGACGAACGCCCACGTCGTGGCGTGCACCTGGTGGCGGTAGCACATGGCTTGAACCGGGTTTTTCTTCACGCAGCAGTCGGGCGATTGCAGACAGTAGCAGCCGGACGGGTCGCCTTTCTTGATATGTCGCTCGGGCACGCCGTGGTAGCTGAACAGCACGTGGTCGTAGTCGTCCTCGAGATAGGGCTCGGCACTCTCGACCAGCGCGTCGATGTAGTCTGGATCGTCGTAAAACGGCGGCTGAAACGTCAGATCCATCTCGAATGGAAGGTCGGCGAGCTCGTCTTTGACCTTGGCGACAGCCGTCTCGTAGCTCGACATCGCGTAGTGCGGGTACAGGGGGATGACAAAGAGCTCGTCGATGCCGCGGTTGTGCAGAGCCTGCAGGGCCGACCGCGTGGACGGGTTCCCGTAGCGCATGCCAATCTGGACCGGCAGGTCGATGCGCTCCCCGAGCAGCTCCGCGACGCGGTAGGTCAGGTGGATGAGCGGCGATCCTTCTTCCGTCCATATTTTCGTGTAGGCCTCGGCCGAGTCTTTTGGCCGGAATGGCAGGATGAAGAGGTTGAGGATGGCCTTCCTAATCGGCGTGGGAATGTCGAGTACGCGCGGGTCCGACAGGAACTCGCGGAGATAGCGTCGGACGTCGGAGACGTCGGTCGAGTCGGGGGAGCCGAGGTTGACGAGGAGTACACCTTGATTGCTCATCACTTATCCGTGGAAAACTCGAAGGAACAGTCGGTCGGCGCGTCGGTTGGGAACACGCCTTCGCTACCTGTGATGCATCACACGGGTAGTTTGGTTGCAAGGTCTCTCGCAAAATAGCTCAAAATGATGTCCGCGCCGGCGCGCTTCATGGATTTGAGCTTCTCGAGGGCGACGGCATCGCCGTCGATCCAACCCTTTTGCTCGGCGGCTTTCACCATCGCGTACTCGCCGGAGACGTTGTAGGCGGCGACGGGTACGTCGAAGCTGGCGCGCACGTCCGAGATGATGTCCATGTAGGAGAGGGCGGGCTTGACCATCAGGATGTCGGCACCCTCCTCGACGTCGAGGCTGGCCTCGATGAGCGCCTCTCGCCGGTTGGCCGGGTCCATCTGGTAGGCGTGTCGGTCGCCGAACTGCGGGCTCGAGTCGACCGCGTCGCGAAACGGGCCGTAGAACGCCGAGGCGTACTTGACCGCGTAGCTCATGATGGCCACGTCGTGGAAGTCGTGGTCGTCGAGGGCCGTGCGGATCGCGGTGATCATTCCGTCGAGCATACCGGAGGGGGCGACCATGTCGGCGCCGGCTTCCGCGTGAGAGACCGCCTGGCGCTGCAGGTTCTCGAGCGTGGGGTCGTTGAGCAACTCGCCGTGTTCATCCACGACGCCGCAGTGTCCGTGGCTGGTGTATTCACAGAAGCAGACGTCGGTAATGACGTAGAACGACGGGTGGTGTTCGCGGATGTGGCGCAGCGACTCCTGGATGATCCCGTGCGGGTCGAAGGTGTCGGAGCCAACCTCGTCTTTTTGCTCCGGGATGCCGAAGAGGACGATGCGGGTGATCCCGCGGTCCAGCAGCAGCTCCAGCTCTTCGTCGACTCGGTCCAGGGAGTGTTGATAGATGCCCGGCATCGACGGAATCTCGCGCTTGATATCCTCACCGGCGGTGATGAACACCGGCATGATGAGGTCGTCGCGCGTCAGGTGCGTCTCACGCACGAGGGAGCGAATATTCTCCGAGCGGCGCATTCGCCGGGGACGTCTGGGCAAGTTGAAGTGCTTCGTCATAGTGCGACTCTGATATGGGGCTGATCAGTGAACCGGGCTAGGCGGTTTGCCAGGCCAGGTCGTTGTCGATGCGTACGGCGGTCGAGAACGCGGCCGCGATGAGGTCGGGCACGGCGATGCCGTCTCGATAATTTCCGGCGAGGTAGAGGCCAGGGTGGTGCTCCTCGAGTTGGTCCATGTGGTCGAGGTAGCGCTGGTAGCCGACTTCGTACTGCGGAATCGAGCGCTCCCACATGACGAATTCGAGCATCTCGGGGGGACGCGCGACGCCGAGCAGGTCGCGTAGCTCCTCGAGGACCATATCGATGATGGTCTCGCGCGGCTGCCTGGCGAGCTCCGGCTGGCGAGCGCCGCCCACAAAGCTGGTGAGCAGGACCTTTCCGTCTGGAGCGCGGCCCTCGAACAGGGTCGACATGAATAGAGAGCCCAGGATCTTGCGTTGCTCGGGTTCCGGGACGAGGACCCCGAATCCATCGAGGGGATGCTCGACGGCGGACGCGTCGAATCCCATCGCCACGATGGCGACAGGGGGATATACGATGTCTGCGAGTGCATCGAGGTCCGCGCGCTCGTCGCCGTCTCTGATGTCGAGCGCCGCGAGCCTGTAGGTCGGGATGCAGCACAGGACCGCATCGTGGGTGTGGGTCGTGGTCTGGTCTTCGCCCTCGAAAGTCAGTTCCCAAGCGTCGTCGGTGCGTGCGAGCGCGGTCACGGTGGCCTCGAGTTCGACCGTGGCGTCCAGATGGCGGACGAGCGCGTCGACGAGGGTCTGGTTTCCGTCTTTGAAGCTGATCAGGGAGGTCGGCTGGCGTGGCTTGTCGGCTTTTCTCGCCTCCAGCATGCGGCCGAGGGCGCCGACGAATAGCGAGCCGCCCTCGGATTCTAACTCGGTCAGCGCCGGAAACGACTGGCGCGCCGACAGGTGTCTGGGATCACCGGCGTAGGTGCCGCCGACAAAGGGCCCCACGGCGTATTCGAGCACTTCCTCTCCCAGGCGCCGCTCGACGAACTTGGCCAGGCTCTCGTCGATGTCGGGTTCAGGTCCGCCGATAAACGGCTCTGCGAGCAGGCGAACCTTGGCGGCCGGAGAGAGCAGGTCGGTCTTCAGGAAGGCCCCGGGGGAGGTAGGGACTTCGACGAGCTCACCATCCCGGAGGATGAATCGCTTGGAGGCCTCCTCATTTGCCTGGAGGACCGCGTCCTCCAGCCCGAGTTGCTCGATCAGGGTGCGAGTCTCCGCGTTGCGAACCAGCAGAGTATGCGGTCCGCGCTCGAGCAGGTAGCCGTCTCGTTCGAAGGAGCCGATCTGCCCGCCAGCGCGGTCCGACGCCTCATAGATGGTGACGCGGTGACCGAGTTGGCCGAGCCGATAGGCGGTGACCAGCCCGGTGATGCCGGCGCCGACGACGCCGATGCTCTGCTCGCGGGTGTCTTTCATAAAGGGCGTCTACTCGAATTGAACGATGGTATCGACCATGCGCTTGACGTTCTCGGGCTTCGCATCGGGCGAAATCCCGTGGCCGAGGTTGAAGATGTGTCCGGCGCGGCCGCGCATCGCTTCGAGGATGCGGGTCGTCTCACGCTCGACGATATCCGTCGTCGTATTGAGAATGACCGGATCCAGATTGCCCTGGACGCCGATGTCGTCCGGGAGCGCTTCGTGGACGCGATCGAGGTGTGTATTCCAGCTCACACCGACGACGTTGGCCTGGGTCGACGCGAGCGCGTCGGTCAGGTGCGACATCCCCTTGGAGAATACGATGACCGGCACGCGGCCATCGATCGCGTCGACGATACGGCGCATCCAGGAGGTCGAGCCGCGCTCGAAGGCGTGAGGAGCCAGGACGCCGCCCCAGCTATCGAAGATCTGGACGGCGTCGACGCCGGCCTCGATCTGCATCTCGAAGTATTCGATGACGGAGGCGGTGATCTTCTCCATGAGTTGGTCGAAGAGGTCGGGGCGCCCGTAGAGCATTTCCTTGGTCGTAGCGTAGCTCTTGGAGCTGCCGCCTTCGATCATATAGGTCGCCAGCGTCCACGGAGACCCCGAAAATCCAATCAGCGCGCGCTCGCCGTCCAATTCGTCGCGGATGAGGCCGATGGCATCGCCCACGTGGCTGAGGTGCTCGGCGGTGCCCTGCGGGTTCAGCTTTGCGACATCCTCCTCGGAGTCGACGGCGAATTCCATCCGGATCCCGCCGCCCTCCGGGAAGTGATACGGCTGCCCCATGGCCTCGGGGATGACCAGGATATCGCTGAACATGATCGCCGCGTCGACGTCGTAGCGACGCAACGGCTGCATGGTGACCTCGAGGGCGAGCTCGGGGTTGGCGACGACGTCGTGGAAGCTGTAGGTCTCTCGGAGCTCGCGGTACTCCGGTAGGTGGCGGCCAGCCTGGCGCATCACCCATACGGGCGGGCGCTCCAGCGGTTCACAACGACAGGCTTTGAGGAAGCGGTCACGAGAATTCATGAGATCGGGGGCTCCGAGAGAAGGGCGTATGTAGCGCCAAGAGGATGGACACTTGTCCGAAAAAAGCAAGACGGGATCGTCTCCCGGCACCGTATCTGGCGGCGTCATTTGGCGACGGGAGGGACGAGGTGTGCGCCTTCTGTACTATTGTGGGTCGGTATCCAATAGCGCCCGAACCAGGCGATTTCGACCGGGAGTGTCGAGCTCGACGCGCGGCTCGAGCCCATGCTCTCTGAGAGAGTCGCCGGTCGTCGGACCGATGGCTGCCGTATCTACGTCGCGCCACGCAAAATCGAATTGGTCGGCCTGTGATGCGAAGGCATCGAGGCCTCTCGGGCTGGTAAAGGCGATCCAGTCGGGCGCGAACTCGCGCAACACATCGCCCAGGTTCGGGTAGAGCCGGGGGAATGTTCGGTAGACCGGGAATTCGTGGACGACTCGATCTGTAAGGGCGTCTCCCAGGTTGCGCGGGCCGCCTTCGAGGCCGAAGACGACGATCTTGCGTGTATCCGGCCGTTCGAGCGCGGCACAGATTCCGTCGAAGTCCTGTCGGTCGGGGACGTTCGCCACGACACCCAGCGCGTCTTCGATGGCCTCGGCTGTCTTGGAGCCCACCGCCCAGATCTGGACGTTGTCTGCATCGAAGTGTTTTTCGAGGGGGGAGTTCGAGACCGCCGAGACGGCCTTAGAGCTGAAGAAGACGACCTGAACTTCGGCCTTGAGGAGCTCCGCGATAATCGCCGGGTTGAACTCGACCGGATCGCTCTCCAGCATCGGGAGGTGGAGTAATACGAAGCCAGAGTCCTGCACGTCCGGCGCTCGAGTGCCGGTGTAAGCGATACGAACCGGCTCCACTATCCCGTCGTTTTTATCCGACATCGGCGAGGATCTCCCGTGCACCGCGGTCGATGAAAGAGGCCGCCATGTCGTCGGCGAGCGAGCCGGGGTCGGGGCCGCGAGAAACGTCGCTCAAGACGGTCGTGCCGTCGAGGCTGCCCACCCATCCGCGAAACTCCCATGTGTCGTCGACGCGCCGGCAATACGCTCCGATCGGGACCGTGCAGCCGCCCTCGAGGCGGTTCAGAAAGAGCCGCTCCGCGGTGACGGCGTCGACCGTCTCCCGGTGCAGGATCGGCTCGAGGATGTCCGCGACGTCATCACGGCCTTCTCGCGTCTCGATGCCCAGTGCGCCCTGGGAGACCGCGGGTACGTATACCGTGGGATCGAGCTCGATGGTCACCACGTCGTGCATCTGCAGGCGCTCGAGCGCAACGGTGGCCATGACAATGCCGTCCCATCCGTTGTCCTCGAGCTTCTGCAGGCGCGTGTCGATATTGCCGCGCAGGTCTCGAAACTCCAGGTCGGGGTGTACGGCCAACAACTCGGAGCGTCGGCGACGACTCCCGGTCGCGATGATGGCGTCGTCGGGCAACTCCTCCAGCGACGACCATTTCTGCGAGATGAGGGCGTCGGTCGGGTTTCCCCGCTCCGGCGACCCGGCATACTCGAGCCCGTCGGGCAGGTCGGTCGGTAGGTCTTTGAGCGAATGCACCGCCAGGTCGATCTCGTCGGTGAGTAACGCGGCTTCCAACTCCTGGGTGAAGAGCCCCTTGCCACCGATCTCGGGCAGAGCCTTGTCCAGAATTTTGTCGCCGAGGGTATCCATCGTCACGACTTCGACCTCGATATCCTCGTGTGCATCCTGGAGCAGCGCGGCGATGCGCCGGGTTTGCCAGAGGGCGAGCCGAGATTTGCGCGAGCCAATTCTAATTGTCATCGGTGTCTTCTTCGAATTCTTGAAGATTGTAGAGAGACCACACCAGGTTGAGGTCTTCGCTGCGGAGCGTCTCGTTATCGAGCGCCTGACGCAGGTACATGATGGGGTTGTGCAGGAGTTTTTTGACCAGGCCCTTCGAGAATTGCTCGAGCATATTGCGCTCTTCCTCGTCGAGTTTGCCGTGGTGGCGGGCGAGCTCCTGGTGCCGAATATCTTCGAAGTAGCGCGCCAGCGTCGAGATCGTGGGGGTGATCTGTTTTTGTCGCATGAAGGAGTCCCACTCCGAGACGAAGTGGCCGACGATTTCGACAGCGGCGGGGACCTCTTGCTTGCGGGCCTGCATATGAGAGGCGACCACGCCCTGCAGATCGTCCATATTGTACAAGAATACACCTTGCAGCTCGGAGACCGCCGGGTCGATGTTGCGCGGGTTGCTGATGTCGATCAAAAACACCGGCTCGTGGCGATATTTGACCACGCGCTTCATGACATCCGGTGTCACCAGAAAGTTCGGCGAGCCAGTCGCGACGAGCATGACATCGGCGTCGGCGACCGCATGGCCGAGCTCGTCGAGTGGCCGATACGAGCCGTTGAACTCGCGGGCGAGCGCCTTGCCGGTATCTTCGCTGCGGTTGACGACCGTGAAGTTGCGTGCCCCGGCCGATGAGAAATGCATCGCGGCCTTCTCGGCGGTATCGCCGGCGCCGACGATGAGCACCGATCGCTTCGTAAAGTCACCGAAGATCTTCTCCGCGAGCTCCACCGCCACCGAACTCACAGAGACCGTGCCCTCGCACAGCCGTGTGTCCGTGCGCACCTCTTTGCCAGCCCGGACGGCATACTGAAACAGGCGGTCCAGCGTTGGAAACTTGCCGGGTACGTCCAGCAGAACCTCGTGCGCGTCTTTGACCTGACCCAGGATCTGATTCTCGCCGAGGGCGAGGGACTCGAGGGACGCGGAGACACGAAAGATGTGGCGCGCGGCGTCGTTGTTCTTCGCGACGTGCGGCTGCGGGAGCTTCGACAAGGGGAGGCCTTTCGCATCGGCAACGCGCTCGCCGATGTGCGTCCAGTCGGTCACCTCGGCGGGTCCGAATAGGTAAAATTCCGTGCGGTTGCACGTGGAGATCACCGCGGCCTCCGCACCGATCTCGGCGTGCACGCTGGCCACGAAAGCGGCAGCTGCATCGGCGGAGAACGCCAGGGCGTCTCGCTCCTCCAGAGACGTGTTCTTGTGGCTGAAGGAATAAAGGCTGAGTGTGCTACTTCTGCTCATATTAGAACGAGTGAAACTCCCCGAAGACTGTGACGATGACGACCATCGATGACATCAAGACCACGTAGCCGATCAAGGACAGGTACCCGATGCGAATGCCGGACAACCCCCGGACGGTGACGGTGATGAGGCCGATGAAATAAGTCAGCCATATCAGGTCCGCAGAGATGATGATCGGGTCGAGAATATTGAATGACTCGGCCTGGCCGAGCGCGAAATAGTGGCCCAGTGCGAGACCGATGCCCAGGACGACGACTCCGGCGATCGTGGCCGTCTTGCTCATATTCTCGAGCGTGGCCAGAGATGGGAGCCGGCGGAAGATAAGCCCGAGCTCGCGCGATTTGAGCTGCCGCGAGAGCAACACGTACATAAAGGCATAGAGCGCGCCGATGCTCAGCGCTGCAAATCCCATCACGGTGAAGATGACGTGGATGCTGAAGAGCGGGACGCGCGAGTGCATGGGCACCTGCGAGACATCCTGCATCAGGACCGACGAGGCGAGCTGGAACAAGAAGATCAGGCCGATGAAGAAGACGCCGGTGTTCGTCTCGTCTTGTTGGTACTCGACCAGGAGGTAGATCACACCGATGGCCACGGCGAGCACGCCCATGAACTCGGAGCCAGCCGCGATGGGAAAGTGTTCTGTGACGAATCCGCGCAGCACCAGATAGGCGATGTCCAACACAACGGTGAACTTTAGCAGCGGGGGTCCGACGAAGCTCTCCGAGCTTTCCTGGTCCAGGAAGTTTCGGAAGTACAGCGCGAAGACCACCGCGTAGAGCGCCGGCAGCAGGAATTCTAGTATGGAGAGCAACTGAGTCATCGAATTATCCGATCGCGTCGGCGATGATGTGGCCGTGTGAGAGACGTCGACCGTAGTCGACGCTCGCCCGTCGAACAGACGAGCGACGATGAATCATCCCGGAGTAAAAAATCAACGTCCTACTCGGAGTTTAGCTGCAGACCGTGTCGTTGGCCATGACGCGAGTTCAGCATCGGTGGGGCGAGCCCATGAATTTCGGCGTTATCGACGCGAATTATGGTTCATATTCGAAGGCTTAGGTCGGTTCGTCGAGGCCGAGGCGTCGATGCTCGAGGCTCGGCATTCGCTGGCGTACGTCGCGGAGGTATCCAAAGTCAAGTTCTGCGGTGACAATCCCCACCTTGTCGGGCGCGCAGGCCAGCCTCTGGCCCCAGGGGTCGTAGACGACGCTGTGGCCGTAGGAGGCGCGATCGCCGAAGTGGGTACCCCATTGGTCGGGCGCGAGTACGTAGGCCTGGTTTTCGATGGCTCGAGCGCGAAGCAGGGCGTGCCAGTGGTCGCGCCCGGTCTGGAGGGTAAAGGCCGATGGTACGGTCAACACGTTGGCCCCGCGAGCGACGAGATCGCGGTAGAGCTCCGGAAAGCGCAGGTCGTAGCAAATTGTCTGGCCGACATCCGCGGTGTCATCGGAGGTAGCGACGGTCGCCAGGGCTGTCTCGGCGCCGGGCTTGATGGTGTCCGACTCGCGATAGCTGCGCTGCGCGTCGACCGTCACGTCGAATAGATGCATCTTGCGATACACCGAGTGCGTTTCCCCGGTCGGCGACAGAAGTACCTGGGTGTTGAAGGTGTGGTCGGGGCTGGGGGAGGTCTCGGGGAAGCTGCCCACCGTCAGCCATAGTTCGGCGTCGCGGGCCATCTGTCGAAAGGCGTCGATCATCGGGCCATCGAGCGGCTCGGCGACGTCCAGCTTCTCGCGATCCTTGCCGAGAAACGGGGCGTTCTCTGGAAAGAGCAGCCAGTCAGCGCCCTCGTCGGCGGCTTGTTCGGCGAGCCTGCGACATGTGGCGAGGTTGGCGTCGATGTCGCGTGCGGAATTTAGCTGAGCGAGTGCTACTTTCATGAGCCGAGGGGCCTGGAGTCGAGTTCGCTGAGAATCGCGGTCGTCACGGCAGGGGCCGCACAGGAGATACAGGCTGAACGCAGCGTGCAGAACCGTCAAATCGAGTTTGTCGGTTCGGTGGGCGTTTCGGGAAGGAAGACGACTTGACTTTCGCGGTCCACCTGCGCTAATTCCCTGCCGTCCAGTGTGCACGACCGACGGCGCTTGACTCTCGAGTCGGCGAAGTCGGAAGCACACGGCAGGCATCTCGCCCTCGGCGGTGATGTCACAATTTCGCGGTTCCGTTTGCGAAGTGGGCCCAACGCCCGCTTTTTTTATTGTCGACGCTCACGCGATTGGAGCGGTCTAACGACCGTACAAGCTGCTTAGGCGGTGAGACTGGACGCAAATCGAACGATTCGGAGAACCTGTCGTGGCGAAGAAACGCCGCAAGCGAAAGAGTCAATTTCTCGACGAGGAGTCGTCGGCCGATACGTCTGCCAAGCGCAGCTATCGGCTCACCGATGACCTGGAAGAGCAGGTCGAGGCATGGGCCGAAGAATCGGCGCAAGCCCACGGCCTGGTGCTTTTCGACGTCGAGACCCTGCAGCGCGGTCGCTGGATTTTCCGCATTTATGTGGACAAGCCAGGAAAGATCGTGCCCGGGGAAAGCGGGGTCGACGTCGACGACTGTGCCGATGTGAGTCGGTACATCGAGGCGTATATGGACGCCGATGATCGCATCCCGGAGGCATACGTGCTGGAAGTCTCCAGCCCGGGCGTCGAGCGGGAGCTCAAGAAGCCGAAGCACCTGGAGCAAGCCCAAGGCGAGCGCGTTCAGCTGGTCGTTCGGGAGCAGGTCGACGGCAAGAACAAATTGATTGGAACACTGTTGTCTTTCGACGACGGTATCTTGACCGTCGAGCTCGATGAGGCTGATGAGCCCGTCGAGATCGACTGGGATATCGTCAAGAAGGCACAGCTCAAATACGATTTCGACTTTTAGGAGTTCATCAACCATGGATCTCAACAGTGTCATCGAGCAGGTCGGCCGCGACAAAGGTATCGACCGTGAGACGCTCATCGAGACGCTCGAAGCGGCCATCTTGACGGCAGCACGCCGTACATATGGCCCTCAGCGCGAAATCGAGGCCGAGTTCGACGAAGACTCCGGCGAGATAGAGCTCTTTCAGATCGTCACCGTCAATGAAAACCCGGAGAATCCGTACCGCGAGGTCTCGACCGAAGAGGTCGAGACAGCTGGATTCAGCGCGGATCCTGGCGACGAATTGCTCTTCCAGATTTTCTATCGCGAGGAAGACAAGGATAAGGCCAAAGCTCAAGACGAGCGCTTCGGTGAGCTGCTGAAGCTGGATTCGTACAACTCGACGTTCGGGCGTATCGCCGCGCAGACTGCGAAGCAGGTTATTATCCAGCGCGTGCGCGAGGCCGAGCGCGACATCATCTACAACGAATACAAGGACCGTGTCGGTGAAATGGTCACCGGGATCGTCCGACGATTCGAGAAAGGCAATATCATCGTCGACCTCGGACGGGCCGATGCGATCCTGCCTCGTCGCGAGCAAACGCCGCGCGAGAGCTATCGCCCCGGCGACCGGGTCCAGGCGATGATCAAAGAAATCCAGCGCTCCAGCCGCAGCCCGCAGGTTGTGCTGACGCGGGCCGATCCTCAGCTGCTCATCAAGATGTTCGAGCACGAGGTGCCGGAGATCTACGAGAATATCGTGCGTATTGTCGCCGTCGCCCGTGAGCCGGGCGTCCGCAGCAAGGTCGCCGTCTACAGCCGCGACAGCGATGTGGATCCGGTGGGAGCATGTGTCGGGATGCGCGGGTCGCGTGTCCAGGCTGTGGTTCAAGAGCTGCACGGTGAGAAGATCGATATCGTCCCGTACGTCGAGGATTCGGCGCGCTTCGTGACGAATGCGATCAGCCCCGCCGAGGTGAGCAAGGTACTCATCGATGAGCACAATATGACGATGGAGCTCATCGTTCCCGACGACCAGCTGAGCCTCGCCATCGGGCGCGGCGGTCAGAATGTGCGGCTCGCCGCTCAGCTGACCGGTTGGAACCTCGACATCATCAGTGAGACGCGCCTCGACAACATGATGGAGGAGGCTCGCGAGAACCTGATGGAGTTCGACGGTATCACCGAGGATATGATCGATTCGCTGTTCACGCTCGGCTACAACAAGCTCGAGCACATGGTGCAGGCGAATGTCGAGGAGTTGGCCCAGATTCCGGGTATCAACACCGACGACGCCGAGATCATTATCGACGCCGCCCAGGAAATTCTGGAGCGACCCGAGCCGGGTTCCCCCGAGGCGATGACCGCCGAGGATTGGGAGCGCAAGGAGCTCGAGGAGATTCGTGGTGTCGGCGAGAAGGTCGCCGTCAAGCTCTACGAAGCTGGCTACAAGACGGTGGAGGCTATTGCTTTCGCCGAGGACACCGACGAGATGGCCGAGGCTGCCGGAATTCCCTCCAAAAAGGGCAAGCAGCTGTGGCATGCGGCGAGAAACCACATCTCCAGCGAGTACGGACTCGAGGGAGACGAGGAACTCGATGCGTACTACGAGGAATACCTCGAAAAGAAGGCGAAGGAGGTCGAAGAAGCTGAAGCGGCCGACGAAGCGGAAGAAGCCGGCGAGGATCACGAAGCGGGAGAAGCTGAAGAAGCCGACGAAGCTGAGGAGGCTGACGAAGCTGACGAAGCTGAAGAAGCTGAAGAGGCTGACGAAGCTGAAGAGGCTGACGAAGCTGAAGAGGCTGACGAAGCTGAAGAAGCCGACGAGGCTGAAGAGGCTGACGAAGCCGACGAAGCCGACGAAGCCGACGAAGCCGACGAAGCCGACGAAGCCGACGAAGCCGACGAAGCCGA
>JBNJFZ010000027.1:19868-45294 GCA_051747295.1 Myxococcota bacterium
GAGGCTGATGAGGCTGATGAGGCTGATGAGGCTGATGAGGCTGATGAGGCTGATGAGGCTGAAGAGGCCGATGAAGCCGATGAGGCCGATGAAGCCGATGAAGCCGATGAAGCCGATGAAGCCGATGAAGCTGACGCGGAAGACAAGTCGTAAGATGACCCAGGCGCGCCGCTACGGCGGCCGCGCCTCCACCTTTGGAGAGCATGAGCGCGACCGAGTTACAATCTGAACCGGCACCCTCGAGGGAAGCTGATATGCGCACCTGCGCGGGCTGCAGAGAGAAGACCGAGCGAGATTATCTCGAGCGGTTTGTCTATCATCCGGACTTTGGGCTGGTTTACGACCTCCGCCAGAAGGCACCGGGACGGGGCGCCTGGGTCCATCCAGACGCTGACTGTGTCCGGGGCGCCGTCTTGCACGGTGGTTTCGCGCGTGCTTTCAAGCAGCGCATCGAAGAAAACGATGTAGAGAAGGTGCTGGACGACATGCAGAAAGGCATGGCCCGGCGTCTCAACGAGTCCGTACAGATCGCGATCCGTGCGCAGAACGCGCATATCGGTGCGACCAACACCGTCGAGGCGTTTAAGGCCGGCGGGGTCGGCCTGCTGTTTATCGGGACCGATGCCGGTGACAGCACGAAGAGAAAGTACCGTACGATGGCGAAATCGGAAGAATTGCCGGTCTACGATGTTTTCACGTGTGACGAGCTGGGTGGCATTGTCGGCTACGAGAGAGTAGCGGTCTGTGCCATCTCCGGCGAGCCCCACGTCGTCCGAATCGGACGCGATGTCGAAAAATTACAATCACTCGAAGCCTTATGAGGGTTGCTAAACACCCTTATGCTTCGAGGGTTGAAACGTGAACAGAAGCGCAGTAGTAAGGCGCCCGAGTTGGGCCAGACGCGTTTGCGTCGCCAATTCCACGGGCACGTTGTGAGTCGTCGACTCTTGACTGTGACCACTCACGAACTGGGACCGAAGCCGTCGGTGATTGATTTGCCGGCGCCGATCGACCCGAGTCGTAGAATTTCCAAGTAAAGCTGCCTGCCAATTTTTGACGCTAATTGCGGGTAGAGCGGAGAGCACATGCCGAACAAACGAGTATATGAAATTGCCGAAGAGCTTGGCTTTAATCGCCAAGAGCTCGTGACGAAGATCAACGATCTCGAGCTGAGCTTCTCGGTGAACAACTTCATGACCAAGCTCACCTCCGATGAGATTTCGGAGCTTCAGGACGCGCTCGACGACAAAGTCGAAGCTGTGAGCACCGAAGTTGCGGAGCCAGAGTCGGACAATGGTGAGGACGCAGCCGCGGCCCCGGTCGTGCGCAAGCGCAAGTCCGCCAAGTCCGACGATGAGGACAAAGAGGAGGCGGAGGAAGAAGCGCCGGTTCCCGGCGTGCGCAAGCGTCGCCGCAAGGTGAAGCCGTCGAGCATCAAAGAGCAGGTGGCGGCCCAGACGGCCGAAGAGCCAGAAGAAGCTCCGGCGGTCGAAGAGGCGGAAGCGGTCGAGGAGGCCGAAGGAGTCGCGGAAGAGCCCGCAGACGAGGTCGAGGAAGGCGGAGAGGCGGAAGAAGTCGCCGAGGAAGCCGAAGAGGTCGACGAGGCCGAAGAGGCGGAAGAAGTCGCCGAAGAACCAGAAGAGGTCCAGGAAGCCGAAGAGGTCGACGAGGCGGAAGCGGTCGAGGAGGCCGAAGAAGTCGCCGAAGAGCCAGCGGAAGAGGCGGAAGAAGTCGCCGAAGAGCCCGCAGAAGAGGTCGAGGAAGCCGAAGAAGTCGCTGAAGAGGCGGAAGAAGTCGCCGAAGAGTCAGACGAAGCAGAAGAGGCCGAAGAGGTCGAAGCGACCGGAGAAGTCGCCGAAGAGAAGCCGGCTCCGACCAAGACGCCCGAGCAGGACGAGAAGGCCAAGCCATCTCCCCAGCCGAGCAAGACGAAGAAAGAGAAGAAAAAGAAGGGCAAGGGCGGCGCGCAAGTCCTCGGTCAAATCGACAGCAACGTCGTGCTCGACCGACTCAGCGCCGAGGGCAAAGACTTCTCGCCGGGACCGTCCAAGAAGAAGAAGAAGAAGAGCAAGAGCCGCGGGCGCACCAAGCGAGTGGTCGAGGGCCGCGACCTGTACGGAAGCAAGCAGCGCCGCAAAAAGCGTCGCTCTCGCAACCGCAAGTCGCCCCAGAAGACCCAGATCACGGAGGCGGCCGAACACAAGCGTATCATCCGTATCGAGGACGTCATCTCTGTCGGAGACCTCGCCCATGAAATGGGAGCGAAGGCCGGCGAAGTGGCCATGAAGCTCGTCGAAATGGGCATGATGGCGACGGTGAACACGTTGTTGGACTTCGACACCGCTCAGCTCATCGCCGATGAGTTCGGTTATTCGGTTGAGAACGTCGCGTTCGACATCACCAACTTCTACGATACGTCCCCCGACGAGGAGGAGCTGCTCGAGCCGCGTCCCCCCGTCGTGACAGTGATGGGCCACGTCGACCACGGTAAGACCTCGCTGCTCGACGCGATTCGAGCCAGCGATGTCACCGGTGGTGAGGCGGGCGGTATTACCCAGCACATCGGTGCATATACCGTCGATACCGGCGAGCGAAGAGTCACATTCGTCGATACTCCGGGCCACGAAGCATTTACCGAGCTGCGAGCTCGCGGTGCGAAGGTGACCGACATCGTCGTGTTGGTCATCGCGGCCGATGACGGCGTCATGCCGCAGACGGTGGAAGCCATCAACCACGCTCGTGACGCGGGTGTGCCGATTATCGTGGCCATCAACAAGATCGATAAGCCGACGGCGAACCCGGACCGGATTCGTCAGGCGTTGACCGAATACGAGCTGATTCCGGAGGAGTGGGGCGGCACCACGCTGTTCGCCGAGGTCAGTGCACTCGAAGGCCTCAATATCGAGGACCTCGTGGAAGTCATCGGCCTGCAGGCCGAGATCGAGGAGCTCCAGGCGAACCCGAACCGAGACGCCCAGGGCGTCATCGTCGAGGCAGAACTCGACGTTGGCCGCGGGCCGGTCGCCACGGCGCTCGTCCAGCGCGGTACGCTGCATCAGGGCGATATCATCGTCTCCGGTCAGCACTACGGCCGTGTTCGTACGATGCACGACGACCAGTACAATACGGTCGAGCATGCGGGGCCATCGATTCCGGTGGAGATCACCGGTCTGGGTGGCATCCCGGAGGCCGGTGAGCCGTTCTTCGTCGTCCCCGAAGAACGGGATGCGAAGCGAATCACCGAGAACGTCTCGGAGCAGCGCCGCAAAGAGGTCATGGCGAGCCGGGCCAAAGAGGTCACCGGTAGCCTCGAAGACCTGTCGAAGATGATTCAGCAGGGCGAGATCAAAGAGCTCAAGACCATCATCAAAGGTGATGTGCAGGGCTCGGTCGAGGCGCTCAAGGAAGCGTTCAGCAAGGCCGGAAACGAAGAGGTGCAGGTCAAGGTCATCCACGCCGCGGTCGGTGGAATCACCGAGAGCGACATCAACCTGGCGGCATCCTCGGAGACCGGCGCGATCATCGTGGGCTTCAACGTCCGGCCGGATACCCGAGCGATGGAGATCGCCGAGAAGTACGGCGTGAAGATCGTCACTCACAACGTCATCTACGACGCTATCGACCAGATTCGCCAGATTCTCGAGGGACTCCTCGAGCCCATCATCGAGGAGCGAATCATCGGCAAAGCGGAGGTCCGAGAGACCTTCTCGACCCCGAAGGTCGGCCTGGTCGCGGGTTGCTACGTCACGGACGGATTCATCCGACGAAACGCCGAAGCGCGCGTCATTCGCGACGGCGTGGTCGTCTACGAGTCCACCGTGAACTCGCTGCGTCGCTTCAAGGACGACGTCACCGAAGTCAAAGACGGCTTCGAGTGTGGTCTGTCCATCGAAAACTTCAACGATATCAAGGTCGGGGATGTGATCGAGGTGTTCGGCCACGAGGAAGTCGCGGCTACCCTCTAAGACATGTAGAGCGAGACCTTATGACGACGCCTGCGGCCTACGTGCTGCGGGCGTCTTTTTTGAACGAGAGGAAAGACGATGGCGCGCGGCAACAACAGAGGGTTCGATCGCAACAAGCGAGTCGCTCAACAGCTGCACGAGACAATCGCACGGATGCTCCTGATGGAGTTGGATGATCCGCGCATCCAGTCGGTGCAGATCACGGATGTGGAGGTGACGCCGGACCTGCGCTACGCCACGGTCTATTACGTGATGCTCGACGAGCGCGAGCAGAGCGAGGAGGTCCAGCAGGGGCTCGAAGCCGCAATAGGCTTTATCAAGCGGGAGATTGGCAAGCGGCTCGAATTGCAATATGTTCCGGGCCTCGAATTCGAATACGACGAGTCCGTGGAGCGAGGGCGTCGCATGGAAGCGCTCATCGACGACCTCGATACGGGTTCGGATGAAGACAAGAGTTGATACAGTGGCGCCGAGGACCGCATGACGATCACCCCCGAACAGTCCAACGAGAAACCTGAGCTCGTCCCAACCCCGAGCGAGTTGCGCTCTGAAATCGACAAGCTCCTGGGCCTCGTGGACCAGCGTGATCGGTTTTTG
Organism: Myxococcota bacterium; assembly: GCA_051747295.1. Taxonomy (GTDB): domain Bacteria; phylum Myxococcota_A; class Bradymonadia; order Bradymonadales; family Bradymonadaceae; genus JBNJFZ01. The sequence continues at coordinate 24,431 of JBNJFZ010000027.1, forward strand.
GTGGTCTCCCACGCATCTCCCGACGGTGATGCGGTCGGGTCGACGCTCGCGATGGGGTTGCTCCTGGAGGAACTCGGCAAAGACGTCGTATTCTTCAACCAGGATCCCGCGCCGTACAACTTCCAATTTCTCCCGGGGGCAGACCGGTTGACTGACACGGTCCCCGACGACTTCGACGTCGAGGTGACCGTCGTGCTCGACTGCGCCGAGCCATCGCGCGTCGGCGAGGATTTTCCAGGCCGAGGCTGGGGCGACGAGATCGTCGTCGTCGATCACCATAAGACGTGGAATCCCGATTTCGCCGACCTCTATATTCGCGACGTCGCTGCGGCGGCGACCGGAGAGTTGGTCTATCGTGCTGTCGTCCGATCCGACGCTGAACTCACCGAGGGTATCGCGAAGAATCTGTACTGCTGCGTCATGACTGATACCGGCAGTTTTCGTTATTCGAACACGTCGAAGACAACTTTTCGCATCGCCGGAGAGCTCGTCGGTGCGGGTGTCGATCCCTGGGAGATGACCTCCTATATCTACGAGAACGAGCCGAAAGAGCGGCTCGAGCTGCTCTCGCTGGTACTCGAGACGCTGCAGATGTCTTCGTGTGGGCGCCTGGCGTTTCTGCGCATCGAAGACGAGATGTACGAGGAGACCGGTACGGGCCCCGAGTTCACCGACGGATTCATCAACTATGCACGTTCGATCGGGGGCGTGGAGGTCGCGACTCAACTCAGCGAGAAGGGTGAAAACGAGTGGAAGATCTCGTTTCGCTCTCGCGGAATGGTCGATGTCTCGGAGCTCGCCAGCCGTTTTGGCGGTGGCGGCCACCACAATGCGGCCGGTTGTCAGATGGCGGGAGAGCCGCGCGAGATCGAGGAGAAACTCAGCCAGGCGCTCGTCGATATGCTCGGCGGGCCCTGCGACGAATAGTCGTATTCCCATTCGTCGGTTTCGGCCGACCCCCCTTACCCTAACGAAATCATGGATGGACTTTTATTGGTCGACAAGCCCGTCGGTCTGACCAGCTTCGACGTGGTCAAGCGCGTGCGCCGGCTCCTCGACATCAGCAAGGTCGGTCACACCGGGACGCTGGACCCACGGGCGAGCGGCCTGCTGCCGATCGTCGTAGGTCGGTGCACCAAGCTCGCGAAGTACCTCTCGAGCGACCGCAAGGCCTACGAGTTCGGCCTCGAGCTCGGTAAGTTCACCGAGACGCTCGATAGCGAGGGCGAGGTCAGCCACACCTGCGAATGGGAGCACGTCACAGAGGCTCAGATCGAGAGCGCCCTCGAGTTGTTCCGCGGTGAGGTGCAGCAGATTCCACCGAAGTACTCGGCGATCAAGATCAACGGGGAGCGTGCTTATGAACTCGCGCGAAGCGGCAAAGACGTCGAGATGAAGCCGAGACAGGTTGTGATACACGATCTCCAGCTTGTCTCCTTCGAGCCTCCACACGCCAAGTTGCGGGTTGAATGTGGTTCGGGGACGTACGTTCGCTCGCTGGTGCGCGATATCGCAGTCGAGGTGGGATCGTGCGCATTCACGACGTCGATTCATCGTACAGCCGTGGGACCGTTCGAGCTCGACCGGGCAGTGGCACTCGATGAACTTTCTGCCGAGACTGCGCCATCGGCGGTACTCTCTCCGGCGATGATGATGCGCGAGTTGCCATCCTATGTGGCGAGTCACGACGAGAGCCTCGCGATCGGCTACGGCCAGAAGCCGTTTGTCGAGATGGACTACGAGGTCGAGGCCGGAGATGCGATTACGGTGCTCGACGAGGACGGCGAGCTCGTCGCAGTCGCGACTATTCGAGTCAGCGACGAGGGAGCGACGCAGATCAAGCCAGATCGTGTGCTCAAGCCTCAAAATAACGGATGATCCGCGGCTTCGAAGGTCGAATTCAACAGGGAGCAACAGCTATGGCTGATATCGTTTTGTACGGAGCTACCGGGTTCACCGGGAATCTCGTCGCCGAGCAACTCGCGGCCGGAGATGTGTCGTTTGCCGTCGCCGGGCGTAACCAGTCCAAGCTCGAGGCGTTGGCGAGTCGGCTCGCCAGCGGATTTGGCACGGAGGTCGAGTCCTGCGTGGCGTCCGTCGACGAGACCGCGTCGTTGGATGCGATGATGGCCGGCGCAAAGGTGCTCATCAACTGCGCCGGACCGTTCTCCGATGTGGGAAAACCGGTCGTCCAGCGCGCGGTCGCCAACGGACTCCACTACCTCGATACGACCGGCGAGCAGCACTTCATGAAGTGGGTGCAGACGCGCCTGGCGGGTGACGCAAGCAAGCAAGATACCGTGCTCATGCCCGGCTGTGCGTTCGAGTACGTCACCGGCAACTGCGCGGCGAAAGTCGCGCTCGACAAGGGCGCCCATCATCTCGGCATCTGCTACGCCACGCGCGGGATGGCGATGAGCCACGGCACGAAGATGTCGGTGGTTCGCTCGATCGCGGCTCCCGGGTTCAGCTACGAGGATGGAAGCCTCGAACACCGGCGGTCTGCTTATCGTGTCTACGACGTACCGTTTCCGGATGGCCGCGTAAAAAAGGGGCTCTTTTTCCCCGGAGGAGAGCCGCTTACGGTGCCGCAGATGGGCCACGTCAAGACGGTCCAGTCGGTGCTCGCCGTCAGCGAGCCGGCCGCGAAGCTGCTCAACGTCTTGTCTCCGGTTTTACCGACGGTGCTGGGCGCTCTCTCGGGCGTGATCGATAAACTCATCAAGCTCACGAGCGGGGATCCACACGAGGTCGGCGCGCGACCGGACTTCCTGGTCATTGCGTTCGATCCGCGCAACGCCGAGTTCTTCTCGGCCGTCGCCGGCAAGGATCCCTATGCGGTGACCTCCCGCATCATCGTCGAGGCCGCCAGCCGGCTGGCGCGCGGCGAGGCTCGCGGCAGCGGATTCGTGCAAATACCGGATATCTTCGATACGCGCGACTTTCTCGACGCTGTGGGTCTATCGGTGATTTTGGACCGTAGAACCTGATTCATCGACCGCGCTGCGGTCATTTTTCAACTGCTCATACCGACAAAAGACATCATGGCTGATCCGAAAAACCTCGCAGCACGCGTTGCATCCAAGACAGGACTCTCCCGAAAGCAAGTCTCCGGCACGCTGGCGCTGCTCGACGAGGGGAATACAGTCCCGTTCATCGCCCGGTACCGAAAGGAACGTACCGGCAACCTCGATGAAGTACAGATTCGTGATGTCGCGAGCGCGGCTGACGATATTCGACAGCTGGAGAGCCGCCGCGAATCGATCCTCGAGACGATCGAGGAGCAGGGCGAGTTGACCGCCGGCTTGCGAAAGAAGCTCGAGAAGGCCGAGACACTGACTCGCCTCGAGGACCTCTATGCCCCGTATAAGCGCTCGCGGCTGACCCGCGGCCGCAAGGCGGTCGAGGCCGGTCTTCAGCCGGTCGCGGACGCGCTCCTGGGAGATGAGGATGTCTACTCGGTCGCAGCGCAGCATACGTGCGAAAAATTTCCGACACGAGATGACGTGATCGGCGGCGCGAAGGATATCGTAGCCGAAGAAATCGCTCACGACGCCGAGGTTCGCGACTACGTCCGGAGCAAGACGCGCAAGCAGGGAGTGCTCGCTTCGCGCAAGCGCCGTGGCGCCGAAGAGGACGAGAATTTCGAGCTCTACCTGGGTTTTTCGACACCTTTGAAGAAAGCGAAGCCGCACCAGGTGCTCGCGATTCGCCGCGGCGAAAACGAGAAGGCGCTCAGCGCCGGCGTCGAGGTCGACGAGCGGCCGTTGCTCGACTGGATTTCGTCGCGCAAGAACAAGGCCTCGCGCAACCCGAATCGCAAGCTCGTCGACGAAGCCATCGAGGATGGATACAAGCGGCTGATTCACCCTTCGGTGGAGCGCGATCTGCGCGGGGAGCTCGAAGACAGAGCCGAGCAACATGCTATCGAGGTATTCGCGGTCAACCTGGAGCAATTGCTGCTGCAGCCGCCTATGCCCGGGAAGCGAGTGCTCGGCGTGGATCCGGGGTACCGAACAGGCTGCAAGCTGGCTGTCGTCGACGAGAACGGACGCTTCGTCGAGAACGACTCGATTTACGTGCACGACAACCGAAAGAAAAATGCGGCGCCCAAGGTGCGCGCGATCGCAGAGCGCCACGAGATCGACCTTATTGCCGTTGGAAACGGCACCGGGAGTCGCGAGACCGAGGAGATCGTCGCCGAGGCGATTCGAAACTCGGAGCGCGACATGAAGTACCTCATGGTCGATGAGGCGGGGGCGAGCGTCTACAGCGCCTCCGATATCGCCCGCCGCGAGTTCCCCGATCTGGACGTCAGCGTGCGCGGAGCGATCTCCATCGCACGGCGCGTCCAGGATCCGCTGGCCGAGTTGGTCAAGATCGACCCGAAGAGCGTCGGCGTCGGGATGTATCAGCACGACGTGAATCAGAATCGGCTAAGCGAGTCCGTGGACAACGTGGTCGAGGATGTCGTCAACGCCGTTGGTGTGGACCTGAACTCGGCGAGCGAGCCGCTTCTGGCCCGTGTTGCGGGGATCGGGCCCACGCTCGCGCGCCGGATCGTCGCGCATCGAGACAAGGTCGGCCAGATTCGATCGAGGGCGGGGCTCAAAAACGTACGCGGCGTCGGCGCGCGCACGTTCGAGCAATGCGCCGGATTCTTGCGAATACGCGATGGCGCGGAGCCGCTCGACCAGACCGGCATTCACCCCGAGAGCTACAAGCCTGCTCGTTCGATTCTGAAGGCCGTGTCAGCCACGCTCGGACAGGAAGACCTGTCCAGGCGGCTCGAGCGCCTCAGGAGCAGCGGCAAGCTCACCGAGATCGCGCGCCAATTCGGTGTCGGCGAGCTGACGCTCGAAGACGTCGTCGACGCGCTCGTAGCGCCCGGCCGGGACCCTCGAGACGAGGTCGATGCACCGGTGCTTCGCAGCGATGTCCTCACGATGGATGACCTCCGGGATGGGATGCGACTGACGGGCACCGTCCGAAATGTCGTCGACTTCGGCGCGTTCGTCGATATCGGAGTCAAGCAGGACGGTCTCGTGCACATCAGCGAGATGGCCAACCACTACGTCAAGAACCCGCACGAAGAGGTCTCGGTGGGCGACACCGTCGAGGTAGTCGTGCAGTCCGTCGACAAGTCGCGCGGCCGGATCGGGCTCTCCATCAAAGCAGCGCGTGCCTGACACCCGATGAAGGGGCTCGGTCTGAAGCTCAGTCCCGTGCGGGACCAGGGACGTGTTGCGTTGGGGCGTCATCTGGGGCTATCCTTCGACGCCAATCTTCTCATCAAGGATATGAATTTATGTCTCGAGTATTCGCTTCGCTCTTGTTTGTCATCGCCTCGATCGGACTCTTTGCCGCATGTGGCGACGTGTCTTCTTCATCCTCGTTCGATTGCTGTTTGAACGGTGCTTACTACGAGTGCAATGACGCCGACGAGTTCGAGACCTGTAACCTCGAGGACGGCGCGTCCGCCTGCGATCGAGACCCCTTCAAAGACTCCGAGTGTGAATGAACACCCGGTGCTGAAAGTACCGTCAAACAACAGCGCCCCGCAGAGTCGGCTTGCGACATCTGCGGGGCGCTGTCGGGTTCTTGTACGCAACGGGCGTGCCGTCGCGTCGTGACTGTCAGTCCCACTCTTCGGTGCGCACATCCTCGATGTCGCCTTCGGCCTCGAGGTAGCGCTCCGCGTCGATGGCTCCCTTGCAGCCGGAGCCGGCGGCGGTAATCGCCTGTCGATACGTGAAGTCCTGGACGTCGCCGGTGGCGAAGATGCCGGGAATGTTGGTCTCGGAGCTGTCAGGCTTCGTCAGGATGTAGCCGGACTCGTCCATGTCCAGCTCGCCCTTGAATATCTCGGTGTTGGGGATGTGACCGATGGCGATGAACAGTCCGTCGACGGGGAAGTCCTTGACCTCCTCGGTTTTTCTGTCGAGGACCTTCAGGCCCGAGACGCCGTCCTCTTTGGTGCCTTCGATGTCGACGACTTCGTGGCTCCAGAGGAACTCGACTTTGTCGTTTTTGAATGCCCGCTGCTGCATGATCTGCGATGCACGGAGCTCGTCGCGGCGGTGAATCACGGTGACCTTCGTCGCGAATTTTGTCAGGAAGGTCGCCTCTTCCATCGCGGAGTCTCCTCCACCGACAATCGCGAGCTCTTTTCCGCGGAAGAAGAATCCATCACAGGTCGCACAAGTCGACACGCCGTGGCCCATGAGCTTGTCCTCGGCCTCGAGGCCGAGCAGACGAGCGCGAGCGCCGGACGCGATGATGAGCGTCTTGGTATGAAACTCCGCGCCGTCCTCGAGCGTGACCTTGTAGGGTCGCTGGCTCGTATCGACGTCGGTGATCTTCATCATGTGCACTTCGGTTCCGAAACGTTCGGCCTGCGCGCGCATGTCGTTCATCAGATCGGGCCCCATGATTCCCTCGCGGAAGCCGGGGTAATTCTCGACGTCCGTGGTAATCGTGAGTTGGCCACCCGGTTGTGGCCCCTCGAAGACAACCGGCTCGAGGTTGGCGCGCGCTGTGTAGATGGCGGCTGTCAGCCCGGCCGGGCCGGAGCCCATGATCGTGACTTCGTAGAGGTCTTTTGCGAGATCTGGCATACTGCGAACTCCGCGTTCAATAGTTCTTGGCGAGTGACGAGCGGCAATTGCGCTCGGCGATGATGGGCTCGGGGCGGACCCGAGCAAAGTCGTGAGCTGCTAGATAGGTTGCGTGGGGGACGCGTGTGTCCCCGTCGCTTCTTTCGATGCCAACGATGGCGGGAGGTTTCAAGTCCGCGGCTGGCTGGTTGCCGAAGAGTCGTCATTGATCCTGTTGGTCTTCGCGTTCCGGGTCGTCGGCTTTCTCCTCGATTCCCGGTGCAGCGAGGCCATCGGGCTCGGTCGGAGTCTTCGGAGCCGCCGGCCTGTCGTATTCATCGGACTCGAAGGACCATCCTGCGAGGAGGGCATCGAGCGCCGTGATGAGAGCGTCTTCGTGTCGCTTCGGCGACCAGGCGATGATCTGATAGCCCCAGTTGTCGTGCGTGACGAAGACGATGACGTACTGGATGCTGCTGCCGTTGTCCTTTCCCTCGGCAAACATCGAGATACCGGTCTCGCCGGCGATGTCGATGGGGCCCTGCTTTTCGACGCTAAAGTCCTCGACACGCTTCTTGAAGAAGTGGGTTCCCGCGCGCTTGAGCGCGAGTGCGTCGGGGGGCTCGATGCCCGGTATCGAGGGGAGTTTCTGGGGGATGACGATCACGAAGAACCGCTCGCCGAGGCGAATGGCGAAGTCAGCGTAGGAATTGACCTCGCGGGTGTCTTCGCGCTGCCATTGCGCCGGGATCTCGATGGAGTAGGGGGCCTGCTCGCTCTGGTAGGTCCACGGCTCGGCGTCGGCCTCGAGTTTGTTGGACGAGTCGTCACACGCAGGTGCGCCCGCGAAGATAGCGAGGGCCAACAAGATGTGTGCGAGTCGTCTCATGATGCGCTTGTGGCTTCTACAAGGTGTTCTGGAGCGTCGTTTATTTCACGGCCCGAGCCTGTCCGCAAGATCGCGATTCGACTCGGGGTTTCGTGGAAAGCAAACGAGGGCGCCGAAGCGCCCTCGTCCATCCGTCGTCATCGAGGTCGGAAACGGGTCGTCCATGAGGGCGACCCGCATCCTTCCGGCTTAGATGTCGAAGTACATCTCGAACTCGAGCGGCGTGGGCTGAAGCTTGGTCGGGGTGATTTCGTTGGTCACCTTGTAGTCGATCCAAGTCTCGATGACGTCTTCGGTGAAGACATCACCACGGAGCAGGAATTCGTGGTCTTCGACGAGTGCTTCGAGTGCTTCCTCGAGGCTCGCCGGTGCGCTCTGGATCTGCTCGGCCTCTTCGGGCGGCAGGTTGTAGATGTTCTTGTCGAGCGCTTCACCCGGGTCGAGTTGACGCTCGATACCGTCGAGCCCGGCCATGAGCATGGCGGCGAACGCCAGATAGCCGTTGGCCGTGGGGTCCGGCGTGCGGAACTCGATACGCTTGGACTTCGGGCTGGACGCGTACATCGGCACGCGAATCGCAGCAGAGCGGTTACGGCTGGAATAGGCCAGCTTGACCGGAGCCTCGTAGCCCGGCACGAGTCGCTTGTAGCTATTCGTAGTCGGGTTGGTGAAGGCCAGCAGTGCCGGGGCATGCTCGAGAATGCCGGCGATGTACTGGAGCGCCATTTCGCTGAGTCCGGCGTAGCTCTCGCCGGCGAAGAGCGGCTCGCCATCCTTCCAGAGGCTCATATGGGTGTGCATCCCCGAGCCATTGTCACCGAAGATCGGCTTCGGCATGAACGTCGCGGTCTTGTTGTACTTATAAGCCACGTTCTTGACGACGTATTTGAACCACTGGAGTTGGTCGGCCATCTCCAGCATCGCGTCGAACTTGATGCCGACCTCACCCTGGCCGCCGCTGGCGACTTCGTGGTGGTGAGCGTCGACGGTGATACCGAGCTTCTCGAGCGTCAGCGCGATATCGGTACGCACGTTGAAGAGGCTGTCGTGGGGCGGGCAGGGAAAGTAGCCGCCCTTGAAACCGGGCTTGTAGCCCAGGTTCGGCGCTTCGTCGCGGCCGGTATTCCAGGCGCCTTCCTCGGAGTCGAGCGCGAAGAAGCTCTTGTTGGGGGAGTTGTCGTAGCGGATATCGTCGAAGATGAAGAACTCGGCCTCGGGGCCGAAGAACGCGGTATCCGCGATGCCGGTCTCCTGGAGGTGATTCTCGGCCTTCTGAACGATGTAGCGAGGGTCGCGGCTGTAGGCCTGGCCGGTGATCGGGTCGAAGATATTGCAGACGAAGCTGACCGTCGGCACGTCCGTGAACGGATCCATGCGTGCGGTGGACGGGTCAGGGCGAACCTGCATATCCGACGCGTTGATCGGCTGCCACCCGCGGATCGAGCTGCCGTCGAAGCCGAGTCCCTCCTCGAAGAGGTCGTCGTCCAGACGGTGTGCGGGGATGGTCAGGTGTTGCCAGGTTCCCGGGAAGTCCAGGAACTTCAGGTCGACCATCCGGGCATCATTATCCTTGGCGTATTTGACCGCTTCTTTCACCGAAGTGATCTTGTTCGACATGCTTTTCCTCACTTGGGACTTGAGATGGCGTTAACGTAGAGGGTGAGCAACCGCGCCATGTTCTGACGGGTCGCGACGGGGGAGTGTGCTCGAGCGGCCGGAGCCCCTCGAAATCTGAAAAGTCGTTCGGTCACGACAGCGCCTCCGGGCCGGTCTCGCCGGTGCGGATGCGGATGGCTTCGTCGATCGATGAGACGAATATCTTGCCGTCGCCGACGTGGCCGGTGCGCGCAGCCTCGATGATGGCGTCGATAGCCTGGTGGACGAGGTCGTCGGCGACCACGGCTTCGATTTTGATCTTCGGGACAAAGTCGATGACGTATTCAGCGCCGGGGTAGACCGGAGCCTTGCCGCCGCCACGCCCGAATCCCTTGACCTCGCTGACGGTCATACCGTGGACACCGACCTCGTCGAGCCGATCCTTGACGTCGTCGAGCTTGAAGGGTTTGACGATCGCCTCGATTTTCTTCATGGAGATCCGCCACGCGTTTGAAGCACTTCAGAATGCGACGGGCGCAATCTATAACGCATCGCGTCGAAGATCTCTACCGAGAATCTCGGACCGCCTGTACGAAAGGGCTGACGTTGAAAAGATGGAAGTGGGGGACAGCTTCAAGTCTAGGTGAGGGAGACAACCAGGAGGTATCGATGAACAGATATACGGCATATGGCTCGATCGTCACGCTCGTTCTGATTTCGGTGGTGACTGCGGGATGTGAGAAGCGAGAGGAGGGCGGCGCGACGACGGTTCGTCAGGATGAAGCCCGGTCGACGCAGAAGACCGCGCCTGCCGAGGGTGAGTCGGAGGATTCGCAGGAGTCGCAGGAAGCCGACGAGGTGGCCGATGATCCCTTCGCCGCTCGGCGCGCGCAGATGGTCGACGAGCAGCTCATCGAGCGCGATATCGATAGCGAGCCCGTACTCGACGCTATGAGAGAAGTGCCTCGCCACGAATTTGTCCTCGATCGCCATCGCCTGCACGCATACGGCGACAATCCGCTGCCCATCGGGCACGATCAGACGATTTCACAGCCGTATATCGTCGCGAAGATGACGCAGACGCTCCAGCCCGAGGCGAACGACAAAGTGCTCGAGATCGGAACGGGGAGCGGCTACCAGGCCGCCGTCTTGTCCAAGGTCGTCGACCACGTCTACACGATCGAGATCGTCTGTCCGTTGGCTGAGGACGCCAAGGAGGATCTCGCGCGCACCGGCCTCGGGGATAACGTCACCGTGCGTTGTGGAGACGGCTACAAGGGTTGGCCCGAACATGCGCCCTTCGACAAGATCATCGTCACGGCGGCCCCGCCGGAGATTCCCGAGGCGCTCGTGGAGCAGCTCGCGCCGGGCGGGCGTATGGTCTTGCCCGTCGGCGAGCGCGTGCAGGAGCTCAAGGTGCTCGAGAGGACCGAGGGAGGCGAGCTCCGAGAAGAGACGCTGTTGCCCGTGCGATTCGTGCCAATGGTGCGAGGGGACGACGACGTCGCGGAGTAGGCCGTGTCTGGCCCGGTGTATGTGTGCACCAATAGTAGAGCATCGCCCCACCGCTCGAAGCTCGTCTGGCCTTTGATACGTGCTCGAAACCGCTGGCACGTGCCGTGCATTCTACTTCTGTCGACTGATGGAGCCCGGTCCGACGACCGGAAATGACATAAATGGACAGAATGATTAGGAGCACACGATGAAATTCACCGCCACTTTACTCTCGATGACTTTGATGGCAGCGGCGACGACCTGCGAGGGGACGACGCTCGGCGAGAACGAAGCGGGAGAGAGCACGTTTCTGGACGACGGGCGTTTCGAGGGAGAGCGTCTGACCGCGACCGGCTCGATCGCCGTCGAGCCGGAGTCGGAGACCTCGTTTGTCGTTCAGCGAATCCGCCGGAACAGCGAGGTGAGCTCGTTCAGCGACGACGTCGACAAGCGTCTGCTCGCCGTTCATCCCGATGGCCGTGTGGATGTCGCGCTCGACGTGACCGGGGCCGAGGATATTCGAATGGTCTTCCCCCAGGATCGTATCCTCGTAATGGCCGAGTACGGAGGGCAAGATACGCTCTACCTGCTCGATGAGCACGATTACCAACTGATCGACACGGTCGAGACGCAGGCGCACTATCACGGCACGCGGCTGTCTCCGAGCGGCCGATTCCTGGCGGTCGCCGAGAACGATGACGAGCACGCGCCGATTCACGTCATCGATACGGTCACGCTCGAGCGCGTCAGAATCGACCATCAGGGCGAGTGGCTCGAAGCGATGTGGACGGCCAAGGACGACCGACTCGTGGGCTATGTCGACCACGAGGACGATGATATCGAGTTGATGCACTGGTGGTTCGACCCGAACGAATTCGCCGGCCCGCGTACCGAGCGTGTCGACTTCGAATCGGGGGATGCTCCGAGAGTGGCCGACGATCCGGTGGCATTCGAGCAGCAGCCGGACCAGAGGAGACGGCTGTCCGGCTTCAAGTCCGACTTTCTGTTCTCGATGACGTGGATCACCGTGGACCCGACGGGCGAGTTCGCGTCGTTCCCGGTTCGAAAGGTCGGGGAGGACGGCAACTTCACCTACACCTTGATCGTCTGGCGGCTCGATGACGGGTCGATTCGCCAATTCGAAGACACACAGGGGCCGGCCGCGTTTACGCCCGACGGAAGTACCCTGGTCGGGCACGGGGTCGGCGAGGAAGACGGCGCACGAACGCTGCGAGTCATCGATCTCGAGAGCGGCGACGTCCACGTCGAGCGCATCCCTGGCATCGGTTCGCCATCGTACTTCGTCACGCCCGACGGCAATCGGGTCATCGTCGCGTCGACCGTCTGGGACGATGGAGGCGACATGGTGCTCTACGACATCGACAACCTTCGGGCGACGCGTACGCAGCGCGACAGCGATACAGGCTCCACGGACGACCTGCAGATCCCGAGAGCGCGCTTCAACCAGCACTTCAGCGCGGAGCGGGCACTCCGGATGGACGAAGCCACAGCGAATGCCTCTCGGTTGGAGAACCTCGAGATCGACGCCGATGACGGGCCGACGGTGCTTGAAGACATCGAAGGTGGACTGGGTGAATTCGTCACCCGAATTGCCGGCGGAGAGATATGGATGGCCGATGAAGGGCTCTATCGCCTCGATTATCTAAATGGCGCGCACGAGGAAATTGAGGTGGCCGCCACACCGAAGCATATCAACCTGCTGCCGAGGCGCGATCTGCTGATCGTCGACGACGCGGACAGCGCGAGTCTCTTGTTTGTGGCGCCGGATGAGCGAGCCGTCGTGGGGAGCGCGGAGTTGCCGACCGAACCCATGCAATAGGCACTCGGGCGGCGGCGGATATCCGCTGCCGCCTCAGTCGTCTCGAACCACCACGGTTCCGGCCAGGATATCGTGGAGGCCGCGTCGGTAGCGGCTTACGACGATCCACGCGTAGCCGAGACCCAGGGTCGCGACGTTCAGGGCGCTTCCGAGCGCGCGGAGCAAGACGCGACCGCCGCCGACCTCGAATCCGTCCTTATCCAGCACCCGCAGGCCGAGCAGGCGCCCACCCAGAGAGCGCCCGAGCACTGCCTCTGCTCCCGCGCACGTCATGATGGCGAGGAGCAGGAAGGTCGCGGGTGGGAGCAGTAAGACAGTCGGGGCGTCCAGCCAGTAGTTGAGCAGCCATTCTGACCAGAACCAGTCTTCGGGAGGCCGCAATACCGCCGAATCGAAGACCCCGACCGCATAGAGAATCCACACAACAAGCAGGGCGGGTAGGGCGTCGACCGCGATAGCGGGTAGGCGTCGGAGCAGACCGGCTGGCTGGAGCTTGGTCGCCATGGCTAGCTGAGGTCTCCGAGGAGCGCCTGGAGCAGCGACACGCCGACGATGCCAGCGGTCTCGCTTCGCAGAATGCGCGGTCCCATATGGCAGGGGTGGACGCCGGCGTCGGTGAGTGCGTCGATCTCGTCCTCGTCGAACCCGCCTTCCGGGCCGATCCAGATCGAGGCGGCGTCGCAATCGGCATCCGACAGGCCCTCGGACTCGATAACGTCGCGCACGGAGCGTGGGCGCTCATCGGTGTGCGCGACGAAGGAGGGGCCGTCTACCAGATCGAGCGCGTCCGGGACCGCTCGCGGCTCGATGATCTCGGGGGTCACGGTGCGCTGGCACTGGCGAGCGGCGGCGTCGATGACGCGCTCCCAACGGTCGAGCTTTCGGTCGACCTTCTTGCCCTTGATCTGTACGACCGTTCGCCGTGTCTCCAGCGGTACGATTCTCGCCACGCCCAGCTCGGTGACCTTCTCGAGCAGCGTCTCCCAGCGCTTGCCCTTCGGAATCGCCTGAAACAGCGTGATCGCACACGGGCTCTCACCGCGGTCGGTCGTGCGGTTTCGCAGGATCTTGGCGATCACGTGTCGCTCGCTCACGCGCTGCAATTCGACGTCGATGACTCGCCCCGAGCCATCGAAGAGCTCGACGCGGTCGCCTTCGCTCATCCGCAAGACGTCGCGCACGTAGTGGGCAACCCGGTCGGGCAGCATCAATTGCCCGGCCTTCTTGTCGGCCGGGGGCATTTCATCGGGTTCGAGTGCGGCTCGTCGCATCGTTTCGTGACGGGTCAGAGGAGGGCGTTACGCTCGGCGATAGACGATGGCGCACCAGTCGCCATCTTGTCGGAAATCGTCTTCGGTCCAGCCTTCTCCACCGAATGCTTGTCGAATGGAGGCGATCTGCGCGTCGGTGATGCCGGACAGTATCAGTGCTCCGTCGCTCGAGACGCGCGCCTGCAGGCCAGGCCGGATGTCGAGCAGGATATGCGTCAGGATATTGGCGACGACGACGTCGAACGTGCCCTCGACGTCTTCGACAGGCGTGGTGGACAGGTCGACCTGGCCCTCCAGATCGTTGACCTCGAGGTTTTCTCTCGCCACCTCGACCGCTGTCGGATCGTGGTCGACGCCGATGACGTCCCCGGCCCGGAGCCGGCGCGCGAGCATCGAAAGAATCGCCGATCCGCAGCCGACGTCGAGGATATCGAGGCCGGGTGTTCGCCGGAGCATCTCATCGAGGATCGTCGCGCATAGCTGCGTCGTCTCGTGTCCACCAGTGCCAAACGCCATGCCCGGCTCGATCACCAGGCGCGTTCCGCCTTCGGGCGCCTCGAAATCTTCCCAGGGCGGGCCGACGATGACCCTGGGCGAAAGCTCGACGGGCTTGAAATAGTCCTTCCAGCCGGTCTTCCAGCTCGTGTCGGTGAATTCGTACGCGTCGCCGGTCTCGATGCCGATGCCCTCGGCTGTCATCGCTTCTTCAACGCGCGCAAAGAGGGTGTCTGGCTCTACCGGGGCGTCTGCGCTGAAGAACGTGGACAGCTCGGCGGTCCCCTCGGGCAGCGGCGGCGCGTCGTCTTCCTCGACAAAGGTCTCGCGGTCGCGGACCTCGACGCCGGCGGCGCCGAGGTTCCACAGGACGGAGGAGGCACGCTCCGCGTCCGCCTCATCGACGAGGATCAGGATGCGGTACCAGTGTTCGGAAATCTCGTCGCTCATGTCAGTCGTCGTCGTTTTTGGATCTGCACGCCTCAGGAGGGTGTGCCAGATGCAGTCCTCGCGCAAGAGTCGACCGAGTGTAGGGGTTGACGCCGGACGACTAAGTTAGTAGTCACTTACATCGTATATGGGAGTTACGAATTTGTCTTAGGAGTGAACCGATGAGTGAAGAAGTCTTGACTGAAATCGACGACAAGATCGCGCGGGTCACCATCAATCGGCCCGACCGTCGCAACGCCTTGAGCAATAAGGTCGTGCGCCTGCTCACCGAGCAGTTCAACGAGCTCTCGGACAATGATGACGTCACGGTCATCGTGCTGACCGGTGCGGGTGACAAGGCCTTCTGCGCCGGTGGCGACCTGATGGACCAGCAGATGGGTGACGGGGCGCTGGCGATGCACGAGGACCGCGGTGCGTTCGCCGAGATGCTGCTGGCGATGAACAAGTGCGCCAAGCCCATCATCGCGCGAGTCAACGGACACGCGCTGGGCGGCGGGTTCGGCCTCGCGCTCAACTGCGATATCGCGGTCGGCGCGGACAACGCGAGCTTCGGTACGCCCGAGATCAAGGTCGGGCTGTTCCCGATGATGATCATGGCGGTCATCGCGCGCAACGTCGGGCGCAAGAAGACCATGGAGATGATGCTGACCGGTAGCCGACTCAGCGCGGAGGAAGCGCAGGAGGCGGGCGTGGTCAATTACGCGGTGCCCGCCGCCGAGCTCGACGCCAAGGTCGACGAGCTCGCCGAGCGCATCGCTGGCTTCTCGCCGGCCATCCTGCGACTGGGGCGTCGCGCGTTCTACAAGACGCAGGATATGTCTTTCGAAGAGGCGCTGCGTTCGCTGCACAACGAGCTGACCATCAACACGCTCACAGAAGACGCCGCCGAGGGCATCATGGCGTTTATCGGCAAGCGCGACCCCGAGTGGAAGGGTAAGTGAGGCTGCTCAAAGCCCGTAACGGTCGATCTTGTTGAGCAAGCCCTGCCGCGACAGCCCCAGCTCCTCGGCCGTGCGCGTGCGGTTTCCGTCGTGGCGGGCGAGGGCGGCGCGAATCTCGCGCTTCTCGAGGGCGCGGACCTTGTCCTTGAGTTGCGCGTTTTCGTCGATCGTCGAGGGCTCGGCGTTCGAATCGCCGGAAAACGAGAGATCGTCGGCCTCGATCTGACGATTCTCTCCGACCATGACCGTGGCGCGTTGCATCTCGTGGCGCAGCTCTCGAAGGTTTCCGGGCCAGGCATGCGAGAGCAATGCCGATCGGGCTGCGTCGGAGAGCTTTCGGGGCTGTCCGTCGGCCGAGAGCGCCGCGGCTTTGTTCAGAAAATGCTGCGCCAGCAGCGGAATGTCGCTCGGGCGCTCGCGAAGCGGCGGCAGCTCGATCTGTGCGCCCTTGATCCTCCAGAATAAATCCTCCCGAAACTCGCCGGTTTGCTGCAGCGCTTCGAGGTCGCGATTGGTTGCAGACACAATCCGCACGTCGACGTCGACCGGCGCATCCGCGCCGACCGGCTGAATCTCGCCGGACTCCAGGGCGCGCAGCAATTTTACCTGCATCGGCACCGGCATGTCACCGATTTCGTCGAGGAATAGCGTGCCCTCGGAGGCCTCCATAAAGACGCCCGGCCGGTCCTGATGCGCGCCGGTAAACGCGCCCTTGCGGTGCCCGAATAGCGTCGACTCCATCAGGTTTTCGGGGATCGCCCCGCAGTTGACCGCGACGAATGCTTCATCGTGTCGAGGGCTGTAGTCGTGGATGCTCCGGGCCATCAGCTCCTTGCCCGTCCCGTGCTCGCCGGTGACAAGGACCGGCAATTCGGACTTCGCCACGCGCCGCGCCATCTCCACGGCGCTCTCGAACGACGGGCTATCGCCGATCATGGTGTCTTCGGGGCGCGAGCGTGTCAGCGAGTCCTGCAGGTCTTCGACGCGGCGCTCCAATTTGACCCGAGTCAGCGCTCGCTCGACCACAATGAGCAGCACGTCCGGGTCGACGGGCTTGGTCAAGAAGTCGAACGCCCCCTTTTTGACCGCGTCGACCATGAACTTGGTGTCTCCAGCACCGGAGACGACGATGATCTTGGCGCCCGGCTTCTCGTCGAGCATCTCGGCGAGCTGTTCGAGGCCGGCGTTGACGCTGCCGTCGGGCGGTAACATCAGGTCCAGCACCACCACGTCGACGTCGTGTTGCTCGAATGCAGCTCGCGCGCTCTGGCGGTCGTCAGCTTCGAGGACATCGTAGCCTTCAGCGTCGAGAAGCTTGCCGTACACCTTTCGGAAGGCCCGGTCGTCGTCGACGAGTAGAATCTTGTTCGCGTTGCTCACACATTTCTCCTTGTTATCCACTGAGTTGCTGCGCCCTGGAAGGACGCAGCACATCGCGACTCAAGCGCCCCGACTCGCCTGCACAGCAGGGCCCAGCACCTTTTGCCATCGCG
Source organism: Myxococcota bacterium (assembly GCA_051747295.1). Classification (GTDB taxonomy): domain Bacteria; phylum Myxococcota_A; class Bradymonadia; order Bradymonadales; family Bradymonadaceae; genus JBNJFZ01. The sequence continues at coordinate 41,496 of JBNJFZ010000027.1, forward strand.
GCAGTGTCACCACAAATTTGGCGCCCCCGAGCGTGTCGGCATCCCCGGCGCGAATCTGTCCGCCGTGGCGCTCGACCATGCGATGCGCGATCGCGAGGCCGAGCCCCGTGCCTGTTCTCGGCCCGTCGCGCTTTCGACCCGTCACGAAGGGCTCGAATAGAGTCTCGCGGAGCTCGTCCGGGATCCCCGGGCCGTTGTCGGCGACGACCACCTCGAGTTCATCGCCGCGGACATCCACGTCGACTCTGATGAGCGGATCGTCGGTGTCGTCGAGCGCGAGGATGGCGTTTTCGAAGAGTACCACGAAGACCTCGACCAGTTGACCCTGGTCCCCCTCGATCGGGCGCAAGTCGTCGGGGAAGTCCATCTCGAAGTCCACGTGCTGCGCGACGTCCGAGAGCGCCTGCCGTGCACTCGACGCGGCCAACTCGATGACGTCGTCGATGTCCACGTCGCGTAGCTCTAGCTCCCGGGGGCGTCCGTATGCCAGGAGTTCATCCAGGAAATCGCCGGCGCGCGTGACCTGTGCGCGCATCTCGTCGAGCGTCTCCTGGTCGACATCGTCGTGTTCGAGGACGCGCACGCACGCCGATAGGACGCCGAGCGGGTTTCTGACCTCGTGTGCGATGGCGCTCGTGAACGTGCCCAGCTCGGCGAGTCGCTCGGCCTGGTCGGCGCGCTGCTCCTGGACCGCGAGTTCTTCGGCGATCTCGCGGGCCGGGGCCTGGTCTCGAGCGATCGAGCTGCTCAACAACTCCTGGAGGTGCTGGCGCACCGGTTCGAAGGCGAGCAACGCCATGAATAGCAAGAATAGCGCTCCCAGACGATACTCGGTGAGCAACGGTTCCGCGGCGTCTGACAGCAGGGTCAAGATGCCGAATAAGAAGCCGGCCGACACGAATGCAGCGACCGCGGCGTATGTCAGGCTACGCTCCAGCAGGCGCTGCTCGCCGGCTTTTTGCTTGCGGCGCACGACCTGGGCGAGCATCAAGTTGCTGCCGAGCACGAGCAGCATGCCGTAGGGTAATGCTTGTCCGCGAGAGAGCATCAGCGCGTTCGCCCATGCACCGACGTAGCCGAGGACTCCGGCGCCCAGCAGCAGTCGCAGGTCGGTGCGCTGTTTTTTGGAGTCGGTCTTCAGGTATGCGCGCCCCACCTGGAACATCGGAATCGTCGCGGCGAGGCACGCCAGGAGCATGCTCTCCCAGAAAAACGGGCCGGCCGATAGCGTCGCCGGGTCGTAGAGCAGGCCCGGAAAAACAGCGCCCGCCGCGGTGATAAGTGCCGCGACGAGGTACGCGATCCAGACCAGCGCAAAATGTTGCTGTTCGGTCTGCTCGTACGCCGCGTGAAGATACGAGGCCGCGACCAGCGCGCCCGCCGCTGCACCCCGGCTGCCAATCGACTCCAGGCCGGGAAAATACGTCATCAGCAACAGGCTCGCCCAGACGGACGTGAACCCACTGTAGGCGGCCAGACCCCAGTTCTTCTCCGTGCGCAGCGCCGCCGTGAAGAAGACGAGCAGCGACACGGAGATGACCGGTATGAGGCTGTAGGCGTAGAGCGGCGTCATGGGTTTCAAGCCGGGGTCATCAGACCCTCGGAGAGTCCTTCGACGGTTGCGGTGATGTCACGGACCAGATCACTTACCTCCTCTGCGGGGCTATCGGCAAATCGCAGCAATCGAATCTGGGAGGTCGTCTCCTCGAGCTTGAGCAACGTGCGGTCGACATCCGCCGACAGCGCCTCGTGCATCTGCTCCAACCGATCGATGTGCTTGATGCGGTTGCGAACGCTCTCGAGGCGTGCCCGGTCCGCGTCGGGGTCCCGCTCGAGCTCCTCCAGCCTGGCCTTGGCGAGTCCCCTGTCGAATTGTGACTCCGCGAGCATGCTCCGCATGTCGTCACGGCGCGCCGCCATGGCGTCCAAAGAGTCCATCAGGCCGCGGATGCGGTTGAACTCGGGGCGCAAAACATCTTCCGGCGCCCCGTCGAGCTCCTCGAGTGCGGCCAGGAGCCCGGCCTCGACCTTCCTTACTCGTTGCTCGGCATGCGGTCTCTGGCGCGCTCTTGCGGGCTTCGGTTTTGACTCCGCTCGCGGCTCGAGCAGCGATGGTGCAAACAACGGCCACAGGGCCGCGTGGACGATGGCATCGAGCGGCGAGCTCTCGTCTGCGGACGACAGCCAGATGGCGGCCGCCACCGTCGCGCCGATGATGCCGTAGATGATGATCGTCTCGGTGACTCCCATGGATAACCTCCTCGTTTCAGTTGACGCTGGTGAATGGAGCGGTGGCTAGACGAACATCTCGGCGTAGCGATACAGGGCAACCGGTGCGACCGCGCTGAACGCGGCGCTCCAGCACAACACGAGCCCCATCACGAACTTCACGCGGCTCTCGTTCGTGATCGGTAATTCGTCGACCATGCGGCGGAAGCTCCGATAGAGGCTACTGACACCGCTCAGCCCAACGATGAATGGTAGCGCGACGCCGATCATGGCCGGCGTCATCGTATTGCCGGTGCCGAGGACATCGATGTGGCTGGCGAGGGCGAGCGCGGCATAAAATGGTGTCACGCCCAGGAGCACGACCGAGCTGCGCGCCTGTACGCGCAGTGATTGGGCGACGATGAGCCGAAACGGGGCGTCGAGTCCCGCGATCTGCGTGTAAAAGTAGAAGCTCGGCAGGCAGACGACCTTCGCCGTCAGAAACGCACCGATGAGCACGACGGGCGCCCAGATCGATGGATGCACGCCGCTCGCGGCACCCGGGAGTCCCGACGCGGGCCAGATCAGGCCGACCAACGCAGCGAATCCACCGAGCCCCAGCACAGAGATGAGCAAGAGCCGTCGCAGAGTCTTCTGATAGTTCTTCGGGTCGAGGATGACCCGGTCGAGCTCGCGGCCATCGTCGAGCAAGAGCTCGAACATCGTTGGCGCTTCGGAGTCGTCGGTCAGGTCTTGCATGCCGATTGTGGCTTCTCGAGCAGTCATGGTTTTCTCCTTTCGATGTGTCGTGACAGTCTCAAATTCGCGGGTTTCGTCGTGCGGTGAGCGTCAGAAGCTGGAGACGTTGAAGATGGCGTACAGCTCCATGCCGATGACGACGACGAGCCCCAGCCAGAGGCAGGCGAAGAGCTGCGTCTTTTCGGGCTCGATGCGGCGCATGACCCGCAGGAAGACGTCGACCATGCAGATCCCGACGCCGCCAAAAACCGCGGCGTTCACGAGCAGTCGGGCAGGCGTGTACGGAAGCGCCAGCGTGAAAAACCAGTTGATCGGGACGCTGGCGAGCATCGCGGTCGCGCCGAACGAGACCGTGATGGTGGCTGCGAGCGCGGTGGTGGAGAAATCGAGATCCGAGCCCAGGATGCGCTTGATGATGAACAGGGCCGGGAACGACACGATCCAGGCGAGTCCGGCGGCGAGTGGGGTGAAGAACGCCCCTTCGAGCATGCCGTCGACCCCCATGTGCATCTTCATGGTGATGCCGTACGCCGCGGTGCCGAGCGCGGCGGCGGCGAGCAGCACCGGAAAGACCCACGCGGTGGGTGAGTCGTCACCGGCGGCCTTCCAGCGCTCGGCTAGCTCTTCAGGGCGGCGAACCGCCTTGCCTATTTCGGCGGTGGCGTCAGCGATTTTGGTTCGAATGGTCATCGTAACCTCCTTTCGTCGAGGGTTCGTTGTCGGTCACCCATAGACGTTGCGAGGTGCGTGCCAGCCATACAAACCGGGCAGATCGGCTTCAGGAGGGGGGTTGCCGTTCCTGTGAGGGGCAGGCGTCAAGAAGGTTGACGCT
>JBNJFZ010000028.1:0-22127 GCA_051747295.1 Myxococcota bacterium
CTCTCGTGAAAGGCGTTTCGAACAGAAAAAATGGAGGCGGGTTGGAACAGCAGGGCAGTTCTGTTCCGCCGGGAGCGTGCAGCAGTCTGTGCTGCGCAAACCGGGCGCTGACTAACCTCCAGCCCCATGAGTCTTTCTTCGAGTCGTTGATCGACCATATTCTGGCACAGACAGTGTCTGCGTGTCAGTTCGAGATTACTGCAAACGCCGGTGCACGCTGGCAGCGTGCGGGCCACGTGGGTTCGGCAGCCGGCCCTCGATAGTAGCCGGGGCGGTCGCAAAGTCGCTTGCGTCGAAGTGTGCTGCGGCCAAGTGGAGCGTTTACTAAATGACCGCAGCAGTTATGAACGTTTGCTCCGACCGGAGCGCCGGAGGCGCGCAACGGGTCGGTCGCAGCATGCGCTGCTCCAAGTCGCACGCAAGCCGCGGCTGGAAAGCCGCGGGGCGAGCTAGAAAGCTCGCGCACCGAATACCGCGAGCCGTGACCCTGGCAGGACAGTCCTACAGCTCTGCAGACGCCCTCGGGCTCCTGCGGGAACTCGCAGGCTGGCAGCCTGCGCGCCACTGCCCTTCTCCGGCACTCAATAGCTCAAAGCTCCGGATGGCCGCACGACGGATTGACCTAGCGCGCGGGCCCCGCCATTACGGGCGTTCCTCGCCGAGATACTCGTAGGTCGAGTCGAAGCGATGGTAGCAGTACAGGTCGTCGCCGCTGCATTTTACTTCGGCGGTGGCAGGGCCGGAGGTGAGGCGGTCGGATTCCGTTTGCCCGTTGAACTCCATGTAGACGTCGCACTCGCCCTCGTTTTCTACCGAAATCGTCTCGACCTGGACGTAGAGGGACAGGTTGTCCTCGCCGCGTTCGGGGCAGGGAACATCGTCGGCGGTCAGGTAAAGGTCGTGAAAGCGACTGAGGTTCTGCGTCACGGCTTGTTCGCAATTCGTCGACGGTATCTCTGGGTTTTCCAGGGACACCCGATACGTCCCGGCGGGAGGGCCGCATGCCTCATAGCCCTCCGGCGGCACCGAGCAACTGGTGAGGATGACGGTGCTGGCGACGGCGAGCAGATAGAGTAGTCGGCTCGGGTTGTTTTGGATTCGCATCTGTCGTTTCCACGTTTGTCACAAGTGCAGGTGGTATCCGCGCTCTCCAAGGGCCCAAGAGAGCAGAGAGCAGCGATCTCAGCGACGAAACTCGGTCGCTAACTCGTCCCGTCGCCCCTCAAATCGTCTTCCTGATCGTTTGTTCGAGGTTAGTCTGGCACAGGGAGGGCCGGTGTGTCAGCTAGTGCTGGTTGAGGCGCGGCAGTGCACGCTGGCAGCGTGCGCGCCATTAGTCGAAAAGGGGCACCTGGCAGCGTCTTGAACGATGGCTGTTCCGCAAACGCATGCGATTGAGTAACCTTGCGTCCTGATCGATGGAGTTCCGACCGGCATCTGCGCCAGATGACCCACGAGCGAAAAGAGTGTGCTATGAAGCGAAGACACGTTTTCTCCTGCCTGCTTGGTATATGTGCGTGTTCCGCGCTCCTCGTCGTGTCGTGCAAGCCCACGCCGGACGACGGCGCCGATGTCGCTGAGGACGCAGTGGAGGGGGCCGCGGTGGCGGCGACGCATCCGGCCGAGGAGTGGCGCAAGCATGTGTGTGAGAGCGGCGGGGCGGGCAGCTCCAGCTACGATGCGGGGCCCTGCAAACGGCACGAGGACGGCGCGGACGCGCTGGAACTCGACCCGAACGACCCCGTCATGGCGGAGTTTCGGGGGATCTGGCGGCGCGTTTATGAGCCCTACTACGCGCTGACGGGTCGCGATGCGGAGCTGCGAGTCGCGCCGGCGTCCGCGCTCGGTGCCACGCCGGCGGTGATCTGCCCCGGTCCCGTGCCGACTGTGTTCTTCTCGAAGAAGGTTATCGAGGACACGCTGGTGGAGGAGAAGTATCCCCGGTCGTTCCTGGCGTTTATCGCCGGACACGAGCTGGGTCACCGCTTGAACGACCTGACATGCGGCGGCGACAAGACCGAGGAGGCGAGCTTCATCGCCCGCTATAATAGCCTGCAGCTCGAGGTGCTCGCGGACGTGCGCGCGGCGTTCTTCGTCAACGCGGCCGGCTTTTCGACGCGGGAGCTCGCCGACGACAAGGTTGTCGAGAGGTTCTTGCAGCACGAGGCGGGCGCCACAGAGAAGCATGTCGGCGAGCGTCGAGAGGCGCTCAAGGAAGTCCTTGCGACCTTTCCCGAGTACGAAGCGCTCTACCAGAATAGCCTGACGCTCTCGTTGAGCGATACGGCGTTGCTCATCCCTGCCGCGCGGTTGGTCGCCTGGGCCGACGAAGCAATGACCGTCCAGCGCGTCCCTGTGCCGGAGTTCAAATTTCTGCGCGCCATGGTCTTGATGCGGGCGGCGATTCCGCACGCGCCGTGGCGCGATTACTTCCTCACGGTGTCCTCGAGCCCGCTCGTCGATCATGTTCGATGCGCGCCGATTCTGCCGACGCATACCGCGCTCAAGGACGATATCGCCCCCGGCGACTCGCTCATGGGCGAGCCGAAGGCGCGCGGTGCCGAGGCGAAGCGTCGGGCGAAGCGGCAGTTTGAGTCGGCTATCGCCTGGCTCGACGACGTGGAGCGGCGCTACGGCGCCAATTCATTTATCGCCAGCAACCTGCGCTCCTGTGCCGAGTTCTATCTATTCGAGCCCGGCGACGCGATGGACGAGCATGAGGACGCCGTCAAAGCAGCCGGCGAAGGGCTTCCCCCGAACGTGGAGCAAGCACTCGCCGCAAATCAGTCGCTCTTCGCGTTCGCCGAGTTCCTGAAGGGGAACCTGCCGCCGTCCGAAAAGGACGCCCTCGACGCGTGGCAACAGGAGGTCGGCGAGTCGCTAGATGCCTATGATGAGCACGAGGCGCTCGCGGCGCTGCTCGGCGAGGTGCTCGGGCGAGAGGCGACTACGGCGGAGGTACGACAGGTCGAACGTAGAGCCGCCACGCCGCTGATTGCAGGCGAGAACCTGCCGGAGACGGATCTGTCGGAACCGCTCGGGACGTGCCCGGATGGGTACGAGAAAGCCGGCATGGTTCCCGGGGCCGACGAGGCGAAGTCGACCGGCACGCAGTACGGAGTGACCTACTGTCAGTCGTCCGGCGGTGCCGCGCGCATCAAGACCCTCAGTCGCATTCGTCTCAACAGCACGTTTGAACCAAAATACGAGGCTGTCTCAGTCGATATCATCTCGTTGATGCCGCCCGAGGACGCGAGTCAGGAGAATCTCGAGGCTCGTTGTCCGCAGCTCGTCGAGAAGGCGACCGCGCCCGATGGCTCAGTGGTCTACGCCGGAGCGTGCGACGGACAGGACGACACGGTCGTGTACGTACACGATGGCCAGGTACAGCGCATCGATGTGCTTCGCGTGGAGGAGTAAAAGCCAGCTTCAGGGGCTCGTCACGTCGTAGAGGCCGACTCCCTGCTGCCCGTACACGTCTTCACACACGACGCGAGCGCGGTCGCCCGACTCGGCCGCGGCGTCGACCGCTACCATGAAGTCGGGGGCCCCATTCGAATTCGTGTCGACCGGCGCGTCGCCGGCGCTCAGATCCCGATCGCCCGAGCTTACCTCGACGCCGCCGTCGAGCTCCACCGAGCACGGTGAGGTGCTGGCGAGGGTCCCGCCGCCGGTGAGGATTTCGACGCGCAGGGAGCTGCCCGGCGCGAGTTCGGCGGCCGACGGCGCCAGGACCGGTGTACCGACGATATTGACCGAATTCGTCGTCAGTACGTTGCCAGCCCGGGCGGAAATCGTGGCGGTCCCCGCCGTCTCGGCGGTCAGGTCGACGAGCCCGACAGCGGTCTCGTTGCCCGTTGCGACCAGAGGCACCTGCGCGGTGATGTCACCGGTGGAGCTGAATCGCCCGTGTGTTGTGGTCACCTCGACCGTCGAACCCGCAGCCTCGGCGTTTGCCTTCACCGACAAGACGGCCGCCACCGCGCGAGTCGCCGGGATGTAGGACGCTGCAGACGGGTAGGAGACAGTCACGTCGAGGCTGGTCACGCTCGGGGCCTCGGGAGCGGGGGCCACCTCGACGCTGAGGCGGTCGATGACGTATCTGCGTCCACACGCGTCGAACGCCGCGACGTCCAGGTCCACCACCCCATCTTCATCTCGATTTTCCCGGGCGAGCAGGCTCTCAAGTGGCACTTCGGCGATCCAGTCGCTGAAGTTAAACGCCTCGTCGGTCTGTTCCGCGGTCGTATCACCGACGCGAATCGAGCGGATAGCGAGGCCGTCCTTGTGCGAGGCGGTTCCGGCGATGACCAGGTTTTCGCGCGCCGGCCTCGCCGTCGGGCTGGTAATGCTTGCGCGGCCGGTGACGCGGGCGTCGCCGCGGCTGGCCTGCGAGCAATCGGGTTCGCTGACCGGTGAATTGGCGTCGCCGCAGCCGCTTAAGAGCATAGCCAGGCCGAGTGCGGCGATGATGTGAAGCTTGTATCGCATGATGGACCTAGAAGGGCAGTGCGGTCGAGGCGGACTCGGAGGCCGCGATCTTGAAGAATTGTGGGGAGATGCTGAGCGTCACCGCGGCACCCAGGGTGTACGCGCTGGTCGTGACGTCGTCGATGCTGGCGGCCGAGTCGACCGGGCTGCCGACTTCGAAGCCGTTTCGCAGCCGCGTAGATCGGCGGCCGACACCGGCGACGGCGATCGAGAAGTTGCGGACCGGTTCGATCTCGAGGCCGAGGTAGAGCGACGACAGAAAGCGCAGGTCTTCATCCGGCGTGGTGCTGAGCAGGCCGATGCCGAAATAGGGTGCCAGGCAAATAGGCTGTGTACGACAGCCCCGCGCAGGTCGTCCGTCCGACTCGAGAAACGCGGCGTAGCCGAGCACGAGCTCCATGGTGGCAAAGCCGGGGTCGGTCGCGGTGATCTCGGGCTGGCTACTGCCCGGGACGGTGCGGATCTCGTAGTTGCCGTCGCGAGCGCCCGAGAAGACGGCGCCGACGCCGACGCGTAGCGCGCCGACGTACGTTTTCTCGACGATATACTGGACCAGGTAGGTATCGGCGGTGTCGCCGGACTCGACGTCGCGCACCTCGATCTCGATGCCAGCTTCGCCGGGGAGTTGCGGCGGCACGGTGTGCGTGGTGACGATCATACGGGCGAGTCCCCCGCCGCGGGCCCCTTGCTCCTCGGGTTCGAAGCCGCTGGTGTCGACGCCGGGGACGTAGGTGCCGAGCTGCCCCCGGTTCTTGACGCGCACGAGGTAGTTTTCGCTGTGGTAGATGCGTACGATGACGGGCGTATTGGGCGGCAGGATGCGGCGGCCTCGGGGAAATATCTCGGTGTGGATGACGCGCCCGTGATGCGTGTCGACGCAGACCACGTAGGCGCTGGCGGGCCGAACTTCGACGGGGCATCCAAACTCGGCGAAGCGCGGCTTGCGCGGCGGCTTCCACTCCTGCGATTCGTACACGTCTTCGCCTTCAGGCGGCGCCGCGAGGTTCGCCTCGGCGGTCGCTGCCACCGACTGCGACTGCGCTGCTGGAGGCGGTGCCTGCTCGCCATCACCGGGGGAGTTTGAGGCGTCAGCTTCGTCGCCAGCGGCCTCGTCCCTGGTCGGTTGTTCACCGTCGTCGGTGGCGTCGTCCGAGGACTCCTCCGAGGTGTCGATCGGTGTGGTGGTGATGCCGCGTGACCCACCGCGCTGTTGCTCGTCCTCCGAGCCGCTCGCTTCCTGGGCGACGGCCACGCTCGGCGGCGCACCTATGAAGAGATAGGTCAGAACGAGTAATGCCGAACAGGCAGAACGCAACTTCCACAGCGAGCCAAGCAAGCGAACTCCCATTTTTCTATTGTATCTAAGTCGCAAGTCTGGTGAGTTTATTTGCGGCGTGGCGTGGGTGTCAATGTGCGTTTGGCTCCATTGCGTCGAATCATGTTCTGAGGATGAGTGGGTGATTGTGAGGCGGATCTTTACCGATACGATTTATTGTCTGCTGGTCGCCCTTGTGTTTTGTCTCCCGGAGACTGCCGCGGCGCAGACCCGGTCGATTCAAGAGGTCACGCAGGTCGAGCCCGGCCCACTTTCGCTCGAGCAGGAAGCCGACGCGGTACTCACGGCGCTCGCCGAATTGCCCGCGCTTGCCAAATACGTCGAGACTTGCAACCAGGCGGCAGCGGCACACGCCGACAAGCTACAAAAAGCCGTCGACCTCGTCGAAAAGCACCGAAAGGACGTCCCGAAGTTGAGCGATCTTCCCGATCTTCCCGGTCGTGAGCCGGGGTCGAGAGGTGTCCTGCCGGGCGCTGCCGAGTTCGCGGGCCTGCAGGACCTCGCGCTGCGTGGGCTCTACCAGTTTATCGCTGAGCGAACCGAAGAAGAGTTGTTGCGTTTTGCTATTGGCCGGCTCAGGGCGACGCTGTGTGAGGGTGACGGTGAGTCGGCACTTCGGCGGGCGTTTCCCGCCACGTGCAGCATCATGGACGGGGTTGGCAACTCGGATACGGGCCTGGCTACGCTGCAGCGGTCGCTACACCACGACCTTCAGCGACTGCCGGTGCCTCTGCTCGCCGTTCTCGCCGATGGCGAGGCGTTCGAGGGGCGCGATGGTCTGATGTGCGGGCTGGGGACTGCGATCGGGTTGGAGCGCGCGATGAGTGCGGCCGCGCCCGTCGACGACGCGACGGCGGTCGTGCTCGATGCGGCCTTTCAAACCGACGCCTGCCAGAGCGGACTGGGTCTAACGCCCGAGGCGGCGGAGATGAGCGGTCAGCTGGTCCGACTCGTGGCAGCGACGGTAGGCGACGACACCGGGCGCTACCGACGTAAGGCCACACTGGAGGAAAGCATCGAACGCCTACGCGACACGCTCGCCGACGGTGCGAACGACCTCTGTCCGGCACCGAAAATTCACGAGCAGGCGCAGCGACTTAGGCTCTTCCTCCGTCGTGAGAAGCAAACCGTGCAGTCGGATGAGACCGCCAGCGGTTCCGCCGTCGGAGACACCTCGGGTGAGGCCGCGAAGACGGGGGCGCAAAGTGCTCCCAGATCTCGTGGCCTACCTCCGGCGGCGAGGTTGGCCCACGCGCTCGATGCGTTCGAGAGCGAGCGCGCGAACGATCTAGCGACCCTCGCCAAACGTGTCGTGGAGCAGGCCAAGCCGGTGATCGCGTTCGCGCGCGTCGCCTACGATCCGGCTTCGGACATCTACCGGTATAGCAAGGGGGCGGTCGAGGCACCGGACGAGGCCGCTCGCGCAGCCGCGATACGAGACTTGACGAGCGCCTGGCTCCGGATGCTCGACGTCGTGCTCGACCACGCCGCCGCGGGATCGCCGGAGAGCGAGATTGCATCTCAGCGACTTGTCGACGTGGTGCAAGCGGGTACCGCGTTTCGGATGGGCGACTTCGACAAGGGCATGTCACTGCTGGTGGCATCGGGTTGGATGACTCGGGCGCGCGGTGAGGCCGGAAAATTCGTCGCGGTGAGTCATCTTTTGTCCGGTATCGCGACGGCTGAGTCGCCCGAAGAAGTGAGGGCCTTGGTGGCCGGCTCGGCAGAGCTGCAGGGAAGCTGGGGGCGTCGCCGACGCGAGCGGATACTGGGGGTTTCGGCGATGTTCGGGTTGGGTGGAGGGCTCGAATTCGTGCCCGATGGCGAGCGGGCCTTGTACGCGGGCGCTCAGATTCCCGTAGGCATCACTGGTTCGGTTCCGCTGGGCAGTAAGTGGACGGTCGGAGCTCTGGTGCAAGTAATCGATTTCGGCTCGGCGGCTTCGCTGCAACTTAGCGGGGCGCAGCTCGACTCGGCGAGTCTGAGCGTCCCGCAGCTGTTTGCGCCCGGGCTCAATCTGTTTCTGGGGCTGGGGAATAGCCCGTTCCTGCTCGAGCTGCACGGTTCGTACAGTCTCGACTTGCGACGGGGGCCCGATGGTGAGCCGCTCGATGTCTGGCGCGCCGGTATCGGGCTGGGCGTGGACATTCCGATTCTTCTCTACTGACGTGGCGCTGGTTTCGATATTGGCAAGCGAATATTTGCGCGGATATTGTCGCGGTCGATCGTGGGGTGTTGGAGGTTTCCGGTCAGCCGTGAGACCACCGGGGGGATTGCGGCATCTAACTCGCGCACGCTCGCCCATCCGTCGCCGTTCTGGTCGACATTCTGTGACTGAAGCGCAGCCAGCAGGACCTCGGTGAAGGCTCCGTTTTCCCATTCATTGTCCTCGTAGCTCATCTCGCGGCCCCGCGAGGCTGAAAAAACGACGGTGCCGGTGCGTCGCTCGAGGCTTCGGTAGAGAAATCGATCCCGTTCGAAGGTCCACGGCTCAATCGTGTCGAGCACGCTCTCGTCGTAGACGGTTTCGAATCCACGGGATGCGCGAGGTGTGATGCCGCGGGCGCCGGCCTTTCCCGCGACGGCGACGGGCTGCGAGGCGTCGTATTCGCCGGAGTTGCAGGTGTCGATGAGCATCAGTTTTTTTCGGGCGGCGGTGCTGTCGACGAGCGCCTCCAGTCGCGAGAACGGAATGCCTCGATTCGATACGTTCGCCTGCTCCACATCACCCGGGCAGTAGTAGTAGGTCGGTTCGTCCTGGCTGAGGTCGTACATGCCGTGCCCAGCGATGAAGACGACGACGGTGTCCTCGGGCTCGGCGGGAGCCAGGAACGCCTCGACCTTCTCGAGTGCCTCGAGGCGCACCTCGGCCTCGGTGAGCGTGAGAATATTGACCTCGTCAAAGAGGAGGCCGTACTGGTCTTGCGAGAAGTGGGTGGCGAGGTCCTCGGCGTCCGTGGCCGCGTAGTCCAGGTCGTCCCAGGCCGGGTCCTCGTAGGTGGAGACGCCGAGGCCGACGTAGAAGAAGCTCGGGCTCGCCAACTTTGTCCCCTCGAGCGTTCTCGAGACCCGCAAGGAAGCCACGCCGCGCCCGTCGCGGGCCATGGCTTCGACCAGGTTCTTGCCCTCGGTCAACGCGACGGTCACGCGTGCACGGTCGGTTGTGGAGTCCAGTTGACTGGTGTGTACGGGCACGCCGTCGACCCAGACCTGTAAATCGGAGAGCGAGCGTGAGCCGATTACGCTGAACTCGAGTTCGGCGCGCGCCGGTTGCTGGTCGATGACCTGCAGGTCGATCAGGGGTGCGCTCGAGAGAGCATCTTCGAATGAGGTGTCTCCCGACAATTTGGCGATGCGTCTTTTGTGGGAGGAGGTCATGTGGGCGATGTACTTTTCGTCTCCGGTGCCGAAATCGGCCAGGAGTCGGTCGGGGCGGTTCAACCAGGGGGCGATCTGGTCGCTCGAGAAGGTCTCGAGCCCCCGGACGGCGTGGATGTACTGAATGCCGGACGGAGACGTGGCGAAGTTGGAGTGCTGGTCGTACAGAAAGTAGGTATCGTGTGCGAGTTCGAGGTGGAGCCAGTCGCCGGTGTCGAGCTTCCAGGTTCGGATGCCGTTTTGCGCGGTGATGGTCATGCCGATGGCGCGGCTTGGATCGAGCAGCACCTCGCGTGTTGCGCCGAAATGCTCCCCGAGGTCGCGCACCCAGCCCTCGTCGACCGACCAGAGGCGAACGGTGCCGCCGGCTTCGTGGGTGAGCACGCGTCCGTCGTCAGCGACGGCGATGTCCGTGATCGACTTGGACAAGCTGTTGCCCTTCGTGTGACGAACTGGCCGTTCGAAGTGCCTGCGCGCGCCGGTTTCGACGTCTTCGACATACACATTGTTTAGCGTGCCGTGTGGTGACTCGCCGTCCTTCGCGCCGTCTTGCATGACGATGCCGTAGCTGCGGCTCGAGACGAGGTAGCGGCCGTTTGGGGAGTAGGCGAAGTTCCCGTAGGCATCGACGGCGTGTTCGCGAGAGGAAACGACCCGTCCGTTGAAGTCGATGGTTCGGAGTGTGCGTCCGGCCATGTACGTGAGTCGGTCGCGAGCCGGGTCGACTGCGAGGGTGTGTCCGAGAGACGAGTGCTCCATGTCGTCGGGGGCGTCCAATTCGGCGAGGTCTTCGTCGGGGCGAGCAGTGTCCTGGATGTGGATGGTCCCGTCTTCGATCCAGGCATAGCGCGTCGCGTCGGCCGAGATGGTAAACGCGGACTGCACGCCCGTGCGCTGGAAGCGCGATTGGTCATCGATCACCCACAGCCCAAATCTCCATGGCCACTGAGCGAGGCTCCTCTTTGTGTTGCACTCGACTGCTGCGGAGCGCGTCGGGAGTTTGGCGTCGAATTGGGTCGTGGCGTCGTATTGCCGGACGCGAAGCTGCGCGTAGTCGAGCCACAGGATCTCCCGGGATGCGGTCACGAACATTGCGCGGTCGGGGTTCGGGCCTCCGAGACAGCCTCCGATCGTGTGTCCGCGTGTTTTGGCGAAGTCGCCGGGCATGTACCAGTACTCGCCGGTCTGCGTGTCGATCGAGATCGCGGAATCCTGGTCGATGGTGTGAAAGCGGCCGAAGAAACGCTCCCAGCGGTCATGCTGGGCGTACAGAGACCACAACTGCGCTGGAATTTCGGCGCGCGTGCCGCGAGCTGAGGTCACAGGTGCCCGCGTGCCAGGCTTCCAGATCGCCATCTCGAAGGTTTTGGGTTGGCCGAGCACGGTGCTCGCGGCGGTGAACACGCGGCCATCGTCCAGGAAGGCCACAGTGGTCGGCTCCAGATCATGCCAGTGCCAGCGGGAGAGCTCGCGACCATCGTCGAGGCTTCGCAACAGCACTGACTTGTCTCGCAGCGTGATGGCGGCGGTTTTGTCGTGTGCGTCGAGCGCCATATTGGTCGGTAACGACGTGTCGGCGAGATCGGGCGTCTCCGGGAGGACGCCGAAGAACGTGCCGGTCGTCTCCCAGGTCTCGACGCGGCCGCCACTCGTTGCGAAATAGAGGCGCCGGCCGTCGGATGAAAAGGACAGCGCGTAACGGTCGCTCCAGCCGCCGCCGACGTCGTCACGGATCGGAAGATCGACAGCGAGGGCGCCCGTGTGCATGTCGTATAGCGCGGTGGGCGAGGCGAGGAGGCGGTGGCCAGGGCCGATCGCGGCGAGCGGGTAGCCCATATTTTGATGGAGGGGAAACCGCTGGACTTCGTGACCTCGCTCGAGGTCGTAGAGGATCATGTCGCTGTATTCACTGCCGGATTCGGCGGTCAGCAGATATTGGCCATGAGGGCCGAACCAGAAGTTCGAGCCAAGCTTGAGGCCGGTGTCGATGACCAACTCGACCGGGAGGTCGCGAGGTGTGGCGACGCGCTCCCCGGAGAAGACCAGTGCGTGGGAGCGGAGCCGCGCCTCGCGGAGTGCGCGCCCGTAGATGGCTGCGGCGTAGAGCTGACCGCTGGAATTCGGGTCGCCGAGCGCGTGCGGCACCGCGCCGAGGGCACCCGCGAGGCTCGATGCGCGCCACTCTCGGCGGCCATCGACGAGGACGAAGATCGCGCCGTCGGGCGTACGAGTCAGCGAAATATGATGCCAGTCATCGTCGGAGAGCTCGATGTCGGTCGAGAGCTGCTGATCTCCAACCGAAACCTCCAGAGACGTGTCGTATGCCATTGTGACCGGGAGGTCGCCGGACGCGGCCCAGATGGTTCCGCGTGGGTTCCGTACACTCAGCTCGACCGTCAGGGAGCCCGCGTTGGGCAGTTGACCCAGCGCGACGGTCGAGTTGTTGAGAGAGACGACCGCGCCGGGGTGGGGCGGTCGCGCCTGCCCGACAGCATCGTTCGCCGGGGCCGTCCAGATCAGGTCGGGGCGGTCGTAGCGTAATTCCTCGGCATAGGCGCCGCGAAGTTCGCCGGATGGAGCGGCCTGGGGAACACTCTTTTTTGCCGTCGTCGAACATGCAGCGAGTAGGGCTGCAGCCACGAGCAATACGGAGAATCTCATTTGTCGACGACCTCGACGGACACGGTGGCCGTGCTGCCGGCCCTGGGGGCAACGACGGTGCTCTGGATGCCGCGCGTTTTCAGGCTCTTCTGGTCATCTTCGTCGCCGGATGTCGCGAGGAAGCGATCGCTCAGCAACATTTCGAGTGGTGAGGCATCCCCTCCACGGGTCGACTGTCCGCCGGACCGAACGACGGAGCCGAAGTTTACGGGCTCTCGTGTGGCGATGATCTTGAAGCGGTCGATGCCGACCGGGGGTGACGCGGTGATGCACGCGTCAAAGTCGAAGCTCTTGCGGTTCGGCTGGATGCGGTTGTGCTCGCGACCCGCGCTGGCAGCCGGGTAGATCTGGGCGACGCTGCCGTCGGCCGAGATGCCGAGCAACGTGACATATGCTGGCACCTTACTTCGGTTTTGCATACGGACCCGGTACGCGCTGCCCACTGGCATGATGACGCGCCCGCCGGCGTCGACGAAGTCGCCCCGCGGGAGTTCTTCGAGCACTTTGCAGCGGCCGGCACGCATTTTGTGCTGGATCGGTACGACTTCGAGGGCGACGTCGACTTCCGGGTCGGTGAGCGTCAGGTCCGTGAGCAGCTTGCGTCGCGCGTATCCGCTGGCGTCCTCTCGGAGTTGTTCGTTGAAGCTGTCGGTGGGGTCGAATGGGCCGGCGACCGTCAGGCGGTCGTCGGCGGTGTTGAGCTCGACCGTGCCGTCGTCGTTGGCGAAGAATGTCAGCTCGGCCCCCATAGCCACGTGGGTGAGGAACGTGGTCTCGTCGAGAAATGCTTCGAGTCCGTCAGCTTTATCGATCGACGGGTCGATCGCCACGCGGATGCGCATGTCGCCGAATCCGTAGGCCTCGACGACGACCCAGCTCTTGGAGAGATCGGGGGCGTCGTCCTCCAGAGGAACGGTCGCCCAGGTCGGCCCTGCGGCGGAAACTTTTCCGCGGGCGAGCGGCTTCGTCTCGTCGTTCAGACGTACATCCGGCGGGTAGAAGGCCAGTTGGGTGCCCGGTCGGAGTCCGACCAGCTCGCCGGCCTCGACGATGACTTCACCGTCTTCGACAGCTTCGACTGTGTAGTAGTCGGGTAGCTGGACAGTCTGGCCGCTGAAGACCAGCGCGTTGCGGTCGCCCTCGAGTTGGGGGCGTTGTCCCTCGACCTTCGAGGTCAGCAGGCGCTCGACCTCGTTGAAGAGCGCCGCATAGGAGACCTGCTGGCTGGTCTGTGACAGTGCGGTCGTCAGCGCGTAAGTCAGCGAGCCGACGGGGGTGCCGTCGTCGGTCTGGACCTCCATGGCGAGTTGGTCGTCGCGCGCCGCCGACATGACGACGAGCGGCGCGATCGCGGCGTCGTTTCCGCGGCTACGGGCCGCCTCGAACATGCCACCGCCTTCGACCTCTTGCTTTGTTTCCTCGACAGCCGCCGGATCGCCGATGGGCCCGGTCGGGGTGCCTCGCGCCTTCAGTTCGCTGCGCGTGCCGGAGCCGGAGTGGCACGCATCGATGGAGACGAGCACATGCCCACTCTCACCGAGTTCCTTGCGAAGTTTCCCGAGAAATACGCCGATATCGTCGTCACGAACGTGTTTTTCGCCTTTATAGCCCTTCGGAGGATCGAGCGGGGCGCCGTGGGCAACCAACACCTCGTCGTAGCCGTCGATTTCCTCGGCCGGCGAGTCGTCGTCGGTGATCTGGTGGCCGTGGCCGGAGTAATGGATTGCGACGACATCACCCGGTTCGACTCGCTCCAGCAAGGCGTCCATGGCCTTATGGATGCCGGCCGCGTCGGCCTCCGCGTCGACCAACTCCACGGTCTGCGATTTTGGGAACCCCTGGCGCTGCAGCGCGGCTCGCAGGAGCGGTAGGTCGTTCTTCGAGTTGATATCGGACCAGCCCGAGGAGACGGGATAGTCACCGATGGCTATCAGCAGCGCGTGTTTATTGTCGCTGGGCTCGACCGCTCGGAGTGTCTTACCCGGACCGCGGGAGCCCGCCGACCGGGTCGCTGCTTCGGCTTCGTTCGTCTCCGTGGCGTTTTCCGCTGATTGCGGTGACGCGCAGGCTGCCAGAACGCAGATAGCCAGTGTCACAAGTCCGCATTTTCCCAGCATTCGAATCCCGGAGTTTATCATTTTTAGCCTGAAAAATAGAGGTTTCCAAGTATACGCCGTGTATTTTGGTGGATACAAGGTGTTTCTTTGATTATTCGCGACGGCTGAACTATTTCGGATCTTTTTTCGCTGCGGTTCGTTTGAATAGATTCAACGAAACTCGAGGAGGTTTGAGATGAAAAATCTGATCTTGATCGTATTCGCCCTCATCATGTCGGTACCGTCGCTCGCCGGAGCCCAGGAGGACTCATTACCGTGGAGCTCCTACGAGGCGCTCATCGAGCATGCCTCTGAGCCGCGCCAGTTGAGCGAGGACGAACGACTCGAGCGCCTGGCAGAGTCGAAGGCCGAACTCGGGCGTACGTCGCTGGTTTTACGCGACGCAGAGCGTGCCCTGGCGATGCTGGAACGCCGCATGGAGATCGCGCACCCCGAGGAGCGCAGTGCAATTCAGCGGCGGATCGACGGCATCGAGCGAGAGCGGGCCGAAGCACGGGCTGAGCGGGCTCGTGCCGAGCTTCGGATCGAGCGACTCTCGAGTTGAGCATCGATTTGCCTTCAACCGGCTGGGCGGATCCTGTACCTTGCGAGCGTGCAAGCTCCGGTATCCGCCCAGGTTGACGGAGCAGAAGCTCCGATACGGGTTGCGGGTGAAATACGATGGACTACAAGTGGCCGACCCTTTTGCGCTCTGGACTCCTGATCGCGACGGTGGCGTCGATGGTCGCCTGTTCGGGCTCTTCATCTCGAGAAAAACCCGATGATTCGGCCGAGCAGGCGACATCTCAGTCATCGACGGAGGAGCCGACGCACGTGCTCGAGGGGGAGGAGTCCGCTGGCGAGCTTCCGGCCTACGTGCTGAATGCGGGGGCAGATGCTCGTAAGCCGGTCGAGGTCGAGGACGATGGGCAGGGGTTCGGCTTCACGGGGGACTCGCAGGGCGAAGCATGCCTCGTGAAGTTCTCGAACGAGACGCAGCATCCGATCATGCTCTTTGTGGGCGAGCAGTCACAGGGCGCGTTGTTTCCGAGGGAGCGCGTGGCATTGCCGCTCCGGTCGCCCGCGGCGGCCTTGAGTGGGTTTGCGGTCGAAGAACTCAGCTATGACGCCGAGATCGACCCAAAGTCCATTGTTCGTCAGTGGAAGAAAGACATCGACTGTCAGCCAGGCAAGATGCTCGGAGTGTCGTTTCGAAAGTAGCGCCGGCTCATTCGTTCGCGTTCCGTTGGCGAAGCGAGCCATTCGCGAGGTGAAAGACTCTCTCGAATCGCGCCGCGACATCGGCGTCGGACGTCGTAAGAAGGCAGGCAGCCTCGTCCTGGCGTAACGTGTCGGCCAGCCAGTCGTGTGACGTCTCCGGAACGCATCGAAACGGGTCGTCCAAGATCCGTAATCTGACATCTCGGGTGAGCGCGCGACCCAACCCGAGGCGGCGCGCGACGACGCTCGTAGGGGCCAGAAGCTCCTCGCCGAGCGGAGTCTGCAGGCCGTCTGACAGGCTTTCCAGCCAACTGTGGAGTCCGAGTGCTTCGACGACCTCACGCGCCTCGTCCTGCGTAAGCTCAGCCCCGAGGCACGCGTGTACGGTACCCTCGCAGCGGACCTCCTCGGGGAGCACCGCCACCACGTCACGAATAATCTCGGCGTCCAGCGTATCAGTATCGACCTCTCCCAGGCCTATCCTTCCAGATGCGCTGGGTGTCCGACCGACGATCGTGTCCACGAGAGCGGTTTTTCCACCGGCAATCGGAGCGAAGATCACGACCACCTCACCCGGGTTCACCGACAGGTCGAGCCGGCTGGCGATTATCGGGGCCGAGCGCGCGGGGCGGACGGCGAGTCTCTCGAGGGTCAGGCTATCGGGTAGCTGCAAGGGTGCAGGCGAGCTCGACTGTGGCCGCTCGCGCAGGGCGTCGTTCGCCCGCAGTAGACGCCTCAGGCTGTGGCTGGCCTTCATGACTTCGTCGACCAATTCGCCACCGCTGGCTGCGAGTACCAGGAACGCCGCCGAGAACGCGACGAATGCCCCGTTGCCCACGCCGTCTCCGGCTACGATAAGTCCATATGCCGAGACCAGCAGCAGTAAAATCGCGATTGGCTCGCGTACCGCGAGGGCCGCGTCACGGATGCCTTGCCGCCCCCGAGCGCGCTGACGGGCGGTTTCCGTGAGACCGCGGCGGGTGATGGCCGTATCGGCGAGCGCGTTGGAAAGACCGGCGCGCAGATAGGAATCGCGGTTGACCAGCATTGCGTGCAGGCTCGCCTGACAGTCGACCTCGAGGTCGTCGGAGCGATCGAGCTCGCGCCGCTCGCGCGAGTATTGCCACGCTGCGAGAAGGACGATTGCGAAACCGGGGACCAGCGCGACTCTCGACGCGAGACCCAGATCATAGGAGAGCAGAACCACGAAGACGATGGCGCTCGTAAGCAACAGGGCGATCAGTCGAGTCGCCGAATATACGAGTTCGCCGAGCGAGCGGCCTGCCAGGTCGATCAGTGATGCGTGGTGGAATCTGTCGGAGCGCCCTGTGTCGTCGGTTCGCGGCATGCGTCCGGCTAGCGCCCACTGGACCCGCAGGTTGGCCACGCTGTCGAAGCGCGTGCTGCTCCGCATCCAAAGCCAGGAGAAGACACCGCCAGCAATCGCGAACAGCAGCAAGGCGATCGACCACATCATCAGAGCGGAGGTGTTCGCCTCCGGAATGACGGACTCGACGAGGATGCCGGTGATAATGGGTAAGGCAGTCGTCAGGCCCCCGCCGGCCGCCGCCAACAGCAGAGACCGGACGGATTCTCGACGAAAGCCACGAGCGATGACGTCGCGCAGCAGAGAACCGACCGATGGCGCCGACCGGGAATCGGAGGACGAGGGCGGCCAGGCCTCCAGGTAGGTGTCTTCGAGCTCGGGTGGGTCGAAATCTGCGGGTACCTGACGCGTCGGGATGGCGTTCGGGTCGAGCGAAACGGAGGCGCCCGAGCGGTCCTGAACCAGGGCACAGGGCATGCCGCTCTCCTTGCGGATGCCGACGAGCACGCCGTGCGCCGATTGGACGTCTCTGCGTGCGGTCGACACGCGTCGAACGAGGAAGCCGACGGATTCGAGCTGCGTGGCCACAACGCCGAGGACATCGATGCCGGACCGGCCGGACACCGGCGGATCCACGCCAAATTCGTCGCATATCTGGGCGACGAGCGCCTGGATGGCCGCGATGCGGGGTCGAGGATGGGTTACGTGCGAGCGGAGCGCGTGGCGAAACCGGGGTGCGTCGTTCTGAGGACGGGTGCTCATGCCTCCTCCTCGCTCGACGCGGTATCCTCTTCGGCACCCTCGGTCCGGACGCAATCGTCGAAGCGAATGCGGCTCAGATCAGCCGGATATTGTGACGGCCTGTCGGTGATGAAGACGACCGATTGGCCTCGAGCGGTCAGGTGGCGCCGGGTAGATTCGATATCTGCTGGGCTCAGCCGATCGGCGACACGCTCGACGAATACGATGTCCGCGTTCTGGTTCGCGGCCCGCGCAATCGACAGCTTACATCGCTGGGATTCCGATAGACTGGACGGAGGACGGTTCACGAGCGCGAGGGCTGCTTCGTCGCCGTCGGCTGCGACTCCAACGTCGACAAGCTGTCTCGCGAGAGAAGCTTCATCGGTCGAGGCGTTCGGGTCGAGAGCCTCCCCGACGGTCTGCTCGAGCATCGCGTCGCCGGGGCTTACGAGCACGAGCTTCGGCGCCGTCTCACCCCCGTGGCGCACGATTCCGTTCGTCGCCAACTCGCCGCACGCCTCCCGGGCGAAGATCTCGGCTCCCAGGCCGACGTTCGCCTCGAGGACAATCGCGGTCGAGGCGGGGACGGTCAGGTGGATGTGACCGTCATCTCGGGAGCTCGCAAAGTCGATGAACTCGATGTGGTTCGTGTCCCCTTGCTGGATATTCGGCGCGTCATCATGCGTGCTCGAGTTACCGGCCAGTACGCGTACCGGGATGTCCTCAGACAGGTCTTCGATGCAGTTTCGAATGCTCAGAAGGTTGCCGTTGAGGCTCGCAGCGCGCTCCAGCGCGAGCGCCAGGATCGCCTGGAACGCGATGAGCGCTCCCAGGGAGAGCGCTCCGTCCATCACCAGCCAGCCGCCGGCTCCGAGCGAGACGGCGTGCAACGCGCCGGCGACAAAGACACGGACAGACGCCGTCGTATGCTCGTATGACTCATATTGCTGGACGAGTGCATCTTCGGCGGCGCGAGCGTGGGCCCAGCGTCGAGCGCGCATGCGCCCGACTAGCGGCATCGCGTGGTCGGAGCCCTCGGTATAGAGAGCAAACTGCCGCGCGGTTTCCGCAGCTGCTTCTCGCACGTCATCTTCGATCGACAGCCCGAATCGAATCTGCTCGAAGACCCCGACCGCGAAGAAGAGTACGACGACGAGCGCGGCAAGTGGGAGGCTGTACAGCGCGAGTAGGAGGATGAGAAGCGACAGGGTGCAGCCGTCGATCAGTGCGTCGAGTTGCGATTCCGGCAAGGCCTCGGCCTGGTCGAGGAGTCGGTCCAGCGCAGCCACCTGGCCGGCTCCGGACGCGGCTCTGGCGCCTGCGTGGCCGAACAGCCAGTCCAGTCCCCTCTCGTACAACACCGATTTCGTCGCCACGAGCCACCGCCGTCGGACGCGTAGGCTCAGCCGCACCGTCAGCCAACCCAACACGGCGAGGCCGGCGAGGCCGGCGACCAGCCAGAAGGCCCAGTCTTCGTGTCCGGCGATG
The DNA here is from genome assembly GCA_051747295.1 of Myxococcota bacterium. Classification (GTDB taxonomy): domain Bacteria; phylum Myxococcota_A; class Bradymonadia; order Bradymonadales; family Bradymonadaceae; genus JBNJFZ01. The sequence continues at coordinate 18,740 of JBNJFZ010000028.1, forward strand.
AGCACCTCATCGATGAAGACCTGCAAGAACGAGGGGGCGACGAGCATCGGCACCATACCTGCGATGCCGAGCACAACGATGAATGCGGCCGGGACTGGTCGCTGGCTTATCGCTGCTAAGGCCCACGAGTGCCCTATGTGCTGCCTGTCTGGCGGATCGGGAATGGCGGCTCCTGCGGGCTAGTCTCGCAGCGTGGGGAAAGCCAACTCGAGCGGGGTCAGCGTGTCGGAGATGATCTGGACCGCGCATATACTATTGGGGGGAACGGGCTTGTCCGGCCCCGCGCCCAGTGTCCAAGACAGGCCCGAATGCGTCGACTCGTCAGTCACGAGGGTCAGCCGGACCAGATACGGGTCTCCATCTGCCAGGAGGGCGTCGATGCGGCGCTGTCCCAGCGGATATCGCTCCAGTTGCGAGCGCGATTGAGGCGAGGAGGACACGTATTCGACCTCCGCTCGGATGTAGCCGTGCTCGGTGGGTACCATCTCGGAGGGCAGTACGAGGGCGCGTTGTCCAGCCTGCGGTCGGCCGCGGCGTTGCGGGACGAACGCCACAGTGCGTTGCTCGGCATCGGGCGCCGGGCCGATGACCATCAAGACGTCGTCGGCCCGAAAGGGCATCTCCTCACGCAGGGAAATGTCGACCACGACACCGTCGTATGGGGACCGCACGGCGGTCCGGTATTCGCGTGAGTCTTCGAGCTGATCGGCTTCATTGACGACTTCGTCGTAGAGCGTCTCGCGCTTGTCGCGTTCTTCGCGCGGACGCGTGAGTGCAGAGTCGTCGACACCGAGGCGCTTTCGGCGCTCGATCTCGCGTGTGATGCGTTCGATTTGCTCGTGGAGTTCGTCTTGCCGCGCACGCTTGCGCTCGATCTTCTGGTCGAGCGCCGGAATGCGTATGTCCGCGACTTTCTGGCCACGCTCGACGTGTTCGCCCGCTTCGACGGGGAGCTCGACGATGACCCCTTCTTCCTCGAGCTCGATGCGTCCGGTTTCCCCATCTGCGCCGATGACTCCGGTGGCTGCGATTACCGTTCGAACTTCGCCAAACGTCGCCCAGCCGAGGCCGGCGAAGACGGCGATAACCACGACGAGAAAACCGACCCAATCGCGTGTTTTGATGAGTTGTAGCGGGGGAGGGTGATCGACGCGACCGGCAGGCCCTCGCCCGCCGGTCGCATCTGTCTCTGCTTGATTGTCAGCGCGTTGCGCCATCAGCCATCAGTCCTGATTCTCGGATGTGTCATCCTCGGAGGCCTCATCAGCGCCAGCGCCGGTTTCTTCGTCGGCGCGGAGCAGCAGCGTTTGCTGGTACCCCTCGGCGACGAGGGCCTCGTCTACTGCCTCTTCGAGGCCCTTCGCGATCTTGCGAAGTGCTTCGGCGAGCTGACGGTCCGAGCCGCCGTAGATGGCATCCTTGTCGAGCATTTCGGCCAGAGAGTGGCCGTAGATGTGGCTTCCGGGGAATGCGTAGCCGTTGTCGGCGGACATCTTGGCGAGGCGCGCCCAGGCGCCCGAAGCAACGTATCCGATGGTGCGCTGGCTCTCGTCGCTGCTTTCCTCGAGCGAATTGACGATATTGTAGAACAGCGTCACGCTCGCGATCTGCGATTCGACGGCCGACATGAGCATCTTCTCGGTTTCATCCTCGAGGCCGAGCGCGGGAATGGCGGCCTGGAGCTGCTTTCTGACCGTCCCCTTCCATGGCTGTAATATCCCAACGGCGAGTGCGTCTCCGACGCGCAGGGCGAGGATGTCTTTCCTGTCGGATGTTCCGGCGAACCCGAGGCCTTCGCCTTCGTCACCCATTTTGCCGAGGTGGGTCTCGTCGAGCTTCAGATCCTTGTTTTCACGCGCCATCGAGAACGAGAGGCTCTGGGCCTCTCGGGCGTTACGGCCCGCGCCGTTCAGCGGTGTGACGCCGACGACTGTCATCCCGTTCATGTCGAGGTTTTCGGCGTCGGGGGCATCCTGAGCGCCCGCGTCCGCCACCGCGACTGTCAGAGCCAGTGCGAGAGTGCCCGAGCCGGCCAAGATCTTCTTGATAGTTTTGCTGAAGTTCATCGTCTTCTCCTCAATAATCTATGTGTCCCAAACGATTGGTGGCCGGACCTGTTATTCGGTGATGCGGTCGTTCCAGTTGATACGCGCCGCAACGAATTGCGTGCACTGAGTCGACGATGACACCTCGGGGTGATTGCCGATCAAAACGCTGTAGGGCTTGGCTGACGGCGAGGTGAGCGCACGGAATGCGCCGCTGTTGAAAAGCTCGCGGGAGACGAGCTGTCCCTCCTGCGTGAGGGCGAGCATAATAGGGTCCGAGCTCGTGGTTTGCATCGCGAAGACGACATCATCGTTCGCGCCCGCATCGATTGGGAATGCGTGCATCTGTCCGGGCTCGAGGCAGACTTTTTGGGAGTGGACGGTCTCGAGCGGGAGCTCGTCGATGCCCGCGTCGACGAAGTTCTCAATGGGGACGCCCTTGCGGCCCTTGGCGGTCTCGACCAATTCATTCGCCGTCCAGGACGGAATGGCCGCCGAATAGCGATAGAGGTGCGATCCGGCGTGATTGATCCCGATGATTTCGGTCTTGTCGGCATTGAAGAGCGGTCCACCACTTGCTCCAAACGAGATCTGGGCGTCGTGGAGGATGCGCTCGGAGTCGCCCTGGAGCTCGGTGACCGTCGTGATTCGCCCGCGATAGAGGCTGATCTCGCCGATATTCTCACCGCCGGTGTAGCCGGCCGCCGAGATCTCGCGCTCGCGCAGGGCGAGCGGGTCACCGGGGCGTGCCATCATGCCGATGTCTTCGATGTCCTCGCTCCCGTCGGTCGCGACGACCGCGAGGTCCTCGCTGGAGTCGAAGGCGAGGATGCGCGTGAACTGCAGTACCTCGCCGTCGTCGGTTCGGCCGGTGATCTTGGTGGCGCGTGAGGCGACATGGGCGTTCGTCACCATGATGCCGGGGGCTACAAGAACCCCGGAGCCGTTCCACGTGGATGATTTGATGCCGTCCCACGAAAACGAGACGCCTTCGACGTCGAGGGCGACGACTCGCGAGCGCCACGCATCCGGGTCTGGCTTCTCTTTGGCGACCTCCTCGTCCTTCTTCTGCTGCTTGTTCCCGCAACCTGTCGAGACCGCGAGAGGCAGGGTGAGCAAGGCGACCAATATCAGTACACTCGTGCGACTGTTTGTCATTCTATCCTCATCGAGGCCAGGTTTTTAGCTACGCTCATCGTATGACCCGACGGCAGTTCGCTTAACGGAGCACCAGGTCGAAGCGCATGAGACCCTAAAAAGATCAAAATTGTTCTTGATTCGTTGGGCTTGTTCTTCTCTCTACACCAAAGTTGCTCAAATAGCGACGGGAAAGTCGCGCGCGC
>JBNJFZ010000028.1:22227-43135 GCA_051747295.1 Myxococcota bacterium
GGAATATCTGGGAACTTTTGGTCCGCGCAGAGGAGCTAAGGGAGTGCCGCGTCCAGGTTGCCGAACTCGTGCTCACTCACAGCCGCATCTCAGGCAGCTTCGTCAGAACCCGACCCACCAGAACAGGCCGACCTGGAAAGCACGCGGGTCGTCGGTCTCCAGCCCCGGAAAATAATCGAACGCAAGCGTCGGGCCGCCGATCGCAGGCCAGATCGCCGATAGGTCGACGCGGCCTCCTGCATGGAACTCCGGGGTGACGCGAAACGTGGGCCCGGCCGAGACCGCGAAAGATGGAATGACGTAGAGCACGCTGGTTGACGCCGCGGTCACCAGGAAAGTCAGCGTTTCACGGTCGATCGTCAGGGGCGTTTTGTCGGCGTCTGGTGCCCCGAGCTCTGCGGTGAGAGATGGGCGTGCTCGGACGTTGCCCGTAGCCGTATGGCTCCAGAGAAGCGCTGCGAGGATGACGATGACGGTTGCGTTCGACCGTCGGAGTCGGCGCAGGGTTTCGCGTGCGAGCATGGTGGAAAAATCCTGAAAGGTCGCCTCAAGGTAGCAGCGCCCGAGAACGGTGTCATGCTGAAATGATGGTGATGACACCATATGGCTCGGATGCTGTCGCTTTATGCGCGTAGTTTGTGCCGAGTGACGGTGCTACACTGCGGGGAACGCCCCCAACCCCGGATGCCCTCATGACGACGCGTGTCACGCTTGCGGCCTGTTTTGTGCTTCTTCTGGCGAGCTTGCTCGCCGCGTGCAGCACGAAGAGTCCGACCGAAGAACCTCTCGATCCGACGGGGCTCGACGATGCCTCGCCCTACGTCCGGGAAGTCCTCTCGGACGAGCCGGTCGCCTACTGGCGGCTCGAGGGTGATGGCGACCGGCACGTCGAGGGGGCGATTGAGGGCGACCCGAACGGCGCGACACGCTTCGACGAGGAGCACAGTATCGTGCTCGGAGGGATGAACGAGTTCGACAAGTACGCGTTCACTGTGTCGATGTGGGTGAAGGCGCCGAAAGGGCGTTTCTTGGCGTACACGAGCGAGGAGCAGCCAGCGGGACTCGTCTTGGAGCATGGGGAGAGCCTCGGGGTGACGATCCTGGGCGAGCGGGTCGAGACAGAGGTGAAGCTCGACGAGCAGTGGCATCTGCTGTCGGTGAGCTGGGACGGCGAGGATGGCCGCACGGTGGTGGCGGTCGATGGGATGGAGGCATGGCGGGGCGAAGTGGCGGCGGGCGGCATGGTGCCTAAGAGCGGGCAACTCGTGCTCGGCAAGGGCGACGCTGTGGTCGACGAAGTCGTGTGGCACGACAGCGCGCTGCACCACAGCCGGATGCTGTCGCACGTCGGCGTGGCGCGGGGGAGGCTCGAGGCGCGATCAGTTTCGCGCGGGCCCGATGCGCGGGTGTTGCCTGCACCGGGGCACAGATACGGGGTGACCTCCGTCGCCTCAAGCCCCGACGGCCGCATGCTCGCCTCGGTGACCGGGGACAAGACCATCAAGCTGTGGGACCTGGAAGGCGGTCGAGAAATTAGGAAAATGAGCGGCCACAGCGACCACGTGCTGTCGGTCGCTTTCAGCCCCCACGGGCGCACGCTCGTGTCGAGTGGCGCAGACAGCACGATCAAGCTGTGGGACGTCGAAAGCGGAACTGAGATCGAGACGTTGAGTGGGCATGATGGGCCCGTTAACTCCATAACCTTTAGCCCTGATGGGCGGACGCTCGCCTCGGGCAGCACGGATAGCACGGTCAAGGTGTGGGACGTCGAAAGTGGTAAGGAGCTCCAGACCTTGAGTGGACACAGCTATGTAGTTACCTCCATCGCTTTCAGTCCCAATGGGCGCATGCTGGCCTCAGGTAGCAGGGACTTCCCCTCTTCAAATGTAAATGATCCTCCTCCGAAAGCAGGGAGTGCGAAGGTCAAGCTGTGGGACGTCGAAAGTGGTAGGGAACTCACCACCCTGCAAAGCTACTCGGGAACTGCCGCTATCACCGACATCAAGTTTAGCCCGGACGGGCGCACGCTCGCCTCGGGCTCCTGGGGCGGCTGGATCAACCTCTGGGACGTCGAAAGCGGCAAAGAGCTCAAGATTTCGCCGGGAACTGGAATTTACGAATTCGGCGGGCACTACGTCACTTCCATCGCCTACAGCCCAGACGGACGCGCGGTTGCCTCGGGCAGCAACGACAAAGCCATCAGGATTTGGGATGTCAGGAGTGGCCGCGAAATCCAGACGATGACCGGGCACAGCGATTCGGTGTCGTCCGTCGCCTACAGCCCGGACGGGCGGACGCTCGCCTCGGGCAGCAACGACAAAACCATCAGGCTCTGGGATGTCGAAAGTGGGCGAAAAATCAGGGCCCTGGGCGGGCATGGTGTCGGTGTCATGAGCGTCGCACTTCAGCCCGACGGTCAAGCGCTCGCCGTGGGCAGAATGGACGGGACCATCAAGCTGTGGGATCTCGCAAGCGGCAAGGCGTTCCGGACCTTGAGCGGGCATAGTGACAGCGTCGAGTCCATCGCCTTCAGCCCCAACGGCCGTATGCTCGTGTCTGCGAGCGAAGATGGCAGTATCAAATTGTGGGACATCGCAAGTGGCAGGGAAATCCAGACTTTGGCTGACGGAGGTGTATCATTTTATCCCTCGGTTGCCTTCGGTCCCGACGGACATACGGTTGCCTGGGGCATGGCTGGCGGCGGAATCAAGCTATGGGACATTGCAAGCGGCAAGAGGCAAAAGATCCTGCGTGATACTCTCTGCGGTTGGGTAAATGCCATCCAGTTCAGCCCCGACGGCAGGACACTTGCTTCGAGCTGCAGGATGGAAGAGCACAGCCCACTGATGGAGGGGGACGAAGTCATCACGCTGTGGAACGTCGAAAGCGGCAAGAAGCTCAAGACCTTGAGCGGACATAGCTATGACGTCACGTCTATCGCGTTCGATCCCAACGGCGGGACGCTCGCCTCGAGTAGTGTGGTCGGGACCATCAAGTTGTGGGACGTCGCGACCGGCAAGAAACTCAAGACCTTGGGCGGGCACAGCGACGACGTGCTTGGCCGTCAGCTCGTTGCTGCCTGTCGCCGCGGAGGTGCATGCCCGGGCAGTCAAGTCGCCTTCAGCCCCGACGGGCGCACGCTCGCTTCGGACCATGCGGGCGCGCAGGTAAAGCTGTGGGATGTCGAACGCGGAGAGGCGCTCGAGACTTTGAGCGGACACAGAACTTCAGTGACCTCCATTGCCTTCCGCCCCGACGGCGAGAGCCTTGTCTCCAGTAGCGAAGACGGCACGATCAAATGGTGGAACCTGGACGATGGTACGCACCTGAGTCTGGTTTCCGACGGCGAGGAATGGCTCATTTACACCGACGACGGCTACTTCGACGCCTCACCAAATGGCGCGGGCCTCGTACACGCCGTCCAGGGATTGCGCACATTCGGCATCGACCAGCTCGCCCTGAAGAACAACCGGCCCGACATCATCCTGAAACGCATGGGCACGGGCACACCGGAGCTCATCGAACACTACAAAGAGGAGTGGCGGCGTCGTGTCGCGAAGGCCGGGCTCACCGAAGGAGACCTCGCCGCTGAGGCCGACCTTCCGGGCGCGCGGATCTTGCGCGCCCGTAAACTAGACGAGAAGCCCGGCCACGCCGAGCTCATCTTCGAGTTTCGCGACACCAGGGGCCTGAAGAACTACCAGATCTACGTCGACAACGTGCCGCTCTTCGAGGGGTACGGCAAACCGGTCGACGGCGAGAAAAAGCGCGTCCAGATACGCCACGAGGTCCCGCTGACCGACGGTACCAACAAGATCGAGGTCAGCGCGCTGAGCACGCGCGGCCAGGAGTCGATGAGGGCCTCTCGTTTTCTCCAGTATGAGGAACCGAATACGAGTGACCTGTACTTCGTCGGCTTCGGCGTATCGGATTACGAGAGCGACAAAATCACGGACCTCGAATACGCCGATGACGACGTCGAGGACCTGGCGGCGCTGCTCGAGGGATCGCGTGAGGCGTTCGGGAAGGTCCACACTAAGACATTCGTCGATAAAGACGTCACCGTCGCGACTATCGAGGCCGCAAAGGACTTTCTCGACGGGTCGAAGCCTCGGGATACGGTGGTGCTCTTCGTGGCGGGCCACGGCATGTACGACCGGTCAGACCCGCCCGTCTACTACTACCTGACCCACGGCGCGAAGCTCGACGACCTGGCGAGCACTGCCGCCGACTTCGACCTCATCGAGTCGCTCCTGGACGGCATCCCGGCCCGAAACAAGCTCTTCCTGATGGATACCTGTCAGTCGGGCGAGTCGACCGAGGCTGTGGCAGTGAGCGCAGCGGGCGAGGGCGAGCGAGTCCTGAAAGCACGGGCGATGCCGCGAGGGTTCATCGCGGCGAGCACCGAGCAGTCAGCGCCCCGCGAGTACCTGCTCGAGCGCGACCGGTTCATCTACCGCGACCTCCGCCGCCGCACCGGCGCCATCGTCATCTCGTCCTCGCTCGGCAGCGAGTACTCCTACGAGCACGACGACTATCAGAACGGCGCGTTCACCGAGGCCATCGCCCAGGCGCTCACGACGCCCGAGGCCGACGCCGACCAGGACGGCCAGGTGTCGACCGACGAGCTTCGCGACTACGTGCGTAAGGAGGTCCCGAAGCTGACGAACGACCGCCAGCATCCGACCGTCGATCGCGACAATATTCATCGAAAGTTCGCACTTCCGGTGACGTGCGCGAGCGCGGCCTACTGCATCGAGCTCGCCCACGATGCCCGCTACGGGCGCGGCGGAAAGCGAGACATGGCGAAGGCGGCCGAGCTCTACGAGAAGGCCTGCCAGATGGGCGAGGAGGGGCTGCGGGCCTGCGCGCAACTGGGTTATATGATGCAAAAGAGTTTGGGCGGGCTCACCAAGGATAACAGGCGATCGCTCGAGCTTTACACCAAGTCTTGCACCGACGTGGAAGCCTGGGGCTGCGCCGGCCTCGCAGGGCTGCCGCAGAACAAAGTCAAAGCCGTCTCTCTGTACCGGCGAGCCTGCGAGCACGGAAGCCCCAGGGGCTGTGAAGGGCTCGGTCTCCGCTATTATTCGGGTGCCGGCGTCTCGCGCGACTACGCGCGCGCCGCCGAGCTCTTCGAGAAGGCCTGCGATGCTGGCAAATTTGGTGCCTGCTTCAACCTGGGCGTTATGCATATCCAAGGCGATGGCTTCACTCAGGACTTCAAGCGTGCGGCTGAAATCTTCGAGGACCTCTGCGATGAGGGCTTCGCGGCCGGATGCAGCACTCTCGGCCATCTGTACTACCTCGGCAAAGGCGTGGATGAGGACAAGGCCCGCGCCGCCGAACTCTACAAAAAAGCATGTGACGACGGCGACGAATTCGGTTGTGATCAGCTCCGTAACCTGCACGAATAAGGCAGAGGCGTCCCCAGAGATTGAGAACGGACTGCCGAGCTGTACAAGAAAGCCTGGGACGACGAAAAGGCATTCAATCTCGATTCTGACAGTGATGAAGACTACTGCGGGAACGAAGTTTCGCTGATCCTTTCGAACTCTCGCGCGTTACCTAGAGGGTCACTGATGTTCATCACACGCAAGGCCGCCCCATGACACGCCCGACGACCCTGACGCGAGGCGCACGAGCCAGGCGTTCACTGTTAGCCGCGGCCGCCGCGCTCACCGTTATCTCCCTGGCTGGAGGGTCCGGCTGCGATGATCTCGCGCGGTCTGCACCTCCAGGATCATCTGGCGCAGCCGACGCCGGCTCGGTGGACCGGAGTCCTGAGGAGACTGTCGACAAGCCCGTCGATCAGCCGCTGAGCGAGACGGCTAAGGGGAACGCCACAGCGCCGAAGAACGCCGAAAACGCGCCCGAGTTCGATGCGAGAGAGGCCTTGAGCAACTCGAAGATCTGTCAGTCGAAGAGTTGTCAGGTCGAGGGCTATGCCGCGATACCGGCGGGCAGCTTCCTGGCGGGCTCTCCGCCGTGGGACGACGAGCGCGGCTATAACGAGTCGTGGCATGCGGTCACCATCAGCCGGCCATTCTTGCTCAAGAAAACCGAGGTCACTCAGGGCGAGTGGCTCGAGTTGATGGAGGAAAACCCCTCTATCTACCACGACTGCGGAGACGACTGCCCGGTCGACTCCGTGCGGTGGTTCGACGCGATCGTCTACCTCAATAAGCTCTCGGAGCGCGACGGACTCGAAGCGTGCTACGAGGTGGACGGATGCGACACCTCGTTCGGGTGTGACTCGCTTCGCTTCAAGGGGCTCTCCTGCCAGGGGTACAGGCTGCCGACCGAGGCCGAATGGGAGTACGCGGCCAGGGCCGGCGGCGAGGCGATGCCTGCTGATCTGGACGCCGTGGCCTGGTACAGCGCGAACTCCGAGGGCTTGCCGCACCCGGTGGGTCAGAAGCAGCCCAACGCCTGGGGCGTCTACGATATGCACGGCAACCTGCCCGAGATGACGAACGACGGAGAATCGGCAAAGTGGGGCGGCGGGCCGGCCACCGACCCCGCGTATACCGGCGAAGGTCAGCCCGTTTACACGAGGGGTAAGGGCTGTGGCTACCGCAGTTCGGGGCGTGGTTGCCGCGCGACCAGTCGCTATTCGGTCCATCAGTACAAGCATATGGAGGGAATGGGCTTTCGGGCCGCGCGGTCGCTCGGGCCTGAAGCCGTGGTGAACAATCCTGTAGCCGGCGAAGAGTCCTGGAAGACGTGTCCCGACACTGCGATTGCCAGGGACGACGGCGAGGGGTGCTGCGAAGGGCAATTAAGGGCCGAGGCAGGCCAGTGTGTGGGCTCTCCGAAGTGCGGCATGGACCAGCAGTGGGACTCGAAGAAGCGAGAGTGCGTGCCGCTTGGATGTGAGCCAGGGCAGGTAAAGAACCGCGACACCCACGGCCATTGCTGCTGGCCGGGCCAAGCGTTCAACGGTGAGACGTGCGTCGGCGAGGCGAGCTGCCCGGGCGATTTAAGCCTTTCCGCCGCCAAGGATTCGTGTGAGCCAGCTGACTGCGCCACAGGCAAGGTGGCCGTCGGCGGCGTGTACTGCTGCTGGCCGGGTAAGAACTGGTCGGACATCAAGGACAAATGCGTCGGCATCCCGTCGAACTGCCCCGCCGAGGCGCGCGTCCTGGGTGGAGAATGTGTCTCGAAGAAGCTCCTGGGCTACGCCGAGATCCCGGCAGGCACCTTCACGATGGGCTGGCCGAGATCGGGAGGTGGCGATGAGGAGTCGCGGCGCGTGGTCACGATAAGTCGCCCGTTCCTGCTCCGGCGCACGGAGGTCACGCAGGGAGAGTGGCAGGAATTGATGGGCTACAGCCCGTCTGAAGCCAGCGAGTGCGGTGCCCACTGCCCTGTCGAAGAGGTCAACTGGTTCGAGGTGCTCGTCTACCTCAACAAGCTCTCCGAGAAGGAGGGGCTCGACGCCTGCTATGAGCTCGGGGACTGCTCGGGTGAGCCGGGTGACGACTTCAGGTGCAGACGGCTGCGTTTCGAGGGCCTGAGTTGTCGGGGATATCGACTGCCGACCGAGGCCGAATGGGAGTATGCGGCGCGGGCGGGGACATCCGGTAAAGTTTATGGTGAGATCGACGACATCGCCTGGCACGAGGGCAACACAGACCGTGCTCCGAAACCAGTGGGCCAGAAAGAGCCCAACGCCCTGGGGCTCTACGACGTGGTCGGCAACGTCTCCGAGTGGGTTTATGACCGCGACGGGCCCGAGGACCTCCCGGCGATTGAGGTCACAGACCCGATAGGCCCCTCCAGTGGCGGATCGCGGGTCATTCGTGGCTGTGATTGGGATGGCGGATCGTGTTCGATTGCCACTCGAAACAGCATTTACACCATCCATGGACTCGAGGACTTGGGCTTTCGTCCGGCGCGCACCATTGTAGAGCCCTCGGGAGACCAATGACGAAAGCAATGGACATCGCTTGTCGAACAATCCTGCTGGCCGCCTTGTGCTGGGTCTCGCTATTCATCGGCTGCAAGGACTCCGACCGGGGCGCAAACCACGAGACCGAGGGCGCCGAGCAGACAGTGGAGGCGAAAGAGTCGGCTGTGTCCGGCGAGTCCGGCGTGAGTGACCGGGAGGTCGAGCCGACCGGGTCGAGCGGGTCGAACGTAGACGAGCTCGAAGAGCTCACATCGAACGAATGCGGGCCCGGCCAGATCAACAATCAGTACACCCAGGGGCACTGTTGCTGGCCCGGGCAGGCCTGGTCGTCGAAGAAGCGCACGTGCCTGGGCGAGCCGACGACCTGTCCGAAGGATGCGGTCCGCATAGGTGCCGACTGCGCCTTCGAGCCGGAGTGTCTGGGCGGCCAAACCCGGGCCTCGGACGGTTTCCACTGTTGCTGGCCCGGACAGGGCTGGTCGTCGAAGCAACTTCAGTGCGTCGGTGATCCCAAAAGCTGCCCGGGTGACTGGGTGGCGAGCTCGGAGGGCTGCGCGCCGAAGGAGACACCGGATGGTTACGCCGCGATTCCGGCTGGTACTTTTACGATGGGATCGCCGGCGTGGGAGCGCGGCCACGAACGAGACGAGCAGCTCCACGAGGTGACGATCAGCCGGCCGTTCTGGCTCAAGAAGACCGAGGTTACCTGGAGAGAGTGGGCGGCCGTCGTCGGAGAACCCCGGTGGGTGGAGGACAGTTACATGCCGTTCGAGCCCCGGAAGATGGCGAACATGCTCAGCTGGTACGACGCGGTGGCCTACCTCAATAAACTGTCCGAGAAACAGGGGTTGGAGACGTGCTACGAGCTCGGTGGGTGCTCCGGCGAGATCGGCGGGGTCTGTCTGCCCGAGGGAGGACACGAATACGGCGAGCCGTGTGACGAGGACTTCACGTGCGAGACGGTGAAATTCAAGGGGCTGAGCTGCGAGGGCTACCGACTGCCCACAGAGGCGGAGTGGGAGTACGCCGCCCGCGCTGGCAGTCCCGGGCCGCGCTATGCCGAGCTGGATGTAATGGTCGAGCGCGGTGGGGGCTGGGAGACGCTCGAGGATTCGGCCGGGGAGCAACCTAACGCCTGGGGCCTCTCCAATGTATTCGGCGGCGTCTGGGAGTGGACCAATGACTGGTACGGCGCTTATCCCGAGGGCGACGTGACCGATCCGGTGGGCCCTTCGTCCGGTTCGCTCCGTGTGCGGCGTGGCCCCGCAAATGCGAACGACGACCTCGACACGCGAGCGGCCGAGCGAAGCGGATACCCGGCTGATTTTCGAGGACCGGACAACATGGGTTTTCGGCCGGCGAGGACGATGGAGAGGCGATGAACGGTGCTAAACACACGACTGGCCCGTCGATTTGTTGATCGCGGAGCCGCTGCCAGCCCTCCCGCTGGCTCGAATGCTGTCGTTATGTACGCGTAGCTCGTATGGGTCGGCGGTGCTACACTGAGCGTTTGAACGACCCCTTACCCGGATGCCCTCATGGCGACGCGTTCCACACTCGCGGCTTGTTTCGTACTTTTCTTGGGGAGCCTGCTCGCCGTATGTGCCTCCCCGCCGCCGGGCGAGTCATCTGGAGGCGTCCCGACTGCGCGTGGCCAAGGCGGCGTGCAGCCGTTCGAGCCGCGAGTCGACGACGCCGGCGAGTTGCCGGCCTACGTCCGGGAGGTCCTCTCCGACGAGCCGGTGGCCTACTGGCGGCTCGAGGGCGATGGCGACCGGCGCGTCGATTGGGCGATCGAGGGGGACTCGGACGGCGCCACCCGTTTCGATGACGAGCACAGTATCGTGCTCGGCGGAATGAACGAGTTCGACAAGTACGCGTTCACCGTGTCGATGTGGGTGAAGGCGCCGAACGGGCGTTTTCTGGCGTACACCAGCGAGGAGCAGCCGGCGGGGCTCGTGCTGGAGTACGGTGATTCGCTGGCAGTGACGATCGCGGGCCAGCGGGTCGACACCGGAGTCGAGATCGCCGACCGATGGCAGCTCTTGTCGCTTAGCTGGCGGGGCGAGGGTGGCCACGCGGTGGTTGCTGTCGATGACCGGAAGGCTTGGTCGGGACGACTGGCAGCTAACGCGGTGCTCGAGTCCGGGGCAAAGCTGATCGTCGGAGGGGCAGCGACAACACTCGACGAGATCGTCTGGTACGACCGAAAGCTCCACCATAGCAGTATGCGGACCCGCCAGGCGGTCGCCCGAGGGGAGGCGTATCGCGGATCTCCCATCGCGCCGCCATCGATTCGTACAGGACTTACTCGCGGCCACTCGGGCAAAGTGACCGCTGTAGCCTATTCGCCTGACGCACGGACGATCGCTTCGGCCAGCGATGATCAGACCATCAAATTGTGGCACTTGGAGAGCGGTCATGAGCTTCGCACGCTCGATGGTCACGCTGGTGCGGTCACCGCTGTGGTGTTCAGCCCCGACGGGCAGACGCTGGCGTCGAGCAGTCACGATGGCAGTGTTCGGCTCTGGGACGTATCGAGCGGGACCGAACTCGAACAACTCGGCGACGAGAGGCTCGGGGCGTCGTCGGTCGCGTTTAACCGCGACGGTGACGTCTTAGCTGCGGGATATAAAAACGGCGAAGTCAAGTTGTGGGACGCGGGCACGGCAGAGCTGCTCCGAACCATCGAAGCCGATGAGCTGAGTGTGTCGTCTGTGGACATCAGCCCCGACGGAGCGATGCTGGCTACCGGCGGCTCGGATGCGGTCGTGAAATTGTGGGATATCGCCAGCGGCCGGCGGCTGCGCGCCATCGAGACCGGTGCGGTTAGCAACGCGTCCGTGTCCTTTACCCCCGACGGCAAGGCGTTGGCTGCCGACGTCAAAGGTTCGGTCAAGCTCTGGGCTGTCGAAAGTGGCGAGGAGCTCCGCACCCTATCCTCGCCCACATGTGCCAAATACGGTGTCGAATGGTTGACGCTTAGCCGCGACGGACAAAAGCTCGCCGCGTCATGCGTGAGCAGCGTCCAGACCTGGGAGGTCGCCTCGGGCCGACCGCTGCAGAACCTGGAGGGCTATATGCGAGATGGCGAGTACGAGTATCCAGACACGAGCGCAGGTGTCTTTGGCCCTCGCGGCGAGACGCTGGCGTTGGGGGCTGACTCCGGTCGGCTTCGGCTCTGGAACGTTCAGGGGGCGCAAATCGAGCGCGAGCTGGCTGGCGGAGCCTACGATGCCAAGTCTGTTGCGTTTCGCGGCGACGGCAAGACGCTGGCCACCGGCGGCGGAGACGGCGTGGTTCGCCTCTGGGATTTAAGCACTGGCAGCGAGCTGCGTCGACTGGGCGAGCCCGACCCCTGGGAGTCGATCATGTCGATCGCCTTCAGTGCGGACGGATCTCTGCTCGCATCAGCGACCGGCTCCGGGCAGGTCGTCGTCTGGGACGTCGACAAGTCGCGGATGTTGCACAAACTGGACACCCATGACGGTGCGGTGATGTCCATCGCGTTCGGCCCAGACGGCCAGACGCTCGTCTCGGGTGGCCAGGACGGACAGGTCAAGATATGGGCTGCCGATACTGGCAAGGTGCTGCACGCGCTCTCGGGCCACGCCGGCTGGATTATGTCTGTGGCGTTCAGTTCTGACGGAAAGACTGTCGCATCTGCAGGCAGGGACGGGACCATACGGCTATGGGACGCACAAAGCGGTACGCTCTTGCACAACCTGACCGATCATATCGGCACCGTGGCTTCGGTGGCCTTTGGTCCCGATGGCAAGGTGCTCGCCTCGCTCAGTCAAGGCAGCAGCGCGCCCGTCCGTCTCTGGGACGTCGCCAGCGGCGAGTGTCTGGGTGCTCATTGGCTCGGAGGTGACGACGGTTGGGTTTCGTCACTGACCTTTAGCCCAGGCGGAAAGCATCTGGTCTTAGGGGGCAGCGTCGTCAAATATTGGGACATCGAAGCGGAGCAAATGACTCGCACCCTGAGCGGCCACGGCTCCGTCAAGTCGATGTTGTTCAGCAGAGACGGCGGTCGGTTCGCTCTCGGGGCCACAGACGGAACTGTGCGTATGCTCGATCTGGAGAGCAACGCCCACCTGAACCTTCTGTCGACCGCCGAAGAGTGGCTTGTCTACACCGATGACGGCTACTTCGACGCCTCGCCGAACGGTGCCGGCCTCGTACACGCCGTCCAGGGCCTTCGCACATTCGGCATCGATCAGCTCGCCCTGAAGAACAACCGGCCCGACATCATCCTGAAACGCATGGGCATGGGCACCCCGGAGCTCATCGCACACTACGAAGAGGAGTGGCGGCGTCGTGTCGCGAAGGCCGGGCTCACCGAGAAAGACCTCGCCGCTGAGGCCGACCTGCCCGACGCGCGGATTCTGCGGGCCCGAAAGCTAGATGACGAGCCGGGTCTCGCGGAAGTGATCTTCGAGTTCCGCGACACCAGGGGCCTGAAGAATTACCAGATCTACGTCGACAACGTCCCTTTATTCGAGGGGTACGGCAAACCGGTCGACGGCGAGAAAAAGCGCGTCCAGATACGCCACGAGGTTCCGCTTACCGACGGCGCCAACAAGATCGAGGTCAGCGCGTTGAGCACGCGAGGTCAGGAGTCGCTGCGGGCGTCGCGGGTGCTCGAGTACGCCGACCCGAAAAAGGGTGACCTGTACTTCGTCGGCTTTGGCGTGTCGGACTACGCCGACGACTCGATGGACCTGAAGTACGCGGCCACGGATGTCGCGGACATGAAGTCGGTGCTCGAGAACGCCGGCGAGCAGTATGACGAGGTGCACATGCGACCGGTCGTCGACGAGAAGGTCACCCGAGAGAGCATTCGCGAGACCAGGAAGTGGCTCGCCCAGACCGAGCCGCGCGACACCGTGGTGCTGTTCGTGGCCGGCCACGGGATGTACGACCGTTCGGAGCCGCCGACCTACTACTACCTGACCCACGACGCCGACCTGGACGACCTAGAGAACACCGCGGTCAACTTCGACGAGATCGAGGCCCTCCTGGACGGGATCCCGGCGCGCAACAAGCTGTTCCTGATGGACACCTGTCAGTCGGGCGAGTCGCCGAAGCGCGCCTCGCTGGCGCCGACGGGGAAGGGCGCCCGTGGCATGAAGGCACGTGCCTTGCCGCGGGGCTTCATCACGGCGAGCACCGCGGAGCCGGCGGAGCCCCGCCCGTGGCTGTTGGAGCGCGACCGCTTCATCTACCGCGATCTGCGCCGTCGTACCGGCGCGATCGTGGTGTCGTCCTCGCGTGGCAGCGAGTACTCCTACGAGTCCCCCGAATGGAAGAACGGCGCGTTCACCGAGGCGGTGGTCGAGGCGCTGACCGGCGACGCGGCCGATCGGGATGATGACGGCGCGGTGTCGACAGACGAACTGCGAGAGTACGTCCGAGAAAAGGTCCCCGAACTCACCGATGGCGCTCAGAACCCGACGGTGGACCGGGACAATATTCATCGGAAGTTTGCGCTGCCGTTGATCGGAGCGCGTGGTAATCTAAAGAGCGATTGATACCCAGATTAAGCGCTCGAAGCGCTCACTCCGATTCAAAAGCATCCTCCGACTGCGGATTTCGCATGCTTAGACGTCAGAACTTTTTCGGTGCAGCCAGTCTCGCAGCACTACTCGCGGTTCTGAGCGTGGGGCTCATTGCTACGACGACCTCCTGCAAGACGACTCAACCCCAGGAAGCGACCACGTCGTCCTCCACGAAGCGCGGAATCGAGGCGAGCCGGACAGAGGAGTCACTGTCGCCTGAGGCCGAGGGCGCACAGCGCTACGCGTTGCTCATCGCGACAAACACGTACGAGAACTGGACCGAGCTCAACAATCCCATTCGGGATGCCCGACGAATCGGTGAGGTCCTCGAGACGGATTACGGGTACGCCGAAGCCGAGGTGCTCGAGAACCCGACCGAGTCCGAGGTGGTCGAAAAGCTCCAGGCCTACAAGACCGAGAGGGAGTGGGGACCGCACGACCAACTCATGGTCCTGGTCGCGGGCCATGGTTATCACTCCGAGAAGATGGATTCGGGCTACTTCATCTTCCGGGACAGCTCGGCCGAGGCCGACATCGACGCGATGACCGAGCCGCTGTCCCAGAAGAAAGTGGTCTATCTGGCCCGCGACATCGGGGCGAAACACCTCCTCGTCGTCATCGACGCGTGTTTCGGGGGCAGCTTCTTCGAGCAGTCGAAGCAGCGCACCCGCGGTCCGCGGGACTATGCCGCGCCGCTGAATGCGAGCGAATTGGTGCGGCGGATGCTCCAGAAGCGAACGGAGCAATGGATGACCTCCGGCGGTATGGAGTACGTCGATGACGGCCCGGACGGGCGCCACTCTCCGTTCGCCTATCAGTTTATCCGGGCGCTGCGCTCGCATGGGCCGGACGTGCGGACCGCCTACCAGATTCAGAATCAGTACCTGCGGACAATCAGGGGGCAACAGCCGGCGATCGGCACGCTGGACCAGCATCACCCCGGGAACGACTATCTATTCGTGCGGGAGAGCTCCGAGACTGCAATGGACGTCGACGAACTCCTGAATAGCCCTGTGATAAAGCGCCACGAGACCCGCGCGGGTATTACGAGGCGGGCGCTTCTGATCGGGGCGAGTGACTATACGTCGAGTTCGTTCAGCGACCTCAATGCAGGGCGTGACGTCGAGGTGATCGAGAAGGCCTTGCAGGCACGGGGGTTTTCCGATGTTCAAACCATGACCGGCGAAGTGACGAAGGCGAATATTCTCGATGGACTCGAGAGTATCATCGAATCGTCGAACCCCGGTGATACGGTCGCCATTCACTATGGCGGGCACGCTTCGGGCGTGTCGGAGAACGACGACTCCGAGGTGCGATTCTTCTTGGTGGCCAGTGATTCTTCAATGCAGCAAGACTTCGACGAAGAATCGGTGATCTGGAAAACCCAGTTCGAGGAGCTTACCTCGCGCCTGCGCTGCCGACTCGGACAGACCGGGCAGCTTCTCGTATCCATCGACGCAAGTTCGGCAGCGGCATTTCGACCTGATGTATCCGGCTCGGGGTGTAGCTCGATGTCTTTCATCGCGGCAACCCGTGAGGGTGAGTACGCTATCGAAACAATCGATGAGACGGGAAAAAGCGTGGGAGCCCTCGCTCTGGCTCTTTATCAGGTCCTCGTCGACGGGCCGGATCATCTGACGAATACCGAGTTGCAGCGATTACTCAGGAGTCGAATCAACCCCAACATGCAACCCGTGGTGTTCGGCATCCCATATGCGCACGTCTTTCATGCGGCCACGTCGGACGTGCCCCAGCCGATCTCGGTCCAAGGTGTCGGTTTTCGAAACGTCACACTCGGCGCCGGGACCATTTTTGGGTTGTCGAAAGGGACTCGAGTCGAGCTCTTCGCCGACGAGGAGGCCGTCGAGGACGACTCACCGTTCGCCACGGCGATTGTCGAAGACAACGTTCCGTTCTCAGCGACCGCTGCGGTCGGGGCTAGCTTTTCGAATGTGCCGGACGACCCGGCTTCACTGGAGTTCGAGAGCCCTGTCACGGTCGCTTGGCTAAGCGAGTTAGACGTTCCCGAAAGGATAGACGAGGCGGTGAAGGCAACGCCGTCGCTCCGATGGTCGGAGGGACGTGCTGATTTTTTCATCGTGCAAACGGACGCCGGGAAAATTCGACTAAAGGAGCCAGCGACCGGCACGGTGACCCCGGCCGTTTCGATCGGCGATGATCTCGAGGCGTTCTTTTTGGAGCAGACCTGGAAGCCCGCGCTGGTGCGCGCAGCGCTGGTCTTTCCCGCCGAGCTCGGGTTTTCCAGCGCGCCACTCAAACTTGCGATCGACGCCAGCGTTGACAGGGCCGACAGAGCGTTTCTGGAGACCGCGGTCGCCGAGGCGAAAACCCTCGAGCTCGACTCCGGCTCCAGTCCAGATGTGGTCATCCGCCCGAATCAAGATGGCAAGACGTATCGTCTGAGCACAGGGGACGGTCGTGCGCTGGTCCGGGAGGTGACACCGGATTCGAGCGAGCTCACGACACACCTCGACGGCGCTGCTCGGAGTCTCGCGCTCCAGAAATACCTCATGTCCGGCGATCTGGCACCCGGCAGCGACCGTGTCGAGCTGTCCCTCGAGCGCACCGACCACATCTGGTCGGACGGGCGCTGCATCGGTTCACGCTCGACTGAAGACCAGGCCGACGCGGGTGCCGACCAGACATCACTGAGGGTTGGGCAGGATTTTCGGCTGAGGATCGAACGGATCAGCTCCGACGGATCAGGCGATGGAGACGAGAGTCGCTCGGGTACGCCTCATTCGTCCTCGTCGGAAAACTACGTCTACGTATTTGCAGAAACGACGAGCGGCAGCGTCGAGCCCGTCTATCCGGAGAGTTGGAGTAGTTACGGGAGTGAGAGACCCGTAAAGCTCGCGGACGGATTCACCGTGCCCACTTGCCTCGACGCGGTGCCTCCCGAAGGCACGCTCCATTTGCGCGTCATTATCTCGAACAATCCCATCCCGTTCTACCGAATCTTCCTGGAGCGAGGGTTTCGGCCGGGTCGAGACGAGGAGCAGGCGAGCCTGTCGAGGGATGCGGTCGATAAACTCGTGGTCGGCGCAGGTGACGTCGAGACCGCCTATTTTCAGAGGGACAGGTCGACGCGTCTGCGTGGATTCAATATGCCGGAGTTAAATGAACGCTGGACGAGCGCCGAAACACAGACGAGCGCCGAAACACAGGTGACTGTCGAAGACCTGAGGGTGAGGATCGTAGATCCCGCCGGGCGTAAACTGGACGTGGACCAACGCGGGACGAATGGGCAGGCACGTTGAACCGCGCCCCCGCCCGTGTACAGGGCCGTATCGAGTCGGTAAGCTGCGGGAATGGATCCTGAAAGCGCCACTATCGTCGACCGGGCGGAGCCGAGAGAACGACCCACAGGCTTCGTGCGCATCGGTATCCACGCCTATCTCGGGGCTCTCGCCGCAGTCTTGCTGGTGCTCGGGGTCGGTGCGGGGTGTTCGTCGACGGGGCCAAGGACCGCAGCAAATTCGGTCGACGAGGCGTCGCAGGAGCATTCAAAGGGGACATTGGACCCGCCCTGCGATGCGCTCGTCGCCGGCGATTCGATCGTCAGGCGCGGCGATGCGACTGGAAGAACGCTCGAAGACACACACTTTCTGGATGATCTCGACCCCGCCCGACGCGAGGCACTCGACGCGGAGTTCGCGCAGGTGCTGGCGAAGGACACCGGCCGTCATTCGCACGTGATCAAGTCTCGTGGCTGGAATTCGAATTCGATCAAGGCCTGCACCCCGGAGTTAGATGCGGGTGCCGTGCCGAGGGCCATCCGGGCCAGTCAGGAGATTTCATCGTCGCTGATCTACAGTTACGACGACGACACGCTCAGCCTCTGGCTATTCGACGGTGAGGGGCTGCTCGCCCTCCACAAAGTCGAAGTGGCGCAAGAGACGCTCGTCGACGGCATTGCGGCCCTCCGGACGGCCATCCGGCACTCGGACGGAACATCGCAAGGCCTTCAGAGGGCATTTAAACTCACCCCTACGCTCGAATCGGTCGATACCGCGAGCGCGGCCGAGGAGAGGCTGTGCGCCCTGACGCAGACCGTCTTTCCGAAGTCCATCGCGGAGCGTGTCCCGAAAGACGGCACGCTACTCATCGTCCCGGTCTTCAACCTCGGCACGCTACCGTTCGGCGCGCTGCAGCCCATCGCGGACAATTCGTACCTGATCGACCGCACCGCGCTGATGGTCGCACCGGCGTTGGGCGGCGCGCTCGTCCAACCCGTCGACCCGCGTCTGGGCGGAGGTTCGGATCTCGTGGACACCAGTAATGCGCTGGTGGTGGGGGACCCAACCCTGGATCCCGCGCTGGAGTTGGAGCAGCTTCCGGGGGCGCGGGGCGAAGCGCGTGACGTAGCCGAGATGCTTGGCACGGAAGCTATCATCGGAGACTGGGCGACAGAGGAAGAGACCGTTGGGCGGGCCCCGAGCGCGAGCATGTTGTACTTCGCGACCCACGGTCGCGCGGATCCCGAGAACGCGATGAGAGGCAGTTATCTGGCGCTCGCTCGCGGTGGCGGAGATGGTCTCTGGAGCGCCGACGAAATCCAGCGCCTGCCACTCCGAGCCGACCTCGCCGTGCTCAGCGCCTGTGAGACGGGCCTCGGGCAGACGCTGGAAGGCGGTGTTATAGGGCTGACGCGTGCGTTCTACACCGCGGGCGTCCCGCAAGTCGTGATGAGCTCGTGGCGCGTCGAGGACGAGGTGACGGCCACACTCATGACAGATTTCGTCGAGCTCCTCGAGTCACAACAGCCCGCCGCTGCGCTGCGGGCCGCCAGCCGAAAGCTTCGTAGCTCACACCCGGAGCCGTCGCGTTGGGCGGCGTTCAATGTCTTTGGCATCCCGCAGGACTACGCCTTCGCCCTTCGGCAAGACGCCAAGCGGGCAACGCCGTGGCGTGTGAGGGTCGACTCGTCGTTGCCGGGACCGGTGCGCGACGAACTGGAGTCCCTGGCGGAGCGTCGGGATTGGATCGCGCTGAGCGAATCGAGAGCGGATGCCAAGGTGCTTATCGATGGCGATTCGCTGATGCTGGAGAGCGCGGACGCATCGTTTCGGCTTGGGGATGTTGGCGCGTTTTCGAGAGCAGGCTCTGGACTCGAGAAAGAGCTTCGAGGCCCCGCGACGCGCCACTTCTTGCGGAACGTGCTCGCCGACGACGAGGCGACGCTGTCGATCCGAATGCGCACGGCGAGCGTCGCCGGTGGCGAATGTAGTACCCGAAATGGCTCGGTAATCGAGTCACGCGAGGTACGCGTTGGTCAGACGTACGCGCTGGAAGTCCTCGCGAAGCGCGCGTTCGAGGGTTACCTGAAGATGGTGGTCGTCACCTCGGACGGTCAGTTACAGCCTCTGCGACTCCCGGTGACGCAGAAAAAGGTGGCGCTCGAGGCCGGCGAAGCATGGACACTTCCGACGTGTTTCAGTGCGCAACTGCCGGCCGGCTACGATACGTTTTTCCTGTTCGCGATGCGCAAGCCAATCGACCTGTCATCGCTGTCTCCGGAGCCAGATATCCTCTTGCGCCAGCTGTATCGTTTGCAGGCATGCAGCGGTGCGGAGACTTCGTCGCTGGTTGCCGAGACGAACGAAAAGTAATTTCGAAGGGGGCACCTCGGTGGTTCACCTCGCGAGCGTTTTCGGCCACCGTGTGGGTTTAGGTCGCCGGCGATGGCAAGTACGCGAGCCCCGCTTGCAGGCGGTGTTTGCGTCTACAGGTGGCCCTGCTTTAGTGCACAGGCTCAGGCGTCCGTCGAGGTCTGAATTCGCACGCTGGCAGCGTGCGGGCCACAGAATTGAGGTGGCAATGCGCTTCAAAGCTATGACATGGAACGTCAACGAGAACTCCAACGGCCGGTGCTCGGTGGACACAGAGTTCCGGTGGCTTCAATCATAGAGTTCCAATGTCGGCTGTTACACACCGGCTGTAAGAGAATTTAGGGAGCAGGCAGGAAACCCATGACGCAGGCACGATGCATGCAGCTCATCTGGCTTCTCGTGGCGGTTGTCGTCGGTGCTGGCTGTGCCACGCCGACGGCCACGTCGAGCGGGGGCGAGGCGAATGAGGTGACAGAGGCGTCGGCCGGCGATGTCGAGGTCACTGGGGAGGAGGCCGACGAGGTTGTGGAGGTGGTCGCGGGTCATGCGCCCGCCGGCGATGCCACGGTCGCGCAGCGATTGGTTGCGCTCGCCGCCCAACCCGGGGATTACCAGGACACGCTGCCGGTTGGGTGGCGGGTGACGAAGCAGCCGGGCGAGGAGGTCTACCGGGCGCGGTTCGTGTGGGACGCGAGTTCGGATGCGCCCGAGCAGCATCGCTTTGATTTTGTGGTGTCGTCCGGTTCGGTCGAGCCCGCGAACGAGGCGGCGCGCGAGCTGCTGGCGCAGGCGATGGAGCCCCCGGACGATGATCTCGTGGTCATTCCACCAACCTACGACACCGAGCGCGGCGAGTGGGTGGAGAGCGGCGTCGAGTCGAGGGAGACGCGTCGGGGCGGTCGACGCCTGAACGCGCTCGCCGCGGTGCTGGATCAGCCGTGGCTGAGCGACCGCCTGGCTGTCTGGATGACCGCGCAGTCGATTCACGCCGAAGCGCTCGAGGCATGCTCGACGGCCAAGAACTGTTTCTGGCGCGTCGATGCGATGAACGACGAATGGATGCGCGTCCAGTATGTGTCGGACATCGACGGGATGCCCGAGTCGGTCGTCTGGCACGTCTCCGGAGATCGTGTGCTCGCCCGAAGCCCGCTGGCGTATCTATTGGCCACGGCGGGCGATTCGACGACGTTCGAGGTCCCGGCAGACAGACCGCTTCGCGCCCGTTTGACCTCGGATGCGTTTCATTTCGAGGGCCGTTGGCTCACCGATGTTCGCGAGGGGAGCAAGGGCGGCTCCAAGGGTGTATTCGCCGCCAGAGAGCGCTGGCGAGACGAGGTGCGGCTGGCGGTCTTGCTGTCGCGATCCCACGGGGTGGATGGGCCGACACTCGAGCTCGAGGTGGACCCCGACGAGCGCGCGTTCGTGCTCGGTCTGTTCACCGGAATCGCATACGAGCAGGGGGTCGGGGAGGTTCGGTTCGGCGCCGCGGACGCCCCGATGGTGGTCCTCCCAAAAATGCGCCACGAGGATGCCGCGGAGTTGGACTCGGAAGCGCTGGCGGTGACCGTGAAGGCCGGTGCGTTTGGCCTCTCGCGCGGCGGTGAGTCCATCGAGCCGCTCGACGACTGCCCCGACGACGGGCCGACGGTGTGCGCGCGCGGCTCCAAGTCGGGGGCGGAGCGCTACGATCTGCGGCGATTCTACAACGCGGCGTTCGACGCGCGGTCCGACTCCAACTCGCGGGCCATCGTGGGGTTCGACAACGACGTGCCCGCCGGGGTGATGTTCGAGGTGCTGCG
>JBNJFZ010000029.1:0-36456 GCA_051747295.1 Myxococcota bacterium
AGGCGAGGTCCGTGGACCGCGCAATATTCTTTCTCGGGGTGCTCCTCACAGAACTTAATGCAGTCCTTGAGACAAAAGCGAAGTTCAGTGACGTTGGCGTGTGACATTCAGGCACTCCTGGCATCCGTTGGGCGGACGTGGTTCATTCAGTCGCGTTATATGCCCCAAACGCCCAAAAAATGTCAATCGAGCCTCGCGCGATCCGCCCGCAGGGCACGTGCGCGGCATCTCACTGGTCGCTGTAATCGTCCAGCGCGTCGCCGACCTTCTGGCGAATCGTCGGTATGGTGGCCGGAGAGTGGCCGGTGTAGTTGTTGTTGACGTACCCGAAGACGACCCCACCGCGATCCAGAAAATGGGCCACGCGCGGCGCCCACCAGTCCAGCTGTTCGTCGCGCTCGATCTGCTCTTCGTCGAAGCGCTGGAGCACGTCGTGCTTACCCATCCAGCGGATATACGCGACGCGCGAGGTCGCCCGCCAGAAGCGCCCGAGGTGGTCGCCGCAGGTAAGCACCATCGCGACGTTCCAGCGCTTCAGAAGATCGGCATACTCCTGGTTGAGCCAGCTCCGGTGTCGCACCTCGACCGCATACATATGCCCGTCGGGCAGGCCTTCGAGCATCCGCGCGAGGTCATCGAACGCATCGACGGTCAGACTCGGCGGCAATTGGAGCAACATCGGTCCCAATTTACCGGCCAGCTCGCTCATCACGTCGACAAACGTCGCCGCCTCGGTGCCGCAGTCGGCGAGCCTGGCCTCGTGCGTCACGGTTTTCGGGAATTTGGCCGAAAAGATGAAGTCGTCCGGCGTACGCGCGTGCCACGAACGCACCGTCGTTCGCGCTGGAGTCGCATAGAAGGTCGAGTCGACTTCGACCGTGCGAAACCTGGAGGCGTAGTAAGACAGCCGCCCCGTGGAGCTGGTCCCGGCCGGATAAAAAACGCCGTCCCAGTCGTCGTACGCCCAGCCCGCCGTCCCGAGATACAAGTGCTCGTGGACGGGGTCGCGCTCGGGACCGTCAAACTCGAATAGCTGTCCGTCGCTCACGAATCCGCCCCTTCCTCGTCACGACTCTTCGTGGCGGCCTGCGCCTGCTCCAGGTGCGCAGCCTTGAACGAACCGCTGTCTCGGATGTCCTCGTCGCTGGCAAAGGTCTCGGCCCGAATCGGGATAATCACACGAAACGTGCTGCCCTTGCCCTTGCGACTGGTCACGCCGATGTCGCCGCCCAGGCTGCGCACGATATCCTGCGAAATCGACAGCCCCAATCCCGTGCCCTCGCCCGGAGCCTTCGTGGTGTAGAAGGGCTCGAAGATACGCTGCTGCTCCGAGGGCGTCATGCCCTTGCCCGTGTCGGTCACGCTCACGCAGACGCTGTCATCGACGCGTCGCGTTCGGACCGTGATCTGGTTTTCGTCCACCGAGCCCTCATCGATCGCCTGCGCGGCGTTGACGAGCAGGTTCAAGAATACCTGGCTGAGCCGGTTTGCGTCCGAGAAGACCTGCGGGGTGTCCTCGAAGTCCAGGACGAGCTCGGCACGGTACTTCGCCTCGTGCTTGACCAGGTTGATGGTCGCGTCGAGCAAGCTCTCTAGCTGAATCCAGCCCGGCTCGTGGCCGGAGTCGTACGAGAAGAAGCGCAGGTCCTGGACGATCTGATGGATCCGCTGCATCCCGGCGAGGCTGCGGTTGAGTAACTTGTCGAGGTCTTCGCTGAGGAAGCCGATTTCGTGGCGCTCCCGCAGCTGCTCGATCTGCTCGTCGACGCCGCGATCCTCCGCGGCTCCAGCGGCGAGTGCCTCCAGCTCCGAGATATAGGTATCGATCGTCGCCACGTAGTCGAGCATGACGCTCAGGTTGCTGATCACGAAGCTCGCCGGGTTGTTGATCTCGTGGGCGATTTCAGCCGCCAGCATCCCCATCGCGGCGAATTTTTCAGCGTGGACCAGCTGATCCTGAGTCGACTGGAGCGACTCGTACGCCTGCTTGATCTGCTCGAAGAGCCGCGCATTCTCCAGCGCGCCGCCCAGGTGGCTCGCCATCGCACGCAGGGTCTTATCAGTCATCCTCACGGTCTGCGCGGACGGCGCGAGCTCGCCGACGAGCGCCACGCCGAGCGGCCGCCCCTGCCCCCAGATGGGTAAAAACGTAAGGTTTCCGGAGTCCAGGCGCTCGCTGAGCGGCTCGATCCCCGGGTAGTAGCCCTCGGGAGGGCTGGAGTCGTATGTCAGGATGACATCGTTGTCGATCAACTCGTCCCACGACTCGTGGGGCTGGATATCCTCGCAGACAGGGAGTCCATCGACGGCAAAATCGCCGCTTATCCGCAGGTTGTAGAGCTTGGAGTGGTCTTCGCCGTCGGACTCCGCGCCTTTATAGACTTCGAGCGGGATCGGCGGCTCGATCTCGAGGACCGCGACGACGCCGCGAATACACAGACCGGCGAATACCCACATCGCGCGGCGAAGGACCACGTCCTTTTCCAACGAAGTCGACACCGCGTTGGAGAGCGAGTTCAGGCCGAGCAACTCGGCGTTTCTCTGTTCGAGCTGGATCTGCAGCCGGGTGCTCTGCTCCAGAACGTCGACGCGCTGGAGGCTCGCCTCGAACGCCACCTCGGAGTGCTCCTGGCGCAACTGCGACTCGTACAAGAAGTCCGCGCCCCACCGCTCGATGGCCCGCTCGGCCGAGCGCGAGTCGCCATCCTGAACCAGGCAGAGTACTGGTGCGTGAGGAATGGCCCGGCGCAAGCGCTCGAGCCGGGCATCGTGCGTACGGTCTGCGACATACATCATGACGACGACGAAATCGGCCCGCTCGGCGGCGCGCGCTGCCAGCTCGTCCAGCGTCGCAACACGCTCGACGTCGAGATCGGGCATCGCCTCGATTTGATCTCCAAGGTCCCCCACTTCGCCGACGACGAAGATTCGTTTCATGAATGTGCTGGTGG
Source organism: Myxococcota bacterium (assembly GCA_051747295.1). Classification (GTDB taxonomy): domain Bacteria; phylum Myxococcota_A; class Bradymonadia; order Bradymonadales; family Bradymonadaceae; genus JBNJFZ01. The sequence continues at coordinate 2,952 of JBNJFZ010000029.1, forward strand.
CCCGAGTTACGATCGGTGACGTCCGTGATTGTAGTGTCGTCTCAACTTCCAGTTTGGCGCAAGCTCGCCGGCCAGTAAAACCGCCAGCAAACGCCCTACTCCGTCACGCCGGCGTTTTCCGCAGGTCGAAAAAAACGCCACGCGGCGACAGTTGCGACCAGTCCGCCCAGCGCGAGCACCTGGTTGACGTTGAAGGGCCCGGCGATCGACTCGACGGTCTCGGGCGCACGAAAAAACTCGAGCACCAGGCGCACGAAAAAATACGCCCCGCTGGCAAACACCGCGGTCTTCCCCACCCCAAACCGACGCACGCCAAAGAATGCGGCGGCTGCGATGAGCAAGGTCGCCCCCGACATCGAGGGCGGCAGGGGAAATGTCGGCAGTGAGTAAGGCGCGTCGGCGGCCAGCAATCCCTCTTCCACGTGACTGCGGTACGCGGGCGTGTCCGACGCATAACGTATGCCCCACTCGCGAACGATGCCGTAATCACACCCGTTCGCAAGGCACCCAAGCCTGGCCATCGCCAAACCGAGGAGCGCCGGGGGCACGGTGACATCCGCGAGCCTCCAGCGATCGGACCTGGACCAACCAACGGTTGCCAGCGCCAGCGCCCCGACCGCTCCGACCCAGCCTCCGAGCGAGGCAAAACCTCCGCTGAGCGGATGCCAGACGATCGCCGGCTGCTCGAGAGCCGCTGAGATCCCCGCCTCGGGCGACGCGACGACCCAGACCAGCCGCGCACCGACCACCGCCGCGACGGCCGCGAGCGAGAACAGGCCGAACGCCGTCGCGACGTCGTACCTCGCTCGCCAACTGAGCCCGAGCACGCCAACCAGAGCGGACAGTATGGCGAGTCCGAAGAAGACAGATTGAGGCGGCAGTTGACTCATCGGCGCGACGCCCGTTTTCTTGACGGTGTCGAGAGCACATTGCTATATTTCGTTGACAGTTTTTGCATCATCTCCAGAGCCCGATAATATCGGCTTTTTATTTCCCGTATCGCCGCCTCCATTCCGATGACCTCTGACTTCTCGGTCAAATTCTACGGCTGCCGTGGCAGCATTCCGGTCACCGGTTCTAACCATACTAAATACGGCGGGGCGACGTCCTGCTTGCGCGTTCGTGCAGGTGGTCGCGAAGTCATTGTCGACGCTGGAAGCGGACTCGTCCAACACAGTCATTCCGTCGTCCAGGATTACTCGTCGGGCCAGAAGCCAATCTATGCCTGCATCCTGATCTCGCATGCCCATCTCGACCACCTCATGGGGCTGCCCTACTTCGCGCCTCTGTATATGTCGGACGCGACGGTCGATATCCTCGGGCCGCGCAATCCGGTGCACGAAAGCTTCACGGAGACCATCGACACCTTCGTTTCACCGCCATACTTTCCGGTGCCGCGTTATGAGATGAACGCGGACATCCACATTCGTAACATCGGCGAGTCCGACCGGCTCTATTTCATCCAGGGTCAGCGCTCGCCGTCGAGCGTGCGCGCCTCACACCCCGACCACGCCGGCGACATCCCGCACGACGACCAGATCGAGCTCGAAGTCCACTGCATGCGCGGCTATAACCACCCCAAATCGGGCGTGAATATCTACAAGTTCGTCGCGGGCGACAAGACGCTCGTCTACGCCACGGATACCGAGGGCTTCGTCCACGGAGACCAGCGTCTCATCAACTTCGCCAAGGGCGCCGACATCCTGATCCACGACGCCATGTACACCGATGAGCGCTACACCTCGATGCCCTCTCCGACCCAGGGCTACGGCCACTCCACGGTCGAAATCGCAACCCGGCTCGCCGAAAACGCCGACATCGGGCAACTGTTTTTGTTCCACCATGCTCCCGCCAGCGATGATTCGGAGCTTGACCGCGTCGCCGAATTGGGTAAGTCCCTCTTCGCGAATACGCAGGTCGCAATAGACGGCCTGGAAGTCGAGATTTAAGACCGCGGCCCCCGCATCCATGCCGAATCTAGATTACCGCTTCGACAAATACACCGAAGAGTACGACTCTGACGAGCTCGAGCGCATCCGAGAATTCGCGCGGACGGTCGAGCTGCCCGAGCGCGTCTGTCTGGAAGTCGGGACGAACCGCGGCAAGTTTCTCTCCAAGTTAGCGAATGCCTCCCCCGACAAGACGTTCCTCGGCGTCGAGTGGCAGGGAAAACTCGCCGGCATCGCCAAACGGCGAGTCGAGCGTCGTGAGGCGACGAACGCGTACGTGCTACACGCCGACATCAATCACGTGTTGCCGGTGGTCTTCGATGATGGACAGGTCGAGGAGTTCTTCCTGATGTACCCGGACCCCTGGTGGAAGACTCGTCATCGCAAGCGTCGGGTCATCCAGCCTGAATTTCTGGATCTGCTGGCCCCGAAGATGCCGGCCGGCGGCAAGGTCTGGATTCGTACGGACGTCGGCACCTTCGCCGACGACATGCGGCAGACCCTCGACGAACATCCCGCGTTCGCCCCCGTCGAATTGGAAGATATCCCGAACAAACCCTTCCCGCACAGCACGCGCGAGAAGCACGTCATCCGCATGGGACTGCCCGTCCACGTCATCTACTACGAAAAAGTTCAGACCTGATTGCTCGTGGCCACGAGCAACCATCAATACATCCATCCAATACATCCATCAGTACGCGACATCCACGCCGTACAGATACCCGCGATTCGAAAACGCGAAGGCCCGCTCACGCCCGACGATCATGCGGGTGTTGAAGCCCGATGACGGATTCCACGTCATCAGCGGATAGCCCGTCATCCGGTCCAAAAAATACATCGGGCCGTCGCCAGTCGAGACGATGATGTAGCGCTCGGTGACGCGTAGATCCACGGGGTCGCGCTCTTTGAACGAGAATGCGTAGAGCGGTTTGCCGTCATTCGCATCCAGGACGCCGACGCGACCCAGGGCCGAGACGACGTAGACCATCTCGTCGCCGTAGGCGAACGCTGCAATGCTGCCGATATCGGAATACCACTCGAGGTCGCCCGTATCGACGTTCAACGCATACATCCCGCCCTCGTAGGACGCCGCATAGACGCGGCCGTCTTCGACGATCACGGGGCTATCGACGTCCAAGAACTCTTCCTTGTCGCCGGCCAGGTCGGCCGCCCAGACGGGCTCACCGGTATCGATCTGGATGGCGTTCAGAATACCGTCGGTGAATCCAACGAGGACCATATCCTCGTGCACCACCGGCGTTCCGGTCCCGCCTACGGTGAACGACTCGGTGCTCGAGCGCGAGTACGTCCACAGGTTCTTGCCGGTCTGTGCATCGACCGCGGTTATCTGATTCTGACTATTCGTAAAGAACACCCGTCCCTGCGCGACGGCGGCAGCTGAGCCGATCGAACCTTCAGTCGAGACTTTCCAATCGATCTCACCGGTCTTTCGATTCAGCGCGTAGAGCGTCCCCTCTAGGGTCCCGACGTAGACACGCTTGACGCCGAGCACCGGCTCGCCATGAACGCCGCCGTCGAGGCGCTGGGACCAGCGAATATCGCCGTCTCCGGCACGCACGCGGAACGCCTCACCGTGCGTGGTCGCGACATAGAGCGTGTCCGACGCCTCGGCATAAACAGGCGTCGCGAATTCCTGGGGCTGATAATCCCACGGGGGCGTCGGGTTCAGGTGCGTTCGCCACGCAATACCCAGCCGCGGCTTCGAGACCGTCGGCTCGACGTCGAAGGTAGGCGGCGCGTCCCGTCGAATCTCCTTGCTGCAACCAGCCAGGAGGAGACACGAAGCAAGAAATGCGAACGCGAGCAGCGCGAACCCTCGTCGGGTCCGGCTCTCGCGTCGATCGAGGCGGGTGTGACTCATAGTCGGTCTTGGTACGTAGAGGCTTGCTTCGAGCGAAGCTCCATCAGAGCAAGGCGAGTCGGCGCTCGATCTCGGACTTGTAGGGCGACTCGGGGTTGGCCTCGAGGATTCCGTGATACAGATCCTTGGCCTTGTCCGTCTCTCCAGCGTTGTCGAGAATAATCGCCTCCTGGAAATTCGCGATCTCTTCGTAGTTCTCTCCAGCCTCCGACAGCTTGTCGAGCTGCGCGCGAGCGGACTCGACGTCGCCCTTGCCGGCATACGCCGACGCGAGCGCCTGGTGCACGAACGGCGCGATATCCTCGCTGTGATCAGCGGCGAGGAAGTCCTCGTAGGCCGAGATTGCATCGTCCCACTTCTCGAGCCGAACCGCAGCCGCACCCTTGGTCAGGCGCGCGGACTGGACGAGCGGGCCCTTCTTCTTGGCCTCGAGCGTCGCGTTTGCAGCGCCGAGGACCTTGTTCCATTGCTCGTCACTATTCGCGTGAGTCTCATCGATGGTGATGCCAGCCTCCGAGAGCGTATCGAGCTCCGGCGACCCCGAAACCGGCGTCTCGTAAGCCGAGAATGCCGGCGTCAGGTGGGCCGAGGCCTTCACCCCCTGGCTCTTCATGTATTCCATGACGCCGAAGCCGCCCATGATCGCGATGATCACGAGGGCGAGGCCACCGAGAGCCAGACCGCGATTTTCCTCGATCCACGAAGCCGTCGAAGTGGTCGCATTCAGAAAAGGATCTGGAGCCGCCGCCTGTTGCGCAGGGGCGTTCTCCTCTTGCTTTTCTGGATCCTCTTCTTTGTTCGGATCCTTTTTTCTTACCTTGATTGCCATCTATAGACTCCTTAACCTTGCCCGAATTTCGAGTTTTCCGAGCCGGCTTCACCCGGGTCATTTGGGCCCGAGTCGGTAGAATCGAGGCGGTGATGAAACCCATCACTGCTTCGCCGGATTAGCGAGTCGCGGACTATATTGATGGTGTTTGACTTCGTCAACCGAACCTCTCTGCGCATCTGCTCGACCAGCGCAGTCCTCGCCCTGTTCACTCTCGTCTTCGTGGCCGTGCTCCCCGCCGATGCAACTGCATCGAAAGGGTACGCCCGCACGTGGGTCGGCGTGATGGGAGCGAACGTCAATACAGCCAGTGAACGCGGCCAGTGGGGTCCAGGCATGGAGTTGGGCTTTGGGGCCGGCATTACCGACTTCTGGAGCATCGTCGCGACCGCCCAGGGCAGCTACCACCTCGCTCTCGACGATGAGGGGCTCGACGCCGCCCCCGTCTCAGCCCTGGGGGCTGGCTTTCGATACAACCTCGACGTGTTCAAGTACGTGCCCTACCTGGGCCTGGCCGTGAACACTTTCGTCGTCAAGCCCGCGCCCGGCGACGGCGCGCTGCGCGGCGACGTGAGCCTGCGCGCCACGATCGGGTGCGACTGGCGCTACGACCGCAACTGGTCGCTCGGCGTCAAGGTCGACCTGCACTCGCCGCTGACCGCGCCGGGCAACTTCCCCATCTACTCGACGGCCGGCATCAACCTCGCCTATCACTTCCGACTGTAGCGCCCTGCGTGACTGCTTGCGCGCTTTTCTCGTGAGGTGCTATAGAATCGTCGCTATCGAAACATATTTCGCGCCACGCGACCGCCCAGAAGATGCCTTCGGTCCAAGGCGCCGATATCCGAGTACGGGATTGACTTATGAAGCGCGTCCTCAAACAGACACAGCGTTATGGCGTCGTCATCGCACTCGTCATCGCCGTGGCAGTGATCGTCGCCGTCGGCGGACAGCAGTCCATCGATGAAGCATTCGGGCACCTCGTCGACTTCATGGCGGGTATCCTGCTCTGGTCGCCGCCCATTCCGTATGTCGAAAAACTCCCGCTCATCGTCATCGTCCTGTTCGGCGGCGCGGTCTTCTTCACGTTTCGCTTCGGGTTCATCAACATCCGAGCGTTCAAGCACGCCATCGACGTCACGATCGGCAAATACGACAACCCCGACGACCCCGGTGAGGTCTCGCACTTTCAGGCGCTCAGCTCGGCGCTCTCCGCGACGGTCGGCCTCGGAAATATCGCGGGCGTGGCCATCGCGGTCAGCGTCGGTGGCCCCGGCGCGATCTTCTGGATGATGGCCACCGCCGTCTTCGGCATGGCGAGCAAGTTCACCGAGTGTACGCTCGGCCAGATGTACCGGCGAGTCGACGCCAAGGGCGACGTGCGCGGCGGCCCGATGGTCTATCTGCGCGACGGCATCGCAGAGGTCCTGCCGAGTTGGAAGTGGCTGGGCGTCGGGCTCTCCGTGCTCTTTGCGATTCTCTGCATCGGCGCCTCGTTCGGCGGCGGCAATATGTTCCAGGCCAATCAGGCCTTCAAAGCCAGCCAGAATTTGATGCCGTTCCTCGCCGGGGATTCCTCCAGGGGCGAGGTTCGCCTGACCAGCGACGAGCCGATCGACATCGAGATCCCCGCCCAGCAGGTCCGATTCAAGACGCGCGAAGAGGTCTCCTACTACTCACCGAAGACCGACGAAGTACTCGCCAAGGACGACTGGAAGGAGCTCGAAGAACAATATGTCACGACCATTCCGGTCGCCTCACAGGACGAAGAGGGGATCTGGTCGCTCGGCGAAGACGGCACCGCGATGCTCGAAGTGCTGGAGCAACGCGACGACGGACTGACCGCCTGGGCTCCAGTCAGCGGTGTATCCGTCGAGGGTCTGGAGAAGGCTGAGGGCGCCGAACACGGCCGCGTCACCCTGTCGGTGCCGGTTCCCGAGGAAGCGCCCGAGCCCGATGAGGAAACCGGCGAGTTGCCGAAGGACGACCGAATCATCGACTTCGCCGACGAGAACATACGCCTGCGCGTCGCGCACAGCGGTGGCAACGCCCCCTACTACCCGGCGACGACGCTGAAGGTCAGTCAAGATGACTGGGAGTCCGACAACGGCTCCTACAAGGCCTACGCGGACGTGCGGTCGGCGGGTGAGTCGGCCCAATTCGACCTCGATCCCGGCCTGCTGCGCACCATGGAGGTCGCGGCGATCGAGGGGCGACAGATCACGGGATGGCACCCGGTCGGAAACGTCGAGGCCCTCAACCAGGAGAGCATCTCGGGCGGCAGAGACAATACGACCGCCGGCCTCATCTTCGGCCTCGTGATGGCCTTCCTCGTGGGCATCGTCATCATCGGTGGCATCAAGTCCATCGCCAAGGTCGCCGAGAAAATCGTGCCTGCGATGTGCGTGATGTACGTCGTGACGGGCATCCTCGTGGTCATCCTGAACTACGAATTGCTGCCGGAAGCGGTGGGGATCATCTTCAACCAGGCGTTCTCCCTGGAGGCCGGCCTCGGCGCCCTGATGGGCATCATCGCCACGGGCGTGACGCGTGCGGCCTTCTCGTCGGAGGCCGGCATCGGCTCGGCGGCCATCGCGCACTCGGCGGCCAAGACGGCCGAACCGGTCCGCGAAGGTATCGTCGCGCTCCTCGAGCCATTTATCGATACCATCGTCGTCTGTTTCATCACCGGCATCGTCATCGTCATCTCCGGCGCCTACAACGACCCCACCGCCATCGGCATGGAGGGCGTTCAGCTCACATCACGGGCGTTCGGCTCCGAATTCGGCTGGTTCCCCTACGTCCTGTCGGGCGCTGTGTTCCTGTTCGCTTACTCCACCATGATCTCGTGGAGCTACTACGGTGAGCGCTGCTGGACCGAGTTGTTCGGCGCCGAGCAGTCGATGGTCTACCGGATCATCTTCCTGATGTTCATCGTGCTCGGCTGCGTCTCGAGCCTCGACAATGTGCTGACCTTCTCGGACTTCATGATCCTCTCGATGGCCTTCCCGAACATCATCGGACTGGTCATCTTGAGCAACCTCGTGGCCCGCAGGCTCAAGGATTACTGGACGAGCTACAAGAACGACGAGTTCGAGCTCTACGAGTAGGCTCGCGCTTCGCGCTCGCGGTGGTTGAGCGGTTTCGGCGACTAGCGCCGCCTAGCGGTTTAGCGGTTGGCTATTTTCGCAACCGCTAACCGCTTTACCGCTAACCGCTTAACCCCTAGCGAGCGCAAAGCGCTCGCCCTACTCGCGGCCGCGAATCACCACGCGAATCGGCGTGCCTTCAAAGCCGTACTCCTCGCGTAGCTGGTTGATCAGGTACCGCTTGTACGACTTCTTGACGCCTTCCGGGATATTCACGGAGAACATAAACGTCGGCGGGCGCACCGCGACCTGCGTGGCGTAGTAGAACTTCACCGTGCGGTCTTTGTGCAGCGGCGGCTGGTGTCGGGCCGTGACCTTCTCGAGGAATTTGTTGACCTCGGCGGTCTGAATGCGGCGCCTGTACTGCTCGAAGACCTCGTCGACGCGGTCGAGTATCTTCGGGACGCGCTGGCCGGTGAGCGCCGACGTGAACAGAATCGGCGCGAACTTCATGAACGGCATCTCCCAGTAGACCGCGTTCGCCCACTCGCCGGCCGTCTCGGTGTGCTTCTCGATCATGTCCCACTTGTTGACCAGTATCACGCAGGCCTTGCCGCGGTTTTTGATGACCCCGGCGATCTTCTTGTCTTGCGCGGTTACGCCCTCCATGGCGTCGATGACAAAGAGCACCACGTCGGCGCGGTCGATGCTCCGGATGGCCTGGACGACCGCGAACTCCTCGAGGCGCTGCGAGATGGACTTCTTGCGACGGAGGCCCGCCGTGTCGATGAGCAAATACTCGGTCGAGCCGCGCTTGAGGCGCGTGTCGACCGCATCGCGCGTCGTCCCCGCGATCTCGCTGGTCAACAGCCGCTCTTCGCCCAGCAACTTGTTGATCGTGCTGGACTTGCCGGCGTTGGGCTTGCCCACGACTGCGATCTTGGCGAAGGGATCGTGCTCCTCGGCATCGGCCTTCGGGATGTACTCCGCGATGCCGTCGAGCAGATCACCGATGCCGATGCCGTGCTCTGCACTGGTCGGCCACAGGTCGACCCCGAGTTGATAGAAGTCCGACATCGACTCACCGGCCTTGGTCCGATCATCGACCTTATTGACGACGTAGAACACCGGCTTGTCGGCGCTGCGCAACATTTGCGCAATCTCCCGATCGGTCGGCAGCAGCCCCGCCTGCGCATCCATCAGGTGGATGATGACGTCGGCGTCGTCCATCGCCAGCTGCGCCTGATCGCGCATCTGGGCGAGCATCGGCTCCTCGGCGTCGGGGACAAAGCCGCCGGTGTCGACGACGGTGTAGTGCTTTCCGTACCACTCCCCGTCACCGTATTGCCGGTCGCGCGTGACGCCCTCGATATCGTGGACGATGGCGTCGGCGTCGTCGGCCAACCTGTTGAAGAGCCGGCTCTTACCCACGTTCGGGCGGCCGACGATTGCAATCAAAAAGCTCATGGTCTCGCGCTATTTGTAGCCGAAACGCTCGAGCGCATCCGGACTGTCACTCCACTCCGATTCGACGCGCACAAACGTCTCGAGGAAAACTTTTCGGTGAAAGAACTCTTGCATTCTCTGGCGAGCTTCGCGGCCGATCTCTTTGAGCCGGCTGCCGCCCTTGCCGATGATGATGCCCTTCTGGCTGTCGCGCTCGACGTGAATAACCGCCGAAACCTCGAGCAGGTTCTTCTCGTCGTTCTCGATGAACCGCTCGATCTCGATCGCCACGCTATAGGGAATTTCCTCGCGCGTCTGCCTCATGACCTGCTCTCGGATGAACTCCGCGGCCACGAAGCGCTCGGCCTTGTCGGTGAGCATATCTTCGGGGAATAGCGGCGGCCCGGCGGGCAACTGCTCGAGCAATTCATCGACCAACTCGCGCATATTGGCGCCCTTGGTCGCGCTCGTGGGCACGATGGCGACGAACTCGCGCCGCTCGGTCAGTTGATCGATCATCGGCAACAACTTTTCTTTGGGGCTGACCAGATCGACCTTATTGAGCACCAAGAGCACCGGGACGTCCAGCTCGTCGAGCTGGCGAAAGATAAACTCCTCGCGCCTGGGCAACTCGCCAGCCGGGACGCGCTCGCTGCGCTCGAGGAAGTCTGCTGCATCCACCACATGACAGACCAGATCGACTTCCTTCATAGCCTCGAGCGCGGTCGCGACCATCGCCCGATTGAGCTTTTTCTCGGCCTTGTGGATGCCCGGCGTGTCCAAGAAGCACAGCTGACCCTTTTCAGGGAACGTCCGCACCCCTAGAATCCGATTCCGCGTGGTCTGCGGCTTCGAGGTCGCGATCGCGAGGTCCACGCCCAGGATCCTGTTCATGATGGTCGACTTGCCCACGTTGGGCTGTCCGATCAGCGCGACAAAGCCGGCGTGGAAGTCTTCGTTGTTCGTCTGCGGCTCGGATTGCATGTCGTCTTCTTCGCTCATATTTCGTCTGGCTCGCCTGTTAGTGGGCGTGATATTGCTGCTGGCGATTGGCTGCGAGGGGCCCGAGGTCACTCAGACTCAGGCCTTCGAGGGTGCCGAAGCCCATTATCGGAACGGCGAATATGATGCTGCGCTCGATGGATATCAAGCCTTCCTCGAAGCCTACCCCGACAGTCCCCTAACAGAAACAGTCGAATTACGCATTCGCTGTATCAACAGGGAGATACGCTCGGTGATGATGCGAAAGGACATGCCGCGCCCGAAATACGTCGGGGGCTCGACGGAACGACCCGAGTCAGAAGAGACGACGCTCGACGTCGATCGAGAGGCATCACCGCAGATCGAATCCTCAGACGAAGACTGATTTCTCAAGAGCATCTATGGGCCACACCTCACTGCTCATACGGACACGCGTCCGCGCAGCCAAGAACCGCTTCGCCGCGCTCGGGCCGTCCTCCTGGCGTCTTCTGCTCGGGCTCGCCGCGTGGGTCTGCGGGCTGACCGTGCTCGGACATGTCTCCGCGCCGGACCTGCTGAGCCCGCCGCAAGATCTAGTCGCGGTGATCGCGGCCAACCCCGAGGCGGGCTTTCCCGCCGGCGCCGCCGCGCTCGAGGCGTGCTTCTGGCTCACGGCGACCGCGTCGTCTATCACCGGCTTTCGCGTGATGGAGCTGCTCTTCCGGCGCGACGACATCCGCGCGGTCGAGTTCTACCCGTTCTCTCTTCGATCCCTGTACGTCGACAGGTTGCTCGCGGCCTCGGTCGAGGCCGTGGCGGCTGCCCTGCTCGTCATCCCGTTCTTTCTCCCGCTGGTCTGGCACGGCGGTGCGATCCCGGCCGTGGTGTGCGCCTCGCTGCTGGTCCTCGGCCTGCTCTCATCGAACGTGGTGGGGTTGAGCGTCCAACTCTGGGCCGGCTCGACGCTCGTCGACGAGCCAGAAGAGAAAGAAGAGCGCTCCAGCAAGTCCATCTACGGCGGCCCGGGACAGGTCTTCATGTACTCGCCGGGGCTGTCGCTGGCGATCTCGGTCGTGCTCATCTTGCTCGCCAAGCTGGCCCTGGGCGAAGTCCTGGACGACGGCTTGCAGAGTCGTGCCCTCTGGCTCGGCATCGGCATCCTGGGCGCCGCGACCGCCCTCGCCGCCCTCGCCGGCTGGCGCTACTTCACCCGCGGCTTCCACCGAATGGCCGCGCGTTTCCGTGAAGCAGATTTCGTCGGCTACGAGGTCAGCGCCGACTATCAGCGCAGCGCCTTTGAAGTGCCGCGTTTCGGTGAAAAGCTGCTGAACGAGGCCGCGCGTCCGGTCTTTCGGGCGACGGCACTCCAATATAAGCGCCGTTATATGCTCACCCGCTACGCGTACGGGATTTTCTGGCTTGTCGGCGGCATCGCCGTCTTCCAGGCCAGCGAAGCCGCGTTCCCGCTGTGGATTCAGCGCCTCGCGGCGGTCGTCGCCGTCGGTATCTTCTTCAACCCATGGGTGCGCGTGCTATCGACGCGCATTCGCCCGGAGTTCGACGACTACCTGCCGATCACGAATTTCCAGCGACGCTCGGCCGACACGATGATCTCGCTTATCGAGGCCCTCCTGGTTGCCGGCCCCTACGCCATCCTGCTCGCCTTCGCCACGGCGCTCCACGGCGAGGAGTGGGGATTCGTCGCGATGCACGGCGCCAGTGCGCTCGCGGCTGTTCTGGCATTGTCGGGCGTCATCAGCATCACGAGCATCTTCGAAGGAAATCGAGGAAGCGCACTGGGGCGCATCGCTATCTGCGCGGCGGCTCTGGTCGGGCTCGCTATCGCCTCGAACGCCGGCGCGCTCTGGTTGCTCGTTGTCTCGGGCGTCCTCGCACTCGGAAATATCACGCTGCTGGCGCCTCTCGGGGAAGGCAGCAGCCCAGAAGCTAAACCATCACTTTAAGAACCGACGTCATGACTGAGAAGAATGGCAAGCTGCTCGAGGTCGCCGACCTGGTCAAACGCTACCGCAAATTGGTGGCGGTCGATGGCACGCGCTTCGACATCCAACCAGGCGAGTTCGTCGGCCTCATCGGGCCAAACGGCGCCGGCAAGAGCACCACAATGGGCTGTATCGCCGGCGTGCTCGCCCTCGACGAGGGCAGCATCTCGGTCGCCGGCGTCGACGTCTCCAGCGAGCCAGTCGAATCGCGCAAGCAGATCGGCTTTGTGCCCCAGGACCTCGAGCTCTATGACTACCTCACCGGCGAGGAGTTTCTCCGCTTCGTGGGCGCCGTGCGAGACGTGGACGAAGCCGAGTTGGACGACCAGATCAACCACCTTCTCGAGATCACGGAGCTCGAAGACGCCAAAGACCGCGTCATCAAGGAGTATTCGGGCGGGATGGCCCGCAAGATCGCCATTTGCTCGGCCCTCGTCGGTCCTCCGCCGCTGCTGCTCCTCGACGAATCATTCGTGGGCCTCGACCCCGAATCGACCTGGCGCATCCGCCGCGAGCTGTCCGACTACTGCGAGGACGGCGGCGCCATCCTCATCTCCAGCCACATCCTGGATATGGTCGAGCGCATGTGCAGTCGCGTACTGATCATGGTCGAGGGCGTGATCGAGCGCGACATCAGCTCCGACGACATGCACTCGATGTTCGATGCGGGCGAATACGACGACCTGACGTCGATCTACCTCGATGCGACGGGCAAGCGTGTCGCTGGATGAGAACTCTTTACCGTCGGCTCGAGCGCGAGTCCGGCGGCTGACATATCAACCCGACCGCATCCACCAGTGCGCCCGTCCTTGCGGCAAGTCCGACCGCGATTTCACCGTCTGGACAAGCAGCGTTGTAGTCACCCCCGGCAGTTCCGAACGGTTTCGTACTCGAGGTGGATGCAACCTCGCCTCCGTCGACGGTCGAACAATCGGCCTGAATCCGACTCAAGACGCCGTCGATACCGCCGTTTAGCGCCGTGACAACCGCGCCGGCCGGACAATCGAGCTTCGCGCTGGCGTCTCGCTTGCGACCTCCGAGTCGAGGCGCCGGGGCCACGCGGCCCCCCACGCGAAAGTCGCCGTCGGCCGCGATCGGCCGGCAGCGCGGCTGAATCGAGACAATGGCATCTTCTTCGGCGCTGCTCGCAACCGAAAGCCCGGTAAGGACGTGACCGTCGTGACATCGCCAACGGCGCTCGGCGCCACCAGAACCGCCCGCTAGAGCGACGTGGGGCGCGCGTCTTCCGCAGAACTTCTGCTCCGCTTCGTACGGGTCCAGCGGCAGGCGCAAGTCATGAAATCGAAACGCCCCGCTCAGGTTTTTTGCGAAGCGCCCTGGCGTGATCGGCCCTTCGACCGCGGCCAGAAGCGCGTCTAACTCCCCGCAGCCAAGCGCCCGTCGAGCCGCCGCGATTCGTGGATCTTCGCCTGGAACAGGCTCGGCAAAGCGCCCTACCACCCACGGATTCGTCAGCTCTTTCTCATGGCCCGGGCGGCCCCGCGTCGCGATGGCCAACCGGGCTGAAAGCGGGCTGGCCAGACCGAGTTGGTCGACGATGTGAACCGGCTTCCCCAACACCAGCGACCGAATCCCAATGCTCATGCGCGAGACCACGAGCGCCACGCCGCGGTCGGCGTAGCGTTCGGCCACAGGGTAGTTCGGCCGGTGCGGGAAGAAGCGCCCGAATTCCATGTAGTGATTGCGCCCGATACGAACGATCGGCGAGCAGTCGCCTTCCTCCGCCGACTCGGCGCCCTGGTCGAACGCAGACGGGCATCTCGACTCGCCGAGGGCTCTCAGAGACCGGGATTCTCGGTGAAACCTGACTTTCTCGAAGTCCTCGAGCAACAACGGATTCTCGACCTTTGCTGCGTCGGTATACCAGCCGCGCTCATCGGCGATGCCGTCCTCGATGCCACCGGGGTGCCGTATGCTCGATATACAGTACGCAGACCACGCGACCACGAGCATGGCGATGATCACTCGTGCCCAACCCAACACCGACGTGCGAGCCGGCATGTCTCCGGGGTGCGCGGCTACGGGCAACAGGAGCCCGAATATCGCCGGCAAGAACAGGCGACCGTGCATAAAACCGCCGCCGATGGCGACGACATAGAAGATATATCCCGCCCCACAGACCGCTGGAAGCACGAGCAGCGACAGACGCATCCACGCCTTGTCCCGGGCGCGGCGCACCGACTCTCCAAGCCACCCCGCGGCCAAGAGACCGAGGGGTAAAAGAAGGTAGTAACGCCCGAAAAAGTCGTCGAAGAACGCCGTTCCCTGCTCCAAACTGGACGAAAATGCCTCTTTGGCGATCGCCGTGTTGGGAACCAGCGCGGCGAAGTACCCCATTCGGAAGAGTTGATACGCCACAGGGATGGCGCCCATCGCCGCGCCGAGGCTCAACAGCCGCGTCCATCGGAAGCCGTCGTCTGGGTCCCAGACGAAGCTCCACGCGACCGGCAAGACAAACGCAAGTGAGAACAACGCGAGCTCCGGGCGAATGAGCGGCCCCAGACCGAGCACGGCCCCCGCCGCGTACCATCTCCATGTGCGGTTGGTGCTCCCGGCCCCACGCAGTGCGAGCCAGGCGGTCAGCCAATAGGCGCCCCCGAGCCATGTCAGCACGAGCCCCGTTTCGAGCCCGGAGGTTCCGTAGTCCCAGGCGGGCGGAAGGCTGACGTAGACGAGCGCGCCGAGCGGAAGCATCAGCGCGCCGCGATCTTCGGTCCCGTCATCGTGAACCGTCTTCGCGCCGAAAAACGCCAGAGCGACGCCCACCAACGAGAGTACCAGCCCGCCGCCCACGGCGGCGCACTCAAGGCGGATGCCCAGCGTGCCGAGCGCAGCGATGATCCCGACCCACAGCGTGCTCGTGTACGTCTCGACTCGCTCGCCGACGTTGAACACAGGGCCGTGCCCGTCGAGCAGGTTCTGCACGACAGTCAGGTTGATGAAGCCATCATCGCTCATCCATCGCTGCTGCCAGATCATGGAGCCGAAGAGCGCTATCACCAGACAGACCAGCAACAGCGTCGCGATTCGGCGCCAGCCCAACCGGTCGTCGGCATCTGTCATGTCGGACAAGTTATCCCCCATATCAGTCATGAGCAGTCATCGGAATTACGTACGCAGCGCGGCGAGGATTCGGCGACGCTTCGATCGCCCACAATCTACCCAAATCTCGTGACGCTTCTCAACTTACGGTGACCTCGATGATATCGCGCCCACGCTCGACCGCGACGCGGTAGCCGCCTTCGACCTCGCGGACCCACAACAATCGATCGCCCCGCTCGAGGCCTGCTTTCACAGCCGCGGAGGCGGGTTCGGTGGCATCCAACAGCCAGCTATCGCCGTCCTGGACCAACGGAACCCCGAGAATCTCGCTGATTCGCTCGGTATCTGTGAGTCTTCCGGGGGGTAAATCGTGAGTGAGCAGCGGGTCGTCCAGGCGAAGGATGACATCTTCGGCGTCGTCGTCCGGCCTGAGCTGGAGCGTCCGCGAGGCCTCACCGCGACGCGCGTCTATTGCAAAAATGCGAGCGTCCAGCGGGGGTGTCAGCCTGAACGACAACGACTCCGCACCGCGGCTGTATCCCTCTCGGAGGAGCTCACCGTCCTTCCAGACCTGGACCAGCGCGTTGTCCACGGGCATGCCCTGCGCGTCGGTCACGTAGATGGGAATCGTCGCGCGTCGCTCTAGCCGCCAGGTGTGGCTGGCGGACTCTGACTCCAGCCGGAAGTCGAATCGCTGCTCTCCAGTCGCCGGGTGCTCGAAGAGCAATTCGTATCTCCCGGGCAGCAATGATCGCTTCCAGATACGTTTTTCCGAGGTGCGCTCGTCGGCGAATTGCGCACCGCGCCACTCCTGAGCCGGCCAGCGCCACCCCAGTGACACATCATTCCACTCTCGACCGACCAAACCCTCGAGTATCACTTTAGCTTCTACGAGTTCGGGAAGTCCGAGCTCGTTGGCATCCTCGAACTCCTGTTCGAAGGCATGGGTTCCGCGAGCGCGTGTCTCGACTTCGAGCGTGCCCTGCCCGGGCTTGCATCCGACGAATGACCAGACCTGAGCGTCAGATTCTTCCGGTGGACAGACCTCGCCGGACTCCATCTCGAGCGTGGCCGAGTCGATGTAGACACCCGGCGGCTGGGTGAAGCGCACGTCGATCCGGTTTTCGACGACCGGCTTGCGCAAGGTGAGCTGAATCTCGTTGGACTCGCCCTCTTTTAGTGGCGGGACGTTACGGCGTCGCGATGACCAGGCGCCGAGCCGGGCCATGACGAACGCATCCTCGGGCACCGATGCGAAGATGGCGAGACCATCGCGATTAGTCGATGCCGAGCGGCCACCGTGGTCTTCGAGCGACTCCCAGGACACGGTCGCTTCGGGGACCGGCTCACCGGTCTCGTCGACGACCTCGACCCGCAGGCCGCGCCCCTCGCGCAGCACGAGGTCCACGTTCGCGGCGTCGGCTTCGCCAAATCGCACCAGCTCGCCGAGTGTCGGGGCGAATCCGGGCGCGCCGGCCCCGACTCGCACGGCATCGGCGCCGATACCTCGCGCGACGTAATGTCCATCGAGGTCCGTGACGGCGATCTGGCTCCAGACCCCGAGCTCGGCGAGCAGCGACGTGTCGACCTGGGTGTCTGCGAAGGGACTCTCGGGGTAGATCGCGACCTCGGCGCCCACAATAGGACGGCCGTGCACGTCACGGACGTAGCCACGCACGACAGACCCGCGCTCGAGGCTGACCCTGGCAGTCTGCCGCTCGGTGCCCGCTCTGAGCACGTGGCGAATATTTCGGACGTATCCGTCCGCCTCGACCGTCAGCCTGTAATCCCCGCTCGGAATACCGGCAAAATCCGCCGTGCCGTCCCCTCGAGACGTCTCGGCGAGGTTGACCAGGCCGACGAGGCCGCGCGAGAGGCGCACCGTGGCGCCCGCGACGGGCTCCTCCGATTCATTTTCGATCGCGACGGTCAGCTCGTCGGCGGGCTCGAGCTCGATGGTGCGCTCTTCGGCCTCCTCGCCGAAGCTCACATCACCCCAGTATGCATAGGTCTTGTCTGCCGCGGTGCCGACCGCCCGGATCTCGTAGTGAGTCAACGTTCGATCCCCGTAAGGCTCGGCGCGTGTGGCTGGAAGCACGAGCGAGGTATTGGTCGACGCCTCGACCTCCCGCGGTGGCCACAGGCCGGGCGCGCCTACCGTGACATCGATCGAGTTCAGGGCGACCGGCGCATCGATGCGAAGGCGAGCGCGGTCGGATTCACCATCGATTGGCGCGAGCCTGGCCGTTCGCTGCATCGGCTCGACCGGGAGGAGTTTTTGGTCGTCCTCGGTCGCCTGATCATCGCCTTCGGCGTCGTCCTCCGAGGCTCCGGGCTCTTCCGAGGGCTCGACGATCGACGGGAGGCCGTCGCAGCCGACCATCATGCCCATCACGAGGATCAGCGCGCAGCACGTGACCGAAGCTCTCCCGCCGACTCGACCTCGCCGCCCCCAGGGACGGTTCACGTCCAGCTGTGACTTGATGTAAGTCATATGGAAGTCAGGTTTGCGCGTGAAGTTACCATTTGTGGAGCCATCATGAGTCTCTGGCCACTGGATTTTAAATACGGGGTCGACCGTCCCCTCGCACTGGAGGTCTACGGCGAGCCTCTGAAGTTGACCCCGCTCGACGCGACGACCCTCGAATACTCGTACGGCGGCGATGAGGACTCCAAACTCGTCGGCGTCTCGTCCGAGACCAATATCATA
Organism: Myxococcota bacterium; assembly: GCA_051747295.1. GTDB lineage: Bacteria > Myxococcota_A > Bradymonadia > Bradymonadales > Bradymonadaceae > JBNJFZ01. Next base: position 20,883 of record JBNJFZ010000029.1, read on the forward strand.
CGCCTGACGCTGTCGGTCGGCTCCATTCCGCTGTTGATCTTTCCTCGGCGGGGCCTACTGTGCCCGGCGGACTCGAAGTTGAAAACCGTGATGCGCCTACCCCTATTCATTCAGGTCGGCGTCGGAACGGCCAACGACGTCAAAGAGATCGCGGAGATCAGACCAATTTCGACCTCCCGCGCGCTCTACGGGCCGGTTGATGCGGGAGTACTCTGCACATCGATTCACTCCGACGTCGGTGTCACGATCGATGAACTCCAGGGAAGCGCCGACGCCGAATCAAAAGCGACCTCGCCCGCGATCGCGACGCTTTCAGCTGGCGACGACCCCGAGATGGCGGACGATACCCAACTGGCGCCCTCGCTGTCCGAATCGAGCCTGGCGGCGTTCGCCAGGCTGACGATTTCCAACGAGACGCACGAACCGAGAGAAGTCGCCAAGATCATGGTGCCTCACGACCTACTGACGCTTTACGACAGCGATGGCGTGATATTGACGAGTCATCTGAAGATGCTCTTGCAGAGCGAGACCGAAGCGGAGCTGGACTTCGGGCCGTGCCCGGACGCGGAGGCGAGCGCCATTCCCGACCTGCAGGGGCGAGCTCGCATCAATGACGGGCGCAAGCACCTCTTCGACCTTACGTACCGCAACAAAACTGGCCTGGAGTACGGATTTTGATCGACACGTTACTCGAAAAAATCAACCTCTGGTGGCAGAGCCTCTCCTGGAGTTCTTTCGAAAACGTGCTCGCCGCGCTGGCGATCTTCACGGTGGCCTTCATCGCCGCCAAGCTCATCAGCCGTACAGTCGACCGCGTGTTGAAGAAGCGCGGCAGCGAGCACGGAGCCGCGGTCGCGACCAAGATCATTTTTTATGCGCTCCTGGTCATCGGCGTCGTCGCCGCCCTCGGACAGCTCGGGGTCAAACTCACCGGCCTACTCACCGCGGCCGGTATCTTTACCGTGGCGCTCGGATTCGCCGCGCAGACGAGCGTCTCGAACGTCATCTCGGGCATCTTCTTGCTCATCGACAGGCCGTTTTCGATCAATGACACCGTCAAGATCGACCAGACTCTCGGGACGATTATCAGCGTCGATCTGCTGAGCACGAAGGTCCGCACGTTCGACAACCTGACCGTCCGCGTCCCCAACGAAGCGCTGCTCAAGAGCACCATCACGAACTACACACTCTTCTCGGTGAGACGAGTCGACGTCCCCGTGTCGGTGAGCTACGACACGGACCTCGACGAGTGCGAGCGCGTCTTGATGGAGTTCATGGCCGACCACGACATGGTGCTCGACGAGCCCGAGCCGGCGGTCCTGGTGGAGTTGTTGGCGGACAGCGGCGTCAATCTGGTCATTCGGGCGTGGGTGCTTCGCATGGACTATATTCAGGCGAAGAGCGCGCTGACCAAGGGCGTGAAGCAGACCCTGGATGCGGAAGGGATCGTGATCCCCTTCCCTCAGCGGGTCGTCCACCGGGCAGGTGCGCGTCTGAGCGAGGTGGACGAGGTGGGCGATGCCCCGTCAGACATCTCTTGACGTCCGAGTCGACACGGCATGAGCCAATACTTCCACGTCGGACTGCGGCGTGAGTTGGCCGAGCCAATCTTCCTGGCCACGAGCGCTGTGTGAGCCTTCGAGCACGTCAGCGCCCTTCTCGCGGCACTCTTCGAGGTAGCGAACCACCTGCGGGTGGTCGAAGCAGTCGCCGATGAACTCCCGCGCCCCGTCCTCTCCGTCCCAGATCGCACCGCAGGCATCGAAGAACTCCTGCGCGTAGCTCTCGGAGCCGAGGTATCCGGGGAGCGCGCTGTCCCGCTTGGTCTCCCGGCCCAGCAGGAGTGACGCGATATGCGAATTCGCGACGAACGCCCGAATGAACGTGGTCGCGGCCTTCTGGTGGTAGCCGGCCTGAAAGCGTGCGAGCCCGAGATTGTAGAGCGACGCCGGCTCCATCGGGCCGAGTTGATAGTCTTCGATCGCGCCTTCCGGGTCGCCCTCCAGGTGGCGAATCTCGCCGGCCAGGTAGCGACAACCCGCGTATTCGGTGGTGTTCATATTCGCGAGCGCGTCGAAGAACGGCAGCGCCTCCTGGTATTCGCCCATCTTATAGAGGCACAATGCGCGCCCTTCCATCGCCCGCAGGAATGCTCGATTTTTCTGGTCGCGCCAGCCGATCGACCCGTCGCGCGCGTCGGGAAACGACACGGACATCGCGGCGGCATAATGGGCCTCGGCCTCCTCGACCATCCCCTGTTCCCAGCAGACCAGCCCCTGATGTGTCGGAAACTCCGGGTCATCGGGAAACACTTCACATCCCTCCTGGAGAAACTCCATCGCACGCTCGTACTCGGCGCCGGCGATCGCCTCGAGGGCGCGCTGCATCAGCCACTGTCGCGCACGCTGCTTGTCTTGCTCGGCCGCAGCTTCCTCCGTGCGCTCGGTGCCGCGCATCAGGCGCGCGGACTCACCGCACAAACCCTCGAGTATCACTTTAATTTCTTCGCGAGTCTCGGGACGCATGCCATTGAGGTCGTCGAGCGTAGCGAGCATCTGACGGGCGTCGTCGAGGATCTCCAGGAGTACCTTCATAGATGGAACGTCTCGGTCGGAAGAGCGTGTGTGGGGTGTCCGTTCAAAATGAGATGGGCGGTACCTCCGCCGCATTCGCAGACTCGGGCAGTATTCCCGGATCGTCAAGAAATTGGTTTAAGTAAACCTAAAGTAGAGCTTTAATATGTGCGCTACACAAGCATCTCCGCGCTGTTGCGTCCTGCCGCGCCAATTGCTAAACCCCTGATCCTCAAAATCGCGCGCACGAGTCGCGCACGAAGCCGTGCCCATGCCGAAGGTTGGAGCTATGACGCCAGACGAGATTCGAGCAAGCTATCTCAAGTACTTCGAGGACCTGGAACACGAGGTCGTCGACAGCTCTCCGGTCGTGCCGCAGGGTGATCCGACCCTGCTGTTCACCAACGCCGGGATGAACCAGTTCAAAGACGTGCTCCTCGGAAATGAAGTGCGCGACTACACGCGCGCGACGAGCTCTCAGAAGTGCATCCGCGCCGGGGGCAAGCACAACGACCTGGACGAAGTCGGCCGCGACGGGCGTCACCTCACGTTCTTCGAGATGCTCGGGAACTGGTCGTTCGGCGACTACTACAAGAGCAAGGCGATAAACTGGGCGTGGGACTACGTGCTGAACACCCTCGACCTCGACCGTGACCGCCTCTACGTCACGATCTACAAGGATGACGACGACTCCTTCGACATCTGGACCGAAGAGCAGGACGTGCCGGCCGAGCGCGTGCTTCGACTCGGCAACATCGAGGAAGGCAATGAGGAGAACTTCTGGTCGATGGGCCCGACCGGCCCCTGTGGTCCGTGTACGGAGATCCACTACGACCTCAAGCCCGAATTGGGCGACTTTGCATTCGAGGCGGGCTACGACGAGGAACGCATCGTCGAGATCTGGAACCTCGTATTCATGGAGTTCAACCGGGATGAGACCGGTGCGCTCGATCCGCTCCCGATGAAGAGCGTCGACACCGGGCTGGGGCTCGACCGCGTCGCCATGATCAAGGCCGGTGCCGAGAATATCTTTCAGACCGAGCTATTCCTGCCGGTCTTCCGCCACGTGGCGAGCCTGTTGAGCGGAGACGAGGTCGACGACAACTCCGTCATGATCGACGGCGAGGAAATCCCCATCGAGGATCTCCTGCACGTCGACAGTCAGTACTTTCCAAACCTGGCAGTTATCGGGGATCACATCCGCGCTCTGATGTTCGCGGTATGCGACGGCGCCAAGTTCTCCAACGAGGGTCGCGGGTACGTCCTGCGACGCATCCTTCGGCGCGCGGTGCGCTTCGGACGCCAGCTCGGCTTCGAAGAGCCGTTCCTCTACAAGGTCGGCGAGACGGTCGTCGACGAGTACGGCGAGCACTACCCCGAGCTCGAGGCCATGGGCGACGAGGCTCGCCAGCTCATCAAGCTCGAGGAGGAGCGCTTCTTCCGCAATATCGACCGCGGCATCGAGCTCTTCGAGCAGGCGGCCGACGCGGCCGAACAAAACGACGAGGACTCGCTGAGCGGCGAGAAGGTCTTCGAACTCCACGCGACCTACGGATTTCCGCCGGATCTCACCGAGATCATGGCCGAAGAGCGCGGGCTCGACATCGAGTGGGCCCGCTACAAGGAATTGTGGAAGGAGCACCAGGAAACGTCACGCTCCAAAGATACCTACGCGGATGCCGCTGGCGTCGGCGATTGGACCACGGTCCACGAACGGGAAGGCAGCAACTTCGTCGGATACGACGCGCTGACCGCCGAGACGTTCGTCACGCGATTTCGCAAGCTCGAAGATGGCCCCTACCAGCTGCTGCTGGTCGACACGCCGTTCTATGCCGAGGCCGGCGGCCAGGTCGGCGACCAGGGCATGATCTGCAGCGTCGACGGTTCAGTCGTCTTCAAGGTCGTCGACACCCAGAAAGCCCCCATCGGCATCGTGCACTTCGCCGAGCTCGTGCAGGGTCAGGCCAACGAAGATACGCTCTCGGCTAAATTCGAGGCCGCGGTCGACGAGGACCGACGATGGGCCACCATGTGCAACCACACGGCCACGCACCTGCTCCACAGCGCGCTGCGAGACATCGTATCGGACCAGATCTTCCAGTCCGGCTCGCTCGTCGCCCCGGACCGGCTGCGCTTTGACTTCAGCCACGGCGAACCGCTCAGCGAAGAAGAGCTTCGAGACGTCGAGGACCGGGTCAACGCGCGCATCCGCGAGGCGATTGAGGTCGCACCGCACCTCGACGTGGAGCGCGACTACGCCGTCGAGGAACTCGGCGCCATGGCTATCTTCGGCGAGAAGTACGGCGACAAGGTCCGCGTCATTCAAATCGCGGACGAGTCGACCGAGCTCTGCGGCGGGACCCACGTGCCCAAGACCAGCGACATCAACCTGTTTCGCATCACGAGTGAGTCGAGCGTCGCCGCTGGCATTCGTCGCGTCGAGGCCGTCACCAACGAGCAGGCCTACCAGACCTTCCAGAGCGACCGACACGAGCTCGAGGACCTCGCCGACCTGCTCAAGTCGGATAAAAAAGGCCTGTTGGACCGGGCGCGCGCCATCCTCGACGAGAAGTCGGAGCTCGAAAAGCAGGTCGACAAGCTCTCCCAGAAGCTCGCGCACACCGAATCCTCGGATCTGGTCGACGACGCGGTCGACGTGGGCGGCGTGAAGGTCATCGCGAGCAAGCTCTCGGTCGACACGCGCGACCAGATGCTCAAATACGCCGACCGACTGCGCGAGCAGCTCGATGAAGGCGTGGTGCTGCTGGTCAGTGAGTTGGATGGAAAGGCCGCGCTGGTCTGCGTGGTGACCGACGCAGCGGTCGAGCGCGGGCTGAAGGCCGGGCCGCTGATCAACCAGGCTGCGAGCCATGTCGACGGACGCGGCGGTGGACGCCCCACCCTCGCGCAGGCCGGCGGCACAGACCTCAGCGGGCTGGACGCCGCGGTCGACAACTTCGTTTCAATCGTAGAAGACGCGCTGGGCTAACGATCCGGCGAGCCGATCTGAATCGGCTCGTCGGTCTGCGCTTGGCCACCCGACAACGCGCTGTGAACGCCGAGTCCCAGCGCGACTGCTGAGATCAGGAAGAGCAACCCGACAAGGATGTTCTGGCGGCCGCGCAGCCGGTTGACCTCGTTGACCAGGCGCTGATTGCGGTCCCTGGCCTGATGCATTTTCTCGATACTGATGAGATCCGAGCGCTCCGATGCCGGACGTTCCTCGCGCGAGCGCTCCTCACTCGAGTCTTCGGGCTCGTCGCCCTCCGATAGCTCGTCTTCGGCGCGAATCTTCTCGGCGATGTTGTCGTCTGCCTCGGGCTCGGGCATGGGAACTTCCAGGTCCTCTTCGTTTTCGGCCTGGACATTCTCTTTGCCGATATTCTCGAGGAGCGAATCGCCGATATCACGCGGGCGAATCTCGCCCTCGGTCGCCATGCTGACCGTCCTGGCGATATCCTGGCGCTCCTCCTGGAACATCTCACTGACGTACTCGCCGAGCTCGTGCCGGACGCGACCGTGGGAGTTCATCGCCAGGAATTGTAGCAGATCGTCGCGCATCTGGGCCGCGGTCTGGTAGCGCAGGTTCGGCTCGCGCTCGAGCGACTTCATGATGACGTTTTCGAGGAATTGCGGGAACTCGTCGTCGAAGGCACTCGGCAGCGTGATCTCTTCCTCGGTCACCGCCTTGATGACCTTGGGCTTCGAATCGCGACGAAAGAGTCGCGTACCCACGGCCAACTCGTACAGGATGATGCCGAGGCTGAAGATATCCGACCGTGCGTCGACTTCCTCTCCACGACACTGCTCGGGGCTCATGTAGGCGTACTTGCCGCCCGCGAGCGTGTCGATCTCCGCACCGGACTCCTGAATCTTGGCGATGCCGAAGTCGAAGACCTTGATGACGCCCTGGTAGGTCACCATCAGGTTCTGGGGGCTGACGTCACGATGGACGACCGAATACGGCGTATCGTCCAGGTCACGAAACTCGTGGGTATAATGCAGCCCATCGCACGCGTCCGACACGATCTGGACGGCCTGATTCAGGGTCGGCGGCTTGCCTCGCTGATATCCACGGGCGGCGACGTCTGCAACGGTCTGCCCGCTGATGAAGTCCATGACCATACAGTGCTCACCGCGCAAGATGCGGGCGTCGTGTACGGTGATGACGTTCGGGTGCGAGAAGCGCGCGGACAGGAAGGCCTCGCGGTAAAAGAGGTCCACGAATTGAGGATCGGTGCGGTACTTCGAGGGAAGTGCCTTGATGACGACGGGACGAGAAAACTCGTCGGGTCCCTCTTTCATCGCCAGAAAGACTTCGGACTGACCACCGACTGCCAATCGACGCAACAGGACGAATTCTCCGAGTTGTCGATTGATCAGCATAAAACGTGAATCCAGCCCACACGCTGAACGCGTAGTCATTTAGCAAACTGGACGCATTCTAGGGCTCGCAAATTCCCGGTGTCAACGACGTGCACGCGCTAATCGACCATTCGACGGTGTGCTTCGCGGCAGAGCATGCTTCGCGATGATCGCGACGTCATCCAACTCTGACTTTTACTCGCGCCCCCCCGATCATTATGATGCGAGGGTGATGACCACGTACTTCCATAGCCGGTGGATCTCGGCGAGCGCCCGCTCCGCGATAGCGATCTTGTTGATCGCGATGGCCACGCTGTCCTGCGGCGATACGGGCTCCGACAATAATCCGGCCGAGCAGTGCCTGTCCGACGAGGACTGTCCCACGGGGCAGGTCTGCCTCGTGGGACAGTGCATCATTCGGCAGGGCCCCGAAGACGCCGGTGACCAGGACGCGAGTGACACCTCGGATGCCGTGATCACGGACGTGACCGACACCGATGAAGAAGATGTCGTCCCCGGCAACGACTCGGATGGAGACGGCATCCTCGACGACGAGGACAACTGCCCCCAGGTCGGAAACCCCTCCCAGACAGACACCGACCTCGACGGTTGGGGTGACGCCTGCGACAACTGTCCCCTGATCCCCAACTGGCTGCAGATGGATCTCGACGGCGACGGCATAGGCGACGTCTGCGACAACTGCAGGCGCGTCGCCAACCCCGAACAACAGGAGGGTATCTGCGAGTCCACCGACCTCGATGCCGACGACGACGGCATCCCCAATGCGCGCGATGTTTGCCCACAGACTCCGGATCCGCTCCAGGTCGATTCAGATGGCGACGGCATAGGCGACCTCTGCGACAACTGCCCCGCGGTGGCCAACTGGCTGCAATTCGACCGAAATCAGAATGGAAAAGGCGATCGGTGCGAGCGCGGAGGCTCCCCCGACGCTGATGGAGACGGTTGGGCGATAGGCCTGGACCGATGTCCAACGGTCTTCGAGAGCCAGCTGATCGATGCGGACCGCGATGGGTATCCGAATGCATGTGATCCGTGCCCGACGATACCTTCTCAATCGACCGAGGACTGCGTTGATGGGGAGCAGGACGACGACGGCATCCCCCCGGAACGCGACAACTGCCCGTGGACGACCAACCCGCAGCAACTCGACCTGAACGCAGACGGCATCGGTGACGCATGCCAGCCCCACCTGGGGCGCGTCGACCGTGATGGCGACGGCATCATCGACCTCAATGACAACTGCCCCGATCTGTCTAATGAGCCACAGCTCGACGATAACGGTGATGGCGTCGGCAATGCGTGCGAAGCAGAGGCTGGTGAGGACGCAGACAGTGACGGCATCCCGAATGCCGACGACAATTGCCCCTGGATCGCCAATCCGTCTCAGTCGGATTCGGACGGTGATGGGCGCGGAGACCAGTGCGACAACTGCCCCGTCGTCGCCAACCCGGACCAGGCGATCGCGCCTGGAACGTCACTGGGGGCCGCCTGCGCCGACGACTTCGACGGCGATGGCATCCGGTATCCCGTCGATAATTGCCCGTTCGTCGCCAACCCGGACCAACTCGACTCCAACACCGATGGACTCGGAGACGCCTGCTCGGTCGGCCGGCAACGTGACCGCGACGGCGACGGCCAGATCGACGCCGAAGACAACTGCCCCCTCTGGGCACTTCCCGCGAGCGCAAACGGATGCGAATTCGACACGGACGACGACGGGATCGGCGATTGGACGGACAACTGCCCGCGGACCTACAACCCATCTCAGGACGACACGGACCAGGACGGCGTCGGTGATGCCTGCGACCTGTGCCCCGACCTCAGCTCTCCCTGGAACCGCGATGCCGACGAAGATGGCATCGGCGATGCGTGCGCCCGGGACCGAGACGGCGACGAGATCCCCGACGCCCTCGACAACTGCCCCGACACCTCGAACCCGTTCCAATCGGATGTGGACGGGGATGGCAAAGGTGATCTTTGCGACCCCTGCCCCCTCGTAGCAGATGCGCTGTCGGACGACGGAAGCGCTTGCTCGAGCGACTACGATGGCGATGGCGTGCCCGATGCGCTCGACAACTGCCCACAGGTCGCCAATCCGGCTCAGGTCGACTTGAACGGCGATGGCGTGGGCAACGCCTGCGCATTCGATGCCGATGGGGACGGTGTCGAGGATCTATGGGACAACTGCCCCAACCTGCCGAATTTCGACCAGCGAGACACGAACGGAGACGGCATCGGAGATATCTGTTGGACCGACACCGACCGCGACGGCATACCCGACCAACTCGATGCCTGCCCGGAGGTCTTCAACCGCGGCGATCGCGAGTGCCCTCCGTTCTGAGCCTGCATCAGTCGAGCACTTCGAGCGGCTCGAAGTTGACCAGATCCTGGAATTGGGCGAATCGGCGCTCGATTCGAGCGGTCTCGATGTCCCTGAGGCCGTCGAGGGAGAATTCTTCGACGCAGAAGCTCGCCATCACCCCGCCGAGGACGGTCGCCTGGCGTAGGTTGCCGTCGGTCGGCACTCCGCCGCAGCGGCAGATATAGCCTAGCAGACCACCGGCGAACGTATCGCCGGCTCCCGTCGGGTCGTAGACGGACTCGAGCGGGTATGCCGGCGCAAAGAAGACGTCATCTGCGGAGAAGACCAGCGCCCCGTACTCGCCGCGCTTGATCGCGACGTGGCTCGGCCCCATCTCCAGGATGCGCTCGGCGGCGCGCGTGATATTCGCCTCGTCGGCGAGCTGCCGCGCCTCTTGTTCGTTGATGACGGCCATGTCGACGCGCTCGAGCACCTTGTACAGCGCGTCGATCTTCCCGTCGATCCAGAAGTTCATGGTATCGAGCGCCACGAATTCGGGGTCGCGGACCTGCTCGAGCACCTCCATCTGGAGCTCGGGGTCGATATTGGCCAGAAAGACATGCGAGGCGTCGCGATAACCCTCGGGAAGCTCCGGATGGAAGTCACCGAAGACGTTGAGCTGCGTGTCGAGGGTCTGCGCCTCGTTGAGATCGTAGCCGTACTTGCCCTTCCAACGAAACGTCTTGCCCTCCGAGTGCTTCAACCCTTCCAGGCCGACGTTTCGCGACTTCAGGAAGTCGATGGTCTGGTCGGGAAAGTCGTCTCCGACCACCGCGACCAGATCGACGTCGGTGAAGTAGCTGGCAGATGTAGAGAAATACAGCGCGGAGCCACCGAGGGCTTCCTCGACTTTTCCAAAAGGAGTTTCGACGCTGTCAAATGCGATAGACCCGACGACTAACAAACTCATTTTACACTCTTGGGCGGGGACGCGGGCAGATTGACTCAACCCGACGTAGCGGCTTGCTCGGCGCGACGACGGAACTCGTCGAGGCGCATCTTGACGTGCTTCGGCTCTTCGTCGCCCGGCTCACCGAGCTGACCGCAGGCGGCCATCGAATCGCGACCGCGGGTTGCGCGTCGAAGCACGTGTACGTGATTGTCGATTAGATATTGCTGAAATTGGTCGATACGCTCTTCTGTGGGCGTCTCGAACGGGGTTTTCGGGTGCGGATTGAAGGGGATGATATTGACCTTACTGGGGATGTCGCGCACGAGTTCGACGAGTCGTTGCGCGTCTTCGGGCCGGTCCGTAATGCCTTTGATGAGCACGTATTCGAACGTGATGCGCTCGCGATTTTCCAGCGGAAACTCGCGCAGCGTGTCGAGCAATTCGTCGATGCCCCAGCGGTCGTTGACCGGCATGAGCTCGCTTCGCTGCTCGTCTTCGGTCCCGTTCAAGCTCACCGCGAGCTGGACGTCGGTGTCCTCCCCGAGCTTCTTGAGCTCGGGCACGAGCCCGGAGGTCGAGACCGTGACCCGACGCTTCGAGAAGTCCAGGCCGAGCTGGTCGGTCAGCACGTGAATCGCACGCACGACGTTGTCGTAATTGTGCAGCGGCTCCCCCATGCCCATAAAGACGATATTGCCGATTCGCCCGAATTCATCGGTCATGCGTCGGCGCGCCTCGACCACCTGCGCCACGATCTCAGCGGCGGTCAGGTTGCGCTTGAGGCCCATCTTGGCGGTATAGCAAAATGTACAACCCATCGCGCAGCCGACCTGGCTGGACACACACAGCGTGTTTCTGTTCTCCGAGGGGATCAACACCGTCTCGATGACCGCGTTGTCGTCGCACTTGAACGTGAGCTTCGTGGTGCCGTCACCGGAGGGGTGGGCGCCCTTGAACGTTATGGGGCTCACCCGTGCGAGGTCCGCGAGCTTGGCGCGGAAATCCTTCGAGAGATTCGTCATCGAGTCGAAATCCGCGGCGAGGTGCCGATACATCCACTCGAAGATCTGGTCGGCGCGAAAATCGCGCTCGTCCAGGCCGCCTTCGACGAGCTTCTTGAGCTCGGCGAGGCTGTAATTCATCAAGTCGACCCTTTCCGACGGCTCGAGCTCGAGTTCTTCGTCCTGTCGATAGCGTTCGGCGAGCTCCTGGAGCCGCTCCACACCTTCGTCTACGTGATTTTCGTCCAACCAACTCATGGCGGGTACCTTGTCTAGTTATGTGCCACGAGCGCGTCCTCGTGCCGATGCATATGCCGCATTTGCTCCAACCGACCGGCTGGAAACACCCAAAAGCGCCCGAGGGCGTGTGCCGACGGGCGCTCGAGGGCATTGCCTAGCGGATCGATCATCCGCGGTCAAACAGTTCCGTCTCCGAGAAGAAGAACGCGACCTCTTTCTCGGCGTTCTCCGGCGAGTCCGACCCGTGCACGGTGTTCTCACCGATGCTGGTGGCGTACTCGGCGCGGATGGTGCCTTCGTCGGCTTCGTCGGGATTCGTGGCGCCCATGATCTCGCGATTGCGCGCGATGGCGTCCTCACCGCGCAGTGCCATCACAACAACCGGCCCGCGCGTCATGAATTCCGTGAGCTCGCCGAAGAACGGACGCTCGCTGTGAACCGCGTAGAACTGCTCGGCTTCACGCTGCGACAGCCAGACCATGCGTAGGCCGACCGGCGTCAGTCCTGCTTCTTCGAAGTGGGCGACGATCTTACCGATGATATTCTTCTCGAGCGCATCCGGCTTGAGGATGCTGAGTGTCGTTTCTATTGCCATTTTCGTACTCCTTGATTGAGTGGGTCTGTACTGAAATCGTTTAGTTTTCGAGGGCTTGCTGCATCGTCACGCCCATCTCGGCCGGCGAGTCCGACACGTGGATACCGGCTTCCCGCATCGCCTCTTTCTTCTCGGCGGCGGTGCCTTCTCCACCGGAGATAATCGCTCCGGCGTGGCCCATGCGCTTGCCCGCGGGTGCCGTAGCGCCGGCGACGAAGCCGACGACGGGCTTGCTCATATTCTCTTTGACCCATGCAGCCGCTTCCTGCTCGGCGGTGCCACCGATCTCACCGATCATGATGACCGCTTCGGTGTCGTCGTCCTGCTCGAAGAGCTCGAGCACGTCGATGAAGTCCGTGCCGTTGATGGGGTCACCACCGATACCGACGCAGCTCGACTGGCCGATACCGACCGCGCTGAGCTGACCGACGGCCTCGTAGGTCAGCGTGCCGGAGCGCGACACGACGCCGACGTTGCCCGGCTTGTGGATGTGGCCCGGCATGATGCCGATCTTGCACTGGCCCGGCGTGATGACGCCCGGGCAGTTGGGTCCGACCAGGCGCACGTCCGGGCGGTCGCCGATGAACTCTTTGACCGTGATCATGTCCTGAACCGGGATGCCCTCGGTGATCGCGATGATCAACTCGAGTCCGGCGTCCGCCGCTTCGAGCAGCGCGTCACCGGCGAATGCCGGCGGCACGTACACGACGCTGGCGTTCGCGCCGGTCTTCTCGATGGCCTCGGAGACCGTGTCGAAGACGGGCTTGTCGTGGACCGTCTGCCCGCCCTTTCCGGGCGTGACACCGCCGACGACGTTCGTGCCGTACTCGATCATCTTGCCCGCGTGAAACTTACCGGCACCGCCAGTGATGCCCTGGACGATTACCTTCGTATTCTCGTCAACTAGAATGCTCATGACCGTCTACCTTGTGTTCTGATGTGTCGTGGTTCGCGAAGCGACAGCGTCTCAGCCAGCGGCGTTGATGATTTTCTCAGCGCCGTCGGCCATGGAGTCGGCCGCAATGATCGGCAGGTCGCTCTCTTCGAGCAGCTTCTTGCCCTGCTCTTCATTTGTGCCGGCGAGTCGAACCACCAGCGGGACCTCGAGCCCGGTCTCCTTGACTGCGGCGATGACACCTTCTGCGATGACGTCGCACTTCATGATGCCACCGAAGATATTGATGAAGATGCCTTCGACGCGCGGGTCAGAGGTGATGATCTTGAAGGCCGCGGTGACCGTCTCGGCATCAGCGCCGCCGCCGACGTCGAGGAAGTTCGCCGGCTCGCCGCCGTAGAACTTGATGATGTCCATCGTGCCCATGGCGAGGCCCGCGCCGTTGACCAGGCAACCGATGTTGCCGTCGAGGTTGACGTAGCTGAGGCCATAACTCTTGGCCTCGAGCTCGGCTTCGTCCTCCTCGGACTCGTCGCGCAGCTCTTCGATGTCGGCGTGACGGAACAGCGCGTTGTCGTCGAAGGTCATCTTCGAGTCGAGCGCGATGATGTCTCCGTCGCCTGTCACGACCAGCGGGTTGATCTCGACGAGGTTCGCATCCTTGTCGGTGAAGGCGTTGTAGAGCGACTTCATGAACGAGACGGCCTTGAAGACCGACTTGCCCTCGAGCCCGAGCTTAAAGGCCAGCTCACGCCCCTGATAGTCGGCGAATCCGACAGCCGGGTCGACGTGCACGGTGTGGATCTTCTCGGGAGTCTCGTCGGCGACTGTCTCGATGTCGACGCCGCCCTCGGTCGAGGCCATGACGGCGATCTTGCCGGTGGCTCGGTCGATGATCATGCCGAAGTACAGCTCGCGAGCGATATCGGCGCCCGCCTCGATGTACAGGCGACGCACCGTCTGGCCTTCCGGGCCAGTCTGATGGGTGACGAGCGTCTTCCCGAGGATGTCCTCGGCGTGCTCGCGCACCTCTTCGATGCTCTTGGCGAGCTTGACGCCGCCGGCCTTTCCTCGCCCACCGGCGTGGATCTGGGCTTTGACGACCCAGATGTCGGAATCGATCTCTTTTGCGGCTTCCACGGCCTCCTCGACGGAGAACGCCGGACGCCCTTCGGGTACGGTGATGCCGTACTCTTTGAAGATCTGCTTGCCCTGATACTCGTGGATGTTCATGCGGACCTCTGTTTGGTGGTGCCGGACCTCGATGACGAGCGGCCCGGATGCCAGTCTGGTGACTTAAGGTGATACTGAAGGAATCGCTCGGACGGGCCCGTCTATAACTATCGCGCGCGGTCAGCGTCAAGAGCGAGCCCAGAGACTCCACCCTCAAATCTCGAGCGCCCGTCGAGAAGATGCAGTCGCCCCGACTCGCGTGCATCCAAAATTGCACCGACATTCCACCCCAATGGCTCCGGCGATCGGCTACCTTGGACTTGTTCGAACGACACCGGGCTATCGGGACGTAGGAATGTCCGTCGGGCCCACCCATTGAACTCGAGCTAACGAGACAAATGATGAGAACGACGAAACTGAAGATGACGGCGGCCGGTGCGCTGGTCGCCCTGCTTTCGATGACGACCGCGATCAGCGGGTGTGTCGAGGAGCCCGACGAGCCCAACAACGGCGCTGTCAACGCGTGTCCATCCGAGCGATCGGTACGCTGCCCCGATGACTCCTGTGTCGCGGAGGCGGACCAGTGCCCGTCCGAGCAACCCTTCTGCCCTGCTGAAACCCCGGCTCGGTGCGCGGATGACTCCTGCGCGAGAGAACTGTCGGAGTGCCCATCGGAGCAACCCGAAGAGATCGCCGGTGACATCGTCGGGATGCGCCCGACCACGATGCTGGCCCACGCCCCCGAGCCCATCGAGCTGGAGCTAAGTGTCGATGACGCGGATGCCGTCCAGTCCGCGCTGGATGACGGTGGTAGCTGGCGCGTACTCCTCGAGACGGCCGAGGGACGCGCGCAGATCGACGCCGAGGGAACCCGTGCCCCCGCAGACGCGCCGCATGACTTCACGGTCGCGTTCACGCCCGAGCCGGGCGACGGGCCGCAGCAAGTGGCGCTCACACTCGAGTTGGCCAGCGACGACGAGGACGGAAAGGTCTACTCGTGGGGCCAGGCAAAGCTGAGCTACCGCGGGGACGCGAGCTCGCTCGACTTCGAAGACCGCCTGGCCGTGCCCATCGAGGGCCTGTCCAACGCGGACCGAACCTGGGGTGATGACCTGGATGGTGATGGCATCGATGACCTGGTCGTCAGCAACCTCGACAGAGACTCCAACGGTCAGACTCGTTCGACCCTCCACCTCTACAAATGTGGTCCGGACCGATGCGAGCCAGCCGGGCAGCTGTCGACCACAGCCGAGAGCGGCGACCAGATAGTCGCCCCCCAGACAGTCGTCGCCCCCGACGCGATCGACGCCGAGGAGCCGACCGGGTTCCTCGCCGCCGCGGTGACCGGGCGTGATGCAAACGGAGAGATGACGACCATCGAGGTCATCTGGGCCGAGCTCATCGAAAGCGCCGACGGGTTATCCGTGCGCGACACACGCGTCAAATTCGACCTTCGG
>JBNJFZ010000029.1:36556-39912 GCA_051747295.1 Myxococcota bacterium
GGAGGCGCTCGTGCTCGACATCGACATCGATACGTCGCGGGAACGAATTGGATTCGGGAGCTTCTCGATTTCGAAACGCTCCGCGCGAACTGGACGCAACCCGCAGGTCAACGCCGACATTCAGCACGACGGCCAGGGCAATGTGGGACTCTCGGTCCAGGAGGTGTCGCTCACGCCGCCCGGCATCCCCATCACGAGCCCCGGACGGATCGGGGAGCCGATGGCCCTGGGCCAAGGAAACGACCGTGTCGTGCGTAAAAAGCCGGGCCGAACCAAGTACGCCGACATCACACTTAAACGTGGACTCGCGGGAGCCCGACAACTCGTCGGAGACCACGCCAGTCCGACGCTCGCGCACTTTGGCCCCGGCATCGGCGACGCTGACGAAGATACCGATGACGACGGCCTACTCCAGATCACCGACCCGGAGTCGATCCTCGGCTCGATCGGCACAACTGGCCCGTTCAATCCGGTCGAGACGTCGGCCGGTGACAACGGACAGGTGGGGCAGCACGCCGATATCCTTCATGTGCATGGACGACTCGACCGCACGACGCCGCTCCTCTACCAGCTGAAAGTCGCCCCGAGCGGCACTCCGAGCCAGATTGTGATGCACGACATCGTCGTGCAGGGCGAGCGCGTCACGCTGGAGAACGAGAAGACCTTCGACCTCGACACGTCCGACGTGACGCTCGAGGAAGGCAAGAAGGTCACCAAGTTCAAGGCCGGAGCCGAGCTGTCCAAGTCGGTCAACGCTCATGCCCCCGACGGCGGTGGAGACTGCGACGATAACGACGCGTGCCCGCGGCCCGGTGAGGTCCTCCTGGCGATGCAACTCGACTCCGGCGAGGTATTGACCGCCGTACTCGACGTCGACAGCGACGCCGCGCCCAGGCTCCAGGCGACCAACGCCTTCGCCTCGCTCCTGCGCGAGCTCGGACTCGACGCCGGTGCCGACCTTTCGGGACTCCGCACCACGCTGCAAATCGGACATGTCGACGGCGAGCCCGTCGCATTGCTGACGGGTAGGCACATCCTCGGGGATTCACTCGACGAGATGAACGAGACGTTCATCGTCGCCGGGCGCGATGGCGAATTGAGCCAGCTAGACTCGCTTCGACAGTCGTCTTCAGACCCGTTGACGGTCTTCGGCGACGTCCTGGGCACGAGCGCAGACCAGCGCGTCGTCTGCCGACCTGACGACGGTGGCACAATGGTCTGCTCGGTCGCCGAGTTGGATGCGTCCGCCCCCGTCATGACCTGGACGTCCGCGGTCGAGGTAAAGGGAGACGTCAAGTGTGTCGTCGACATCGACGGCGACCGATGTGGCGACCTCGTCACGAGCGCCGGTGAGGTCATCTCGAGCCGCTGCGACGGTTCGTTCGAGCCCGCCCCGGTCGAGCTCGGCGAATGGGCCGCGCAAATGGTGTGTGGCGACGGCGCGTCCGGGCCGAATAAGGCCCAGGACTACAACTCCTCGCGCTCCAACAAGCCCAATACCATCAAGTGGGACGAGGGCGACGACCACGACGGCCCGGCCGTGAGCTTCCCGTTCTACGACGGGCTCTCGCGACCCGCGTGGGAGTAGCCGTACCCGCCCTGCTCGCTGAGCGGACCTCGACGCCCCCGCAAGTTGACGCTTGCGGGGGCGTTTTTTGTCGAAATCGGCCGTCTGCGCACCGGACGGCGCGTTCATCCAAAATTGCACCGAGACGCCGCTGAGACCGCACCCGAGATTCACTAGGTTTAACAGTGTCGAAGGAAGAAGGACCCATCGACGATGAACGAACCCCAAAACGGGAGAATGAGATGAATTGGCAATCGAAAATGACACGATCGAAAGTATGGATGGCCGCGTGCCTGATCACGGTGCTCGCGGGCATGTCAGCCTGCTCGGGAGACCCAGGAGGCGGAAATAATGGCCAGGACGAAAACAACGGTGAAGCCGATACGGAGGTGATGGCCGACGCCGATGAAGATGCGAGCGATGCCGGGTCCGACGCGATGGACACCGACGATGAGACCGACACAGATGAGACCGACTCCGGCACGGATGCGGACACAGAGACCGATACCACGGACGAAACGGCGCCCTCGTCGCTGAGTCTTCGCATCCTCGACATCGACGGCTCGCCCATCGAGGCGGCCTCCGTCACCGTGGGTCAGTCCAACGAGCAGACCGACGCCGACGGCCGCATTACCTTCGAAGACCTCGACGTCGGGCGCACGCTCGCCGCGGTCGAGGCCGATGGATACGCGCCGGCCACCGAAGTCGTAGAGCTTCCGGAGTCGACCGACGCGAGCCGCACCGTCCACCTGTTGGCGACCGGCGAGCCGCACCCGTTCGACCCGACGACCGATAGCGAGTTGTACGAGGACCGGGTCCACGTCACGATTCCGGCCAACGCCCTGATCGACGCCAACGGCGACGCCTACACGGGGCCTGCGCAGGCGCTTATCACGCCGTTGAACCCCTCGACAGACGAGATCAGCGGCATGCCAGGTCCGCTCGATGGCATCCTGGAGGGCGATACGGAGTCGACACCCATGGAGTCGATCTTCATGGCCGACATCCAGCTCCAGACCGACACCGGAGAGCCGCTCGAGCTGGCTGACGGCATGAACGCGACGCTGGAGTTCGTCATCCCGGACGATCTCCAGTCCGACTACGCGGTCGGAGACGAGATCGAGGCCTACTGGTACGACACTTCGGCCGGCGTCTGGATGCAAGAGGGCATGGGCACCGTGATCGAGTCGACCTACGCCGCCGAGAAGCTCGCGTGGACCGTCGACGTCTCTCACTTCACGTGGTGGAATTGCGACCGTCCCTGGACCGACAAAGAATGCGTGCGCGTCGAAGTGGTCGATGCGAGCAGCGGCGACCCGGTCTCGGGGGCGGAGATCTTCGTCCAGGGTGAGTCCTACAACGGTACGTCCTACGGAAGCAGCGGCGCCGACGGAACGGCCTGCCTCGACTTCAAGTTGGGCTCGACGGCACTCGTCAGTGCAAATAGCCCCGACGGACGCCCTCAGATCGGCAACCCCGTACAGATCACCGGCAACGGAACCGCAGCGACCTGTGCCGGCGACGGCAGCGGAACCTGCCAGGACGTCCAGCTCGAACTCCCCCCGATGACCTGCGTATCGGGTGCGGTAAATGACGACAACGGCGACCCGATCGACGGCGTCAACGTCACCGGTTACTACGACGGCGCGCATGGCACCGTAAGCGCAGGTGCGACGACCGATGCCTCCGGCGAATATTGCCTGCCAGTACCCTCAGAGGTGGATACGTCCATCGTCGCAGGCTACCTGGACAACGGCACGTATATGAGCGACAGCACGTCGATTACCGC
>JBNJFZ010000029.1:40012-42913 GCA_051747295.1 Myxococcota bacterium
CGAATATTGCCTGCCAGTACCCTCAGAGGTGGATACGTCCATCGTCGCAGGCTACCTGGACAACGGCACGTATATGAGCGACAGCACGTCGATTACCGCCGGAGATACCGCTCAGAGTTGCGGTGGTGGCTCGTGCACCGACGCCGGCACATTGAACCCCCAGCCCAGCCAGGACGGATGCATCAGCGGCGAAGTCGTGATGGGTGGTGCCGCCGCGGGGTCTGACCCCGTCGCTCCGGGCACCCACGTCTATGTCTTCGACGGCCAACAGGGCGACGCTCCGGGATTCGGAGACTTCGTCATCGACTGCGACCAGGACCCCGAGCAGTGGGGTACGCTCCTCGGTCAGTCGAGCACCGACGCGAACGGCGAGTTTTGCGTGAGCACGCCCATGACCGGCGGGGACGTCAGCGTGGTCGTCGGCAAGTGCGGAAGCGCGGCCGAGCGCTGCCTACAGGTCCGCCCCGGTGTGCAGGTCACCCAGGCCGCGACCTGCGGTGACGGCAACTGCACGCCACTTATCGAGCCCATCTACATGTCGGGCCGTGAGTGTGGCGAAGGACCGTGATGCGATAGCGCCCTAACACGACGAAAGCCCCCGCAGGTTTTGCCTGCGGGGGCTTTTTTTGTGTTGAAACGTTAGTTGTGACTCCTCAGATCACGCGGCAGGTTCGCACTC
The DNA here is from genome assembly GCA_051747295.1 of Myxococcota bacterium. Lineage (GTDB taxonomy): Bacteria > Myxococcota_A > Bradymonadia > Bradymonadales > Bradymonadaceae > JBNJFZ01. The sequence goes on from JBNJFZ010000029.1 coordinate 40,692, forward strand.
ACAACCGGTGTCGCAATAGCAACCAGAACCCTCGGAATCGTGGATATCGTCGCCTGCGATCTCTTCGAATTGATTGCCATCGCAACCATAGACGAAGCTCCCGTGTCGAATCGTGACGCCATGCATTTCACTCTTGGTGAACGTGGAATTCGTAATCGTGGCGCTCGACTCCTGTCCACAGGCGGCGGTTGCCCTTGCGAACGAGATATTACCCTGTGAACTCTCGCGACCATTGTGCCATTGACGCCCACCACCATGATGCACCTCGACGTGGTCGAGAATATTCTGGTCTGACATCGTGGATTCGAAGTAAATGCCGCTCCAATGCCCCGCGACGTCCTCGGTGCCGCGAAAGACAATCGGTGCGTCGGCCTCTCCTTCGGCCGTAAGGCTCGCACTGTTTACCTCCAGGCCCTGTTCTTCCTCGAATTCAAAGACGGCCCCGGGGGCGACCACCACATCTCCATCACCGACTCGGATATCATTCGCGACTCGGTAGGGCACTGCGAAGGCGGGCCACTCATGACTTCCTGTAACGTCTGACTCCGGGGACCCGGCGTCGAGTACCACCGCGTCGATATCATTTCCGTCGATGACTAGATCAGCGGCAAGGTTCGAGATCTGTTGCGCTTCGACCACGACCGCCCTCTCATTCTGCTCGAACTCGGAGCCGAGAATGGACACGGTCGTGTCTGGAGAGTCTTTCGAGACGACTGCCCCATATGCGTTCTGACGGAAGCTCGAGTTTGCAATGCTGACGTGGGATTCTGCTCCCAACACGACGACTCCACCCTGATTGCGAGATTGACGCCGTATGGTCCACGGCTCGGATCCCGCATGCTCCAGGACGACGTGCTCCAGGCGGTTTTGTTCAGAGTTGGACGTGGACCGAATGCCTCGCCAATGTCCACGTGACTCCTCGGCCCCGGCAAAGCGAATTGGCTCGTCCTCGGTACCCACCGCAATCAGCGCCCCCTCCTCGGCGAGGCGTATACCTTGATGCTCGGCGAAGTCGAGCGTGGCCCCGGGGGCGATCTCGAAGACATCCTGCTCGTTGGCCTCAATTGTTTTTACGACTCGGTAGGGCACCTCGAGCGCGACCAAATTTACTTCTGACAAGATATGCTGGTCGCCGATGCTATCCAGCACGACGCGGTTGAGGTCGTTCTCCTCGAATGCGTTGTCTTCGGCCAGGCCGTTCGCCACGTTGACGTCCAAGATCATAGCAGTGGCGTTCTCCTCGAAGCGCGAAGTCGACACCGACAGCGCCGATTCAGGCGACCCGTAGGCCGTGATGGCAGCACGGTCGTTTTGCCGAAAGACCGAGTTCGACACCGTCAACTCGGCGACATCACTGTTGACGACGATGCCTCCGTGATTGCGCTCCTGTTTGCGCACCGTCCACGGTTCGGAACCGGCGTGCTCCAGGACGACGTGGTCGAGCACGTTGCCCTGTGAACTCCCCACATTTAGACCGCGCCAATAGCCACGCTCGGCGACCTCGCCCTGCATGCAAACTGGCTGGTTTTCGGCACCGACAGCCTGCAATGAGGCCTCGTCTGCGACGCTGATCGCGCCATTCTCCGAGAAGTAGAGCTGCGTGGCCGGCGATATTTCCAGCGTCCCGTCGTCCACGGTCACGCGACCGTCGATGCGATAGCAGGACCCGTCGAGGGTGATATCGCCGCTGATCTGCGAGTCGTCCTCGATGAGCTCACAGGTGCTCGGCTCGATTTCCCCACACGCGAATTCCTCGCCCGATCCGTTATTCGTTCCGCCGTTATTCGTGCCATTCGAGCCAGGACCGCACCCGACTGAAAGCACGAGCCCGAGAGCCAATGGCGCAGAAACACCTCCAAACCAATTCAAAGTTCGAATGTTCATTGTCCCCTCAACTCCAAAAGTAGTGATTGTGAGCGTACTGCGATAGTCACGCGAACGCGCGACGCGTAATCGTCCAAGCGTCCGACACAATGACCGACGTGGACTCTCACAAATAATTCAATTGACTTTTTCTGTCACCCAGAAATTCAAGCGTGGTAGTATGTGTCCGGCAGGTCAGACTCGAGGGACTGGGTACGGGCAGGGATGCCCGCGACACACCTCAGTCCTTAATTCCCCGACCGACATACGTGATATTCTGGCCGATCTGCTGGGCGAGGAACTTCCCGATCTCGTGGGCTTCTTCTTTGTGCGGAGTGGCCTCGATGATCGGGATGAGC
>JBNJFZ010000030.1:0-13506 GCA_051747295.1 Myxococcota bacterium
AGAGAGGACGAGACCGGCTGTCCAGGCACACAGAGAGGACGAAACCAGCTGTCCAGGCACACAGAGGATGAGACGGCCTGTCCAGGCACTCAAAGGCGTATGGAGTTGCGTCCTAGGGCAAGGCTTCGCGCCATCGCTGCTGCTGTGGTTCGCCCACGGGTGGGCGAGCGGCTCCGCAGTCACGGTATGTGCTGTCGGGGCCGCAGGGTGATCGCAGAGTCCCGCGCGTTGAAACGTGCTGCGCCCATCCTGTCCTGGGCGCAGCCGCCGCACAACGACTCTTGGCCATGGAGCCCAGGCTGATTATGCGACCGCCCTGGTCCGAGCCGCACGTCATCTTGGTTGGGCGAGGCTTTGACGATAGTTTGATGGGCGGCGACTCCCCTATTGGTGAGAGAAGATGCGAGAACAGTGGCGCAAGGCATTTACGAGGAAGGCACGGGACTACTGGACCCCGGAGCGTGTGCAAGAGGTCACCGGCGGCAAGGACTTGCTGGTGATGCCGGACGAGGCGCCGGCGCTGTTGCGGGCGCTCGGGTTACTGCACCGCGACGCGAGCATGCCGCCAAAGGAGGTGCGCAAGTACCTTCAGCTCAACCATATGTTGTGGCTACTGGGTCCGCCGCTGCGCGAGCTGATGGAGCGCTACGAGACGCTAACTTTCGTCGACGCTGGCTGCGGCCGCTCCTACCTCACCACCGCGCTCGCCTGGTGCTTCGAGCACGTCTGGGAGTATCCCGTGCGGGTGCTTGGCGTGGACCGGAACGCGAAGCTCATCGACGAGTGTCGGCGACGCACCGAGATGACCGGCCTGCAGGATGTGCTGCGCTACGCCGCGGAAGACCTCGAGGACGTGACGCTTGGCGAGGTGTGGAAGACCACGTTTGGTGGCGAGTTGGGGGAGTTGCACGCGCTTATCTCGCTGCATGCATGTGACACCGCCACCGACGACGCCATCGCTCTGGCGATCGAGCACGGCGCCGAGCTCATCGCGGTTGCGCCGTGCTGTCAGGCCGAGCTCGCCCGCGGCTGGCAGGCGTTGGCCGATGACGATGAAGACGGAGCATTCGGCCCGGTTTGGAGCACACCGCAGCTTCGACGCTCGGCCGCTGCCACGATGACCGATACCTTCCGCACGCTGCTGATCACTGCGGCTGGCTATGAGACACGTGCCGTCGAGTTTGTGGCGTCCGAGCACACCCCCAAGAACACGCTCATTCGCGCGATTCGCCGCTCGGACGGCGACGCAGAAGCGCTTCGAGAGTACCGCGAGTTGCGCGAGGCCACGGGCGGCGTGGGTATCAAGTTGGAGCGGCTGCTCGCAGGAGGTTAAGGGTTCGCGGGCCATGGCCCCTCCGGCCGGCGGCCGGTGTCTCCCCAGCTGCGCGCGGGACTACGACTTTGGGTTTGCGGTACCATGGCCCCCTCCGGCCGGCGGCCGGTGTCCCCCGCTGCCGCGGGGGAACGATCTGGTGTTTCCGACCGCATTCGCTTTCCGGGCTGGTGTTTCCGACCGCATTCGCTTTTCGGGGTCGACAAGCTGCTGGAAAGCGAAGCGGTTGGTCGCCGCCCGATCGTCTCCCTGCGGCGCAGCCGTGGGGAAGCCGCCGTCAGGCGGCAGGGGCCAAGCGTGTGGTTCCTGAACCACCTGCCCCTGGCGCGCGTCCCCCCGATCTTCGGCCGCTTCGCGGCCTCCGGTTGGGGGCGAACGTCTCGAGAACGGCAACGAGACCGAGACCGACAACGACAACAAGACCGCGCTCGCCACCCACTCCCCCAAATCCCCCACATCTCCCGCTCCCACTCAATCCGGATCAGGCGCGGCACGCTGTTTTCGATACCGCCTGAGGCGGCGTTGATGCTCGGTGCGCGGCGCTCTGTCGCCGCCGGGACCGCTCTGCCGGTCCCGAACGTGTTCGCACGCAAGTCGCGGCACGGAGGCCGCGAGGCGGGCACAGAGGCCCGCGCACCGGTCATTTTCGCCATTCCGACGCCTAATCCGGATCAAGTGGGCCGCTCCCCCAACCCCCCTACTTCAGCAACTCCACGATATTCGAGTAGTTGTCGGTCCACGTCGGCTTGGAGGCATCGGGCTCCAGACGGTCCCAGTCGCCGCGGCGGGTCAGCGGCGTGGCGGCGTCGCGGTCGGGGGCGATTGCGATCCACACCGATGTCGCGACGGACGCATCGGGGTGGTCGAAGTCGGCCTCCGTCGCTTCGTGCCAGTTCTGATAGGCGACGTAGCCCAACTCGTCGGTGATATTGGCCAGGGCGGGGGCGAGGTCGACGAATTTGTTGGAGATGTGGAAGAGCAAGATGCCGTCGTCGCGCAGGCGGTCGACGTACATCGCGATGGCTTCTCTGGTCGCCAGGTGTATCGGAATCGAGTCCGAGCTGAAGGCGTCGACGATGAGCAGGCCGAAGTGGCCCTCGGGTGCGCGATCGACCAGAATGCGGCCGTCGCCGACCTCGACCTCGACCTTGCCGGGCGAGTCCTTCAGGTACGTGAAATACTCCTCGGCGATGTCCACGACGACCGGGTCGATCTCGTAGAAGGTCACCGGCTGCTCGGGGCGCGCATACGCGGCGATCGTGCCCACGCCCAATCCGATGACGCCCACCGGCGGAGGACTCGCGCCGTCGCTCGTCGCCTTGAATGCCTGATCCATCGGGCTGCCCGCCGAATAATAGGTGATCGGCGTGTTCTGGTAGCCGTCGGCCATCAACTGCCCGCCGTGCTTGGTCACGCCGTTGTACATCACCCGCAGATCGCCCTTTTCCACGACCGCGTTCGAGCCAAAGAAGCTGCGCTCGACGTAGATCTGTGCGTCGCCGCGCTGGGAGTTGACGATCGCGATGATGCCCGCGATGACGTACAGCACGCCGAACACGCGCGGTTTGAGCGCCGCGACGACGACCGCGACGATCACGGCACCGTAGCCGACGATCACGCTGAAGAAGAGGTCGTCGAATTCACGGCCGTCTATCAGGTAACCGGTGATTGCGGCCATCACGAGCCCGGCCGCGCCGACCTGTAGGCCGGGCTTGAGCTTCAGCGGGAGCTTCTCGAGCGGCTCTCTGGGGATCGCGAGCGCGGCGAGCATCAGCACGAGCGGGTACTCGAGCAGCAGATCGAACGCCAGCGGTGCGATCAGCGCGTTGAAGACGCCGCCCAGGGCTCCGCCCAGCGATAGCCAGAAGTAAAATTCGGTGAGGTGTTCGGTGCTCGGCGCGGTCTCGGCCAGCCGGCCGTGGTAGAGCATGGCGAGCACGAAGAACACACCCAGGTGGAGGCTGATGACCGCGAACGCCGAGATCGTGACGGGCTGGTTGAAGAAGACGACCATCGGCACGAGCAGCGGCGGCGCCACCCACGCAAAGACCTTCTGGGGGACTGGTTCGACCTTGGCAAACGCGAGGATGAAGGTCAGCAGGTAGAGCACGAATGGCACGATCCAGATCAGAGGGACCGCGGCGATGTCGGTGGTGATGTAGCTGGTGACGCCGAGCATCAGGCTCGACGGGATGAACGCGTAGAGGGTCCACCGGCCGCGGTCGGCCCATGCGAGCGATGTCGCCTCGCCCGCCTCGTGTTGGGGCCGGGACTTTGCGTCGTCGTCGCCTCTCGTCGCCGACCACATGACTCGGGCGCACACGGTGATCGCCGCCACGAAGACCCCGAATCCAATCGTCCAGCCCAGCGCCTGTCCCTGCGCGCCCCACAAGACCTCGATCGCCACCGGGTACGCCAAAAGCACCGCCAGGCTGCCCGCATTGCTCGCCGCATACAGGTGATAGGGGTCGTCGGCGGTCGGATCGTCGGTGAACGAGAACCACCGCTGGAGCATCGGGGCGGTCGCCGACAGGCAGAAAAACGGCACGCCCAGCGAGATCGTCAGCAGCCAGAGGAGCTTTCTGACCGGTTGCTCGGAGGCCTGCACGCCCTCCAGCGGGATGTCGAACGGCAGGAAGAACAGCGCGGCGGCGACGACGACGGCGTGGGCGACAGCCTGGCCGCGAACGCCCAGCCAGCGATCGGTCAGGTGCGCCCAGACATACCCGCCCAGCAGCATGAGCTGGAAGAAGACCATGCACGTATTCCAGACCGCCGGGCTGCCGCCGAAGGTCGGCAGGAGCATGCGCGCGGCCAGCGGCTGGACGACGAAGAGCAGGGCAGCGCTCAGGAAGAGCGTGCTGGCGTAGAGGTGTCGAGATGGATATTTCACGGAGTATGCGGGTTCGAGGCTCGGTCACTCGGATCGTCATGCGGCCATCCTGGCCGCACGTGGTCGATTGCGGGCAGGATGCCCGCATCACGTTACCCCCACGCGAACTCATCGCGTAGCGACCAGTACTCATCTGAGGGGAAGGCCAGGCTGGCCAGTCGGGTGCGCGCGTCGGCGTCGAGTTCGAGCGACAGAGCGCCAAGGTTGCTCTGGAGATGATCGATGCGCGCGGCGCCGCTGAGCACGACATCCGCCCATGGTTGCTCGAGGATGTAGGCGAGCGCGAGCTGGCTGGGCGCTGCACCGAGGCGCTGCGCTTCGGTGCGTAGGATGTCCAGGCGCTCTCGAAACGGCGCTTCGTCGTTGCGCCCGGTCAGCCGGCCGTTGGCCAGGCCTTCTTTGATGATGACGCCCATGCCGTCGCGATGAGCATCCGCCAGCGCCGGTCCACACGACGACTCGAAGACGTTGAAGGTAGCCTGGACGACCTCGAAGAGCGGCTCACTCTGGAATGTAATCTCACGCGCACGCTGGAGAATCGCGGCCTGCTGCGGCCCGCTAAGCGTCAGCCCGATATGCACGCCGCTCACCCCGAGTTCGGCGAGTCGGCCGAGCACGGCGTGGTTGTCCATCACGCCGCTATCGAAGGTCGCCGAGTGGACCTGGTAGAGCGACAGGTACTCACCCAGCCGCTCCATCGTCTCGTCGAGCTGTCGGTTCAGGTTCGACCCGGAGTGCTCTTTGACCTCGTGCACCTCAGCGTCGACCTGCCAGTCGGCGCGATAGATATAGCCCCACTTCGAGCTGACGAAGACCTCGTCGACCGGGATGTTGCGGCTTCGAAGCCAGGTGCCGAGGAACTCCTCGGCGCGCCCGTACGATCGTGCTGCATCGAAGCCTCGGACACCGGCTTCCCACGCGGCGTCCAGCACCGAGTGCATTCGGGCTTCCATCTTGGCCGGGGCATATTCGCCGCCCAGATCGTCGGCGTGGCCCAGGGTCATATACCCGGGGCGGCCCAGCGCGGCGAGCCCCACGCCCATGCGGGAGACTTCGAGGTTCGTCTGTCCTAACGTGCGTGTATCCATGGATGCCTCTTACTGATCCTGCAGTACGCCGACCGGGCACGAGACGCCCGTGCCACCAGCACCGCAGTAGCCGCGTGGGTTCTTCTCCAGGTACTGCTGGTGGTAGTCTTCGGCGTAGTAAAACTCGTCGTGTTCTTCGATATCGGTGGTGATGTCGCCGTAGCCCGCTTCCTCGAGTTTTTCCTGGTACGCCTCGCGAGACGCCAGGGCGGCTTCTTTCTGTTCGTCGTCGTAGTAGAAGATGGCCGAGCGGTATTGCGTACCGACGTCGGCTCCCTGGCGCATGCCCTGGGTCGGGTCGTGGTTCTCCCAGAAGACTTTCAGGAGCTCCTGGTAGCTTATCTCGTCGGGTTTGTAGACGACGCGCACGACCTCGGTATGGCCCGTCTTGCCCGAGCATACCTCGCGATACGTCGGGTTTTTGGTATATCCGCCCGCATAGCCGACCTGCGTCGAGTAGACGCCGTCGAGCTTCCAGAAGGCCTTCTCGACCCCCCAGAAGCAACCCATGCCGAAGACCGCGCACTCGTTGTCCTCAGGGAATGGCGGCTTCATCGAGGTGCCAAGCACGTCGTGTTTGTCGGAGACCTCGTCTCTGATGGCCTCATCGCGCCCCGGGAGTGCGTTTGCTGGATCGACCATCTTCGTCTTCTTCTTGGTGCCAAAAATCATGAGAACTCCATAGCATGAAACGGCCGTTCGGAGGCCGCGGATGATTCGACTCATGAGATGCGTCGAGCGCGGGCGCTGTTACGTGCGACGACGTCAGCAATGCAGAGGAGCAGGATATGGCACCCAACCGCCTGATTCGCAAGGCGAGCGCGAGGGCCGCGTAAATCAATCGATGGTTGCAGCGATCTGTGAAGGGTCCTCAAATAGCATCCACATCGCGACCGGGAGGTCTTCGAACGCGGCTTCGAACCGCTCGTCGGCGTTCTCCGCGCCCTCGACGCGTCGAATCAGGATGCGCGCAACCCGGTCGGGGTGCTTCCGGGCGATCTCGCCGTAGACTTCCGGGTCGGCCTCACCGCTGTCGCCGATGAGGATGAACTGACGCTCGGGCATGTGGTCCAGGAGTTGCTCGATGCTGGATATTTTGTGCGGCTTGCTGTCTCCAGCGAAGTCCTTGACTGACTTCGGACGGCTGGGGCGTAGCTCGCGCAGGTGATACGTCCCGGGTGGAAACCCCGCTGCGTGCATCCATGGATCCAGGAACGGATAGAGCTGAAACGGGCTCGCCGATAGATAGTGGAACCGGGCGCCGAGCGATTCTCGGAGCGTCTGATACGCGCTCGCCATCCCGTCTATGTCATCGAACGGCTTCATGAACGTGTTGCGAAGCAGCGCCTTTCGGTCCAGGACGTTCGAGTCTTTGACGGTGTCGTCGATATCGGAGACCACGGAGAAGCCTCGCCGGCCAATGATCGGCACCTCGAGCGCGCGGGTGATGTCCACGCCGCGGATTTCGACATCGACCTTGTAGACGCCAGGGCCAGCGACCACCGCCTGCATGGCGTCGGCGACAGGGAGCTCGATGGTCGTCGATACCTGACCGTTCGCCGCGGATTCACCGACCTCATAGGACTTCCCATTTATGGTGGCCACGATGCTCTTTCCGCGCTCGTTGTCGTACAGAAATGGGCGTACGCGCTCCTCAAAAATCTCCTCGTCTTCGGGATCCTCGACGTCCAGGGCTTCTTCGAATAATTCAGCAAGAATTCTTCGCGTGATCGAATCTTCTTCGGGCTCGAAGACCCAGACTCGAATTGGAATCAATAATGACCCGTCTTCCTGCATCGCCGCATAGGTCGGGAAGGCGACGAACGTCTCGTCGGAGCCCTCGAACGCGTCCGCGAGGCCGCCCGCCGAGCTCACCGCCGGTGTCAGCGCGACGAGGAGTGCGGCGGCGAAATATACGAGTCGATGATTCATTTCGTTCGAGACACTGGAAAAGGGGCAGGGGTCGACGGCGATTCCATACCACTGAATCGTGTGTGCAGGACGTAGGTTTTCAACTGGTCCGGAAACTGCACGTTGTATCGATCGGTGCGATCCATCAGGATGGGACGTGGAGTCACGAAATTGTCACGGGTGAGTAGTCTATGTTGTCTCAGGAAAAGCTGTCGAGTCTCGCGCGGCCGATCGCGCTGTTGTTGGTGCTCTTTCTCGCTGCCGGCTGTGGTGAGGATGCGACGTCGAATAACGGGCAGGGTACAGATGCCGGACAGGACGCCGGTCAGGACGTTAGCGCGGACGTCGACGCTACCGGCATGGATGGTGGCGCCGATGCCGATGCCGAGGTGCCGCTAGTCTGTGACGACTTCCCGGCGCCGGTGGTCGCCGGCACGACGCAGACCGACCAGCTCGCCGATAACCCCGAGCAGTGTGGGCAGCCCGCGTATCAGTGGCTGCGCGACGAGGCGCTGGGCGAGGTCGTCGACTTCGGCCTCGAGAAGGAGTTTCGCGCCGTCCTGATCGAGGGGTTGATCCGCTCGCAGGATGTCGAGCCGCCCGAGGGCATCGAGTACGACGTCCAGATCCAGCAATTCATGTACAAGACGCAGGATCGCGGGGACTTTATCAATGCCACGGGCATGATCGCGTATCCGCAGAATTATGAGGCGACCGAGCCGATGGACACGGTGTTGCTGCTGCACGGCACGACGGGCTTCATGGACGACTGCGCGGCATCGGCGGATACGGCGTCTCAAGGGCTGGCCGCGCTGTTCGCGTCGATGGGCTACTTCGTGGTCGCGCCCGATTATATCGGCCTGAAGGGGATGGGCGAGCCATCTGAATTCCTGCATCCGTATCTGGTCGGGCAGGCGACTGCTATCGCGTCGCTGGACAGTGTGCGCGCGGCCGGAAAGATGTCGCAGGACGAGCGCGGCGGGTTCTGCCTGAGCAACGACGTGATGGTCTTTGGCGGCTCGCAGGGCGGCCACGCGGCGCTCTGGGTCGACCGGCTCGCGCCGTACTATGCGCGGGAGTTCGACCTGCTGGGCACCATCGCGACGGTGCCGCCGGCGGACCTGGTCGGGCAGATGGAGCGCGCGCTGGTCAGCTTCGAGAACTCCACCGGAAATACCATCGCATTCCTCGGCACGGTGGCCGACTGGTACGGCTACGGCGATCGCTACGACGAGATCTTCGTCGACCCGTTGGACACCGAGATTCCGGCCGCACTCGGCGAAGAGTGCCGGCCCGGCAGTGGCATCGAGGAGCCGACAATCGAAGATGTCTTCCAGCCGGGGCTGTACGAGCCCGCGCGCAACGACCAATTGACGGGAGTGGAACCCTGGGGCTGCATCACGGCCGAAAATGGGCTCACGACGACGTCGATCGAGCGGATCGAGCCGACCTCGGAGGCCTACGGGATCCTGTCGGTCTACGCCGAAAACGACGAGCTCGTGAACACGCCCATCGAGCGCGATGCGTTTTCTGAGATGTGCAATCAGGGCCTGGACATGCAGTACCTCGAGTGTGCCGGCGCCGGCCACGTCGAGGGCAGCCTCTACGCCGTGCCCGAAATCCTGGACTTCATGGCCGCGCGCATGGCCGGCGAGACCTTCGACCCGGCGAACCTGTGCCAGGTGGAAGCGCCCACGACGTGCCGAGGCACGCCGTGACCGCGTGATGGTGTCACGCTCGTTACCGCACCGGGTTGAACACAATGAGACACTTTGCACTCACGATCGCTCTATCTGTGGGCATGTCGCTTGCGTGCTCGTGTAAGGACAAGGCCGACGAGCTCGAGCAGCCGGCGCCGCGAGCCGAACGAGAACCCGCGAAATCACAGAGCGAGCCTCGGGCCGAGGAGCCCGACCCGAAGCAGGAGGCGTTGGCCACCTCCCTCGATGAGCACCGAGGGGAGCCGTGGGAGATGTCGTTCAGCCAGGTCCCCGAGTGGTTCTTCCGGCCCGACCCACAGCTTCGCGAGTATATGCCGGACGGTGAGCCATTGGAGTGGCAGGCGCAGTTCGACTGCTCCGGGCAGAAGTCGCCCGCGTGCAACCTGCACTACGAGATCGATCTGAGACGCGACGCCGGCGGCGATGAGGTCTTCCAGGCGGCTGCCGAGCTGACAGAAGCGGGCTTCCAGCTCGTCGACGAGCAGCCCCCATCGTTCAAGGCGATTCGGCCCGTCGAATACTCGAACGCGGTGGACGTCGTCTACGTCAATCAGCCGCCCGGGATGGACTCGGTCGAGATGGTCGTGGTGTTGCGAGCCCCCGTCGAGCCGACCGTGACGACTCTCCTGGCACAACCTCGCTTGGGGCCGGTCGCCGAGTTCGCGGTCGACGTCGTGTCCGTGCCCAACAGCATCAACGTCGAGAGGGCGCGCTACGAGGAGACCATCGCGTACACGGTGATGTTCGACCGGCCCGAGGAGACGCGCTCCGCGGTGGAGCGATACCTCGAGCAGGCCGGCTTCGAGCTGGTGCGCCGCGGAGAAGCGGAGGCTTCCACGAGCACATGGCGCCATCCGAGTGGCTGGAAGGCGTCGCTCGAAGGCGACGAATCGGTCTACAAGCGCTTCCTGATCTACTTTACGCGGTCTGAGAAGCCAGGGACGGACGCAACGGACTGAAGGCGATGTAAGACGAAAAGTTTGCGGGGTTGTATGCCGGGCGAAAGGCTTGCGCGTGGCATGTCGAGAGAAGTACGTCCCTGTGACCAGCGATCGTCTCTAGCAGGCGAACGCGCGGTGGGTACGATGTTTGCTGTGCATAGGTTGTGTGAGCAGTAAGTGACGCAAGCAAAGCATCATCTCATCCATGGGAATTTCTCGATGATTTCGCGATTTAGCAAACTCTGCATCGCCCTGGCGTTTGTTGCATCCCCGATCCTCGGGTGCGGTTCCGGCGAAGGGGAACCGTCGGACCAAGACTCCCCTTCTGAACGGCTGGTTTCCACGGCATGGCTCGCCGAGCGGCTCGACGACCCCGACGTCGTGGTCGTCGATGCGCGACGCACGGATCAGTATCTGGAGTCCCACCTCCCAGGGGCCGTGAGTGCGTCGTTCTCGGAGGATGACTACATCTCGCACGGTACTAACGTCTCGTACGGGGGTGGACTCGACCTGTTCGGAGACCGCGACGCGGAGATTCCGTTTCAGGATGGACCACCCGAGCAGATCGAGGACGCTGCGCGTTCTCTGGGCATCAACAACGATTCGACGGTGGTCGCTTACGACTCTGGACCGGACTTCCACGCGGCACGATTTTTCTTCACCCTCCATTCGCACGGTCTCACCGACGTTCGCGTGTTGGATGGTGGGATCCAAAAGTGGACCAACGAGGAACGCTCGGTGACGACGGACGTGCCGTCGGTCGAACGTGGTGATTTTACGGCCGAAGAACTGGATACCTCGATGGTCGCCGATACGGACTACGTGTTGGCGACCCGTGAAGATGAGGACGTAAAGCTCGTCAGCGGACTGCTCCCGTCGTGGCACTATGGCGGGCATTTGGCGTACTCGCGTCCAGGACATATTCCGAATACGACACACATCCCGATCGGGTATTTCTTCAGGTCCGACGGGACATGGAAGGATCCGGAGTCGATCCGCGCGCTCTTCGAGGTGATGGGCGTAGATCAAGAGGACGAGGTCATTACCTACTGCGGCGGGAATCCACTGTCGGCATGCACGTACTTCACCGTGCGATTTGTGCTCGACCACCCCCGCGTTCGCAACTATGTCGGCTCTATGGTTGCGTGGCTCGACGACCCGCGCGAGTTGGCGCTGGACACATACGATCATCCACGGATGCTGCGCGACACCGACTGGATTCATTGGTGGGCCGGGGAGCGAATGCAGAAGCTCCTGCAGGACCCGCCGGCTCGCGTCATCGACGTGCGTCCTGCAGACACGCACGAGGAATCGCATATCCCGGAGTCGGTCAACGTACCGCTCGGCTCGGGTGACGACATCCTCGCGAAAACGCCGCAGGCGTGGGCTGAGGAGTTCGGTGCGGTCGGTATCGACCAGGACATCGAGGCAGTGGTCTGCGATGATGTCATTACTCCACGGGTGACCGCGATGTTCTGGTTGCTCGAATACCTCGGACACCCCGAGGTGTCGGTCTGTGCTGACGGTATCGACGGATGGCAGTCTAGCTACGATCTGACATCTGACCCGACGATCATCGCCGAGCCGAGCAGTCCGCTGGATGTCGCTGTCCACCCGACGGTTTTCAGCGCGGCCATCGACGACACTCGAGCCGTGGCATCGGATGAGACACCCAAGATCGATAGTCGATTCTCACGAACGTGGGTGGTGGCCTCGGAGTCCGCACCGTCGGGGCTGCCGACGGAGGACCACGTGACGATTCCTGCGGCCGAACACCTCACCGAGACCGGGACGATGCTCAGCGCCTGGGACCTCTGGACCCTCTACGACGATGCCGGCGTCGGAAAGTTTACCGAGGTCGTCATTGCTGCGGACTCGGTAGCAGAAGCTACCGTGAACTACTTTGCGTTGCGGCTGCTGGGATTTCCGATGGTACGGGTGTGGTTGCCTGGTCAGGGCTTCGTCGATTGAGCTTTGGTCGGACCCGGCTTGCATCCTGCGCTTGGCCATGGCACCCGCAACGACTATACTGAGCGCCCGTTCACTTCGACCGTTTGACCGAGCCTTCCATGAACGTTCTCGAAACCCAATTCACCCGAGACGCCGGCGTCGAAGTTCCGATGATCTGCGGCGCGATGTATCCGTGCAGCAACCCGGAGCTGATCGCTGCTGCGTCTGAAGCCGGCGGCATGGGCATCATTCAGCCGATCTCGATGATGTTCGTCCACGGGCACGACCTCCGCGAGGGCATTCAGTACATCCGAGAGCTCACCGACAAACCCGTCGGGTTCAACGCGCTCGTCGAGCAGTCCTCGAAGGTCTACGAGGAGCGCATGAAGCGCTGGGTCGACGTCGCGCTGGAGGAAGGCGTTCGCTTCTTTGTCTCGGCGCTCGGCTCGCCTGACTGGGTCGTCGAAAAGGTGCATGCGTATGGCGGCAAAGTCTACCACGACGTGACCGAACTCAAGTGGGCCAGGCGCGCGCTCGACGGAGGCGTCGACGGCCTGATCTGCGTCAACAGTCTGGCCGGCGGCCACGCCGGACACACGCCCCCCGAGCAGCTCTACGAGGAGCTCGTCGACCTGGGCGTGCCGCTGATCCGAGCCGGCGGCGTCGGAGAGCCCGAGCACCTCATCGATGCGCTCGAGACCGGATACGCGGGCGTACAGATGGGCACGCGCTTCATCGCGACGCCCGAATGCAACGCCCACCTCGACTACAAGGACGCTATCGTAGCCGCGCAGGCCGATGACATCGTGCTCAGCGAGAAAATCTCGGGCGTGCCGGTGGCCGTCATCGAGACTCCGTACGTCGAGAAGGTCGGCACGGAGGCGGGCTGGCTGGCCAAGAAGTTGCTCCAGCACCCCAGGGGCAAGCACCTGATGCGCTCGTTTTACTCGATTAAGTCGCTGTTTCAGCTGCGCAGCGCGTCGCTCGACGGCGGCAGCTATCAGGACTACTGGCAGGCAGGGAAGAGCGTCGAGGGCATCGACGACATCGAGTTGGCGAGCGAGATCGTGGAGCGCTTCGCGCTTGAGGCCAGGGCGCACTTCGCGGCAAAATCCAGCGAGGCGAGCGCGGCATGAGTGGAGGCTCTGGGAAGAAGCACCCGCCGATCGTCGCGCGGTCGTTGCCCGAGGCGAATCAGTCGATCATACGGCTGAGCCAGACAGCGGCCGTGATCTCGATCGGTGAGCCCGACTCGGAGAAGCCTTATGGCTTCGAGGCGGAGCACGAGCTTCACTACCGCTTCGAATTCCACGACGTCATCAATGAGGGTCAGACTAAGCTCCACGGCGGCCGCGTCGTCACCCCTCCCAACCCAGGCCACGTCGAGCAGATCCTGGGAATCGCGCCGACGCTCCGGGCGCAGGCCACCTTTATCTTCGTCCACTGCAACGCCGGCGTGAGCCGGTCGACGGCGACGTCGTTCATCCTGCGCTGCCTCTGGCTGGGGCCGGGCCGGGAGCGCGCTGCAATGCAGGCGGTCGTCGAGGACCGCGAGCAGGCGCTGCCGAATAAATTGATGGTCGGCTACGCCGATGACTTGCTCGAGCGCGATGGCGCGATGATCGATGTCGTCCGCGCCCACTATAAACGTGAAGGGCTGAGGTTTTGA
>JBNJFZ010000030.1:13606-41680 GCA_051747295.1 Myxococcota bacterium
AAATTGATGGTCGGCTACGCCGATGACTTGCTCGAGCGCGATGGCGCGATGATCGATGTCGTCCGCGCCCACTATAAACGTGAAGGGCTGAGGTTTTGAGTCCGGCACGGTGATTCTGGAACCACACGACCGAATCTCATGAAGATCGTAGCGCTCAGCGACACACACGGACGCCACCGGCAGGTAGATGTGCCGGACGGCGACGTTCTCTTGTACGGCGGCGACTTCGGACATGGTCATTCGGTCGACGGCGTCAGGCGGCTGAATGCATGGTTGTCGGAGTTGCCGCATCGCCACAAATTCGTCATCGCGGGCAATTGCGACGGCATCTGGGAGACCAGCCGTGCGGAAGCCGAAGGCGTGCTCGACTCGGCGACCTACCTGCAGGATACGCTGGTCGAGGTCGAGGGACTGCGGATCTGGGGCAGTCCCTGGCAGCCGGTCTTCCTCGACATGGCGTTCAATGTAGCTCGCGGCGAGGCATTGGCCGAAAAATGGGCGGAGATGCCCGAAGATCTGGACATCTTACTCACGCATGGCCCTCCGCGCGGCATACTCGACGAGACATCCCGCGGTGAGACGGTAGGTGACCGTGCACTCCTGGACCGGGTCATCGAGGTGGGCCCGCGGCTGCACGTCTTCGGCCACGTTCACGAATCCTCGGGTCGCACGCAGCGACATGACACGATCTTCGCAAATGTCGCCTGCGATGCACCCGGCAAGTCGCCTCAGGTATTCGAGTTTTGACTCGAGGCGGCGAACACATCATGCTCTGAGGCGTCGCCCTCCAGATTTTTCGTCGTCACGCGACGTGCAGACGGCGCGAGTAGAGAGAAGATTATGCTAATTGTGGGCTATATTTGCGCCTTCGTCGGCGCATTTTATGCGGGGTTCGAGATCTGGCGAGCGTGGAATCCGCTCGTCGCGATCGCCGTGGTATTCATGTGCCTGGCGCTCACCCTCTTTGTGCCCGTCGTTGGATTCGCGCTCGCCATCGTCGGTTCGGTGGCGGCGACGAAGCTCGCCTGGACCAGGAAGTTCGAGGAGATCGCGACCGAAGAAGATCTGAAGAAAGGCGAGCTCGACCAGATTTTGGACGACCTCGAATGAGACGCGATGCTCGATCTGTCAGGTGCTGACACTCGCCTTTTTTATGTCATTTTTGTCAGTCGCCCCGCTGCTGATGCTCTTTGCGGGCATGACCTTCCGGACGAACGGGCCCTCGTCGACATTTTTAAATGACATGCGCGGTTCGTGATGGGGGGCCGTGGCGCGAAGACACCCTTCCTTCCATTTCGCGGCGCCCGAGCGCAACATCTCCTCCAGGAGCTCGGACTGGAAGTCTCTCGGGTCGACGCCAAAGGCGTGCTCGGAGATGTCGCGAAACCATGGCTGGGACAGCAGATAGGGCTCGATATTTTCGTCGAGCAAGCCTCCCTCGATGATGAGCGCGAACGAGAAGATGCGCTTGAGGGCGTGCCATCCGGCCCGCTTGGGACGCTCGAGCCAGAACTCGATACGCTCGAGGGCCTCCTCGATAGCTCGGGCGGGGTTGTGCATCGGCGGGCCGTGACCGGAGCAGGCCCACATGATCTCGCGTTTTTGCAGGCGTCGCATCGACTCGTAGGCCAGGTCGAGCGAGACGCTGCCCTCGCGAAAGGGGTTCATCCAGCCGACATCGTCGTCGTGGAAGAGGTCCCCGCAGACGAGCAGTTGTCGATCGGGTTCATAAAGTGAGATATGGCCGAGCGTGTGCCCCGGCGTGTGGAGCACCTCGAAGTCCAGCGAACCCGTCGACAACCTGTCGCCATCGGAGAGCTCTCTGTTGACCCGGTATTGCTCGACGGGTTGAGACAGCCATGTGGCAGCACACGCGTGCCGGTCCTGGCGGTTGATGAGCTTCGCATCCCATCGATGAGCGGCGATTTCGACCCCGTAGCGCGACTGCAGGATATGGTTCCCGCCCACATGATCGGAGTGGTAGTGGGTGTTGACCACTATCTGGAGGTCTTCGGGTTGCGTGTCGGCATCCACGAGCATCGACAGGGTGCGATCCACGCCGTCGATGTATCCCGAGTCCACCAGAATCGGCCGTTCCCCCATCAGTAGAATCATGTTCGCGCTGGGGAGCTTGCGCGCAAAGAACACGATATCTTCGACTGGTCTTACGATATTCATGATGGTGCCACCATACAACGGATGGCGGTCGGGCAAAATATGGAATCTGGTCGGAGCGCTGGCAGTGTGACGACGCGCGCAGTGACCCATATTCGCAGGGGGCTCACTCTGTGCTGCAGGTCAGCTCCTGGACCTGCCACGTCTCGGTATTCGGGTCGCACGCCCTGATCTCGAATGGGTGGCCCGCCTCGGAGGCGGCCAACTCGGGATCCTCGCAGTAATAGCAAGCGGCGGTTGGAGCGCTGCAGGACGTCGTCGGCATCGCCGGCGCCTCCGGGCAGCGCGCATCCGACTCGAATTGCCATCCCTGTCCACCGCATTCCGGTGACAGGGGGTTACAAAGCGACAACTCCGTCGAGTCGGTATCGCCCGCGTCCGCTGGCTGTTCAGTGTCGTGATTTGTCGTCTCGCCTGGGCCACAAGCGGTCAACGCGACGCCCAATAACAGGACTACGAGCGTTTCGAGGGGCATTCTCACATCGTCTCCGGAACGGGTCTTCGGATGAGAACCAGTATGGGAGACAATCGCGCACACGTACAGGTGCCGTGACGTGGCAATCGACGCGGCGATGAACTATTTTGTCGACCTGTCGTGTTGCGCTTGCGACGAACGCAACATGTCATCGAGTCGTGACAGTCTCGGATTCGACACACGCTACATGGCCCGCTACACTGGCTCGCCTTAGTGACGCGCCGACGATGAACGGCGATTCTATGCGACGGACTTTCTACATCCTGGGCGGACTCTTGTTGGCCCTCGCGATCCTGGGGTGTGGTCCGCGAGCCGAGACGGGAAACAACACGCTCGACGAGCGGTTCGCCCCCCTTTGCCAACCGTGTGAGACGCACGAGTCGTGCGGCACGGAGGACGACTACTGCCTGCAGAATCAGGGGACCGGCGAGGCGTTTTGCGGGGTTGCCTGTGAAGAGGGCGACTGTCCCGATGGCTACGTATGTACCGAGGTGGGCACGACGGGTATCGACCAATGCGCGCCGCTCGAGTCGACGTGTGCTGGTCTGCGAGACCCCTGCGACGGGGCATGCTCCAGCGATCAGGTCTGCGTCCAGGAAGAGTGCGTCGATGCCGGCGACTGGGGTGAGGAACAGACATTCTGCGTCGATTACGTCAATCAACTGCGGGCGTCGGTCGACGAACCCGCGCTCGAGCGCTCCGGCGACCTCGAGAACTGTGCGACCGCAGCTGCCATCGAGGACGCGCGTACCGGCGAGCCGCATGGCCGCTTTTTGCGCACCAACGGCTGCGGCTATCAGGCCTTCGCCGAGACCGAGGTTCCGGGCTGGTCGCTCGCCCGCTACGAGACTGTGGAGCGCGTCATCAGCCAGAGCGCAGACGTGATGTTCTCCGAGGGCCCCGGCGGTGGTCATTACGAGATCATTACGGGCGACTACACGAAGATGGGCTGTGGCATCCACGTCACCGAAGACGACGCTGTCTGGGTCGTCCACAACTTTCGCTAGCCGGCCCAACCCAACCCAACCCAACCCGACCCGACTCACGTCACATCGAGGAGCGCGGTCGTCCTATTCGAAGACTTGCTCGATGCCGTCGTGGGCACTGCCGGGCGTCCATCCATTTTCGGCGGAGTCGATGGTCAGCATCGTCGATATATAGACGACGAAGAAAAAGGCATAGCCAGCGAGCTGAATCGGGATCGAGATGAGCGCCCCGACGATCGGGATCATGCCCAGGCAGAAGTTCACGCCGAACAGCAACATATACCCTCCGACCAGGGCGACCCACAGCGCGCCAATCGCGCCGGTGTGCTTCTTGACCAGGTTGAAGCTCTGACCAAAGGCCTCCAGAGTGCCGGCCTGACCGGTCACGACGAGGTAGACCGCCGGGGTCAGCAAGAACGCCACGATAAAACCCGGGATGATCAGCAGGAGGAACCCGACCAGGGTCGAAAAGTAGGTCAGGAACAAAACCGGGATCGCCAGCAGGCCGGCTCGCAGGCCCTGCTTGAACGTCGTGCCGATGCTCTCGACGGCCTCGAAGTTGCCCCGCGCCGCGTTTCGAATCGACGCGATGGGGCCGGTCCCCAGCGCGCCCCATACGAATGCGTAGATCAGGATGCCGATCAGGCCCACGACAAATAGAGCCCCGAACTCCGGCTCAGTATTCATGGCTCCCGGGTCCTGGATATCGCTCCAGACGCCCATCGTCGCCATCAGGCCGAAGATCAGGCCGAAATAAATGCCGCCACCGATCAGTCCATGGGCGAGGTAGTAGACGATGACGCCGGGCTTGAAGACCAGGCTGCTGGCGAAGTCGAGGTTGTTGAAGACGTCGTTGAACGACGCGATACGACCGTAATTGTGGCCACCGGGCCGCGGGCCCGGGCTCGACTGCTGTGGTCCTTGCGACCACTGATTGTTGTCTGGCGTGCTCATAGCCTGTCTTCGAGATGAGTTGTGTGAGTAGTTTCGAGCTTCGCAGACCCGGTCGCCGACGGCAAGTAGCTACTCGATGACATAGCCCGGCACGGGCACGTCGATACGCTCGGAGCGGTACCAGCCCCAACCGTTGGGCGTCTGCAGCGCCCAGACGAGGTTGGTCTCGGCGTCGACTTCGTGGATAAAGGAGCGCTTGTCGGCCTGGCGTCGGCCAAATGTACCGATCGTATTGCCGTTGGGCTGGCGGTCGGAGTCGCCCCAGATCGGGGTGAAGATCTGCGGGTCGGGGGCGTACTCCCAGACGACCTCAGCGGTCATCGCCGAATCGTCGTACGCGACCTCGATCAGGCGGCTGTACTCGCGCTCGCCCCGGAAGCCGTTGTCGAAGATGACGAGGTTCCCGTTCTCCTGAAATTCAGGGGCGTGTTGCTGCCAGAACAGGTCTTCCTCGGCCATATCGAAGTCGCCATTGACGCCCAGGCGCCACACCGAATCCTCGGCGGCGAGGTCGAGCTTGATGAGTGAGTTCTGGTTTCTGGAGGAGACGAGCAGCGAGTTCGGGTCCTCCGGGAAGACCTCGATGGTGTTCAGGTGGGACCAGTCCGGCACGTAGGCGTCTGGGACGAACCACTCGCAGAAGGTATGCTCCTGGACCACTTCATCCTGCTCACGGTCCCACACGTGGATGACCCCCGCGCCGATGTCCATGGGGCAGTCTGAGCGGAACGTCAGGTAGATAAACTGATTCTCCTGGTAGGGCATGATGTGGTGGTGCATACGGATCTCGCGCTGCCAGACCACTTGACCCTCCCAGTCCAGCAGAGTCGGCCAGACTCGGCCGCGCGTGCCGCCCACCAGGATGCCTTCCTCGACGAGGCGGACATCGGTGTCCGAGCCCGGGCTCGACGTCGCCATTTGATGGTACCAGCGGTAGCGGCCCTCGGGGTCGACGACCGCGATGATGAGCGGGACGTCGTCGACGTCGTTGGTCAGGTTGAATAGCGTCCAGCCGGGCTGGACTTCGCCCTCGACATTCGTGGTAACCTCGAGCTCCGGCAGGAACTCGGGGAGCGGGCCGACGTCCAGCGAGGATTCGCCGGTCGACTCGACGCCGTTTTCAGCGACGGAGGTCGCGGTCAGATCGCAGCTCGCACCGTCCCAGAGGCCCATGACGAAGACCTCGTGCTCGGTGACCAGGCCGTCGGATTCATAGGTCTGGCTCCAGTCATCACCGCAGTCGACCTGCAGCGTTGTCGAGGACGCGGCTTGTGTGTCCCACGACACATAATAAGAGAGGGCATTATTGGGGTTCTGGACGGTTTGCAGCTCGAGCGTCTCGGGCGCATCGGTGTCCGTGCCGGCATCGTTGGAATGATTGTCCCCATCATCACCGGAGCAGCCAGCCAGGGCCACCGCGGCCGTAAGGAGTACCATCGAGAGGGTCTTGCGCGTATACATTTTCAGTCCTGGTGCAGCATGTATCAATAGGCGATCTTTCGGTGCTGGAGTTTTGCAGTTGTGCGGTCGTAATTCAATCGGCTCCCGGCGTTCTCGGAGCGGGCGTCGGTCGGCTCGGAGCATTTGATTTCGACAGCGCCTCTCGGTATCCCTCGAATTAATCAAATAGGAAGCGCCCGTGAAAGGGCCTGATTGAACTGACGATGCTAAAAGCACGGTGGACGCAACAATGATGAAGCTCAGACTGCAATTCTTGGTCGCCGCACTGGCGGTCGCGCTCGCCGCGGCTGGCTGTGGTGATCCGGACGGGGATAACAACGCCAACAACACCAATAATATGGCCGACGGCGGCGACGTCGATGCGGGCATGGACGTCGAGACGGGCACGGACTCCGACAGCGACACGGACACATCGACGCTCGAGATCACGAGCCAATCGGTCGTCGAGAATCCGAATAACGTGTTGAGCGCGGTTGCGTTGGTCGAGACCTCCGAGCCGACCAGCCTGAGCTTCGAGGTCGCATCGGCCGACCACACCTTCAGCGTCGAGTCGAGCGGCGACCTGAGCGACTCGCACGACCTATTCATCCCGGGCATGCGCGCTGAAACCGATTACACGATCACTGTCACCGCGACGAACGCGGACGGCGATACCGTCGACGGTGATCCGGTCGACTTTACGACGTCGGCGCTGCCGGACGACTTCCCGCCGGTCGAGGTCACGGTCAACGACGCGGCGAGCGTCCAGCGGGGCATCACGATCTTCGACGTGTTTCGCTTCGCGCCGGATATCGATGCAGAGTGGGGCTACCTGGTCGGTGTCGACGAGGAAGGCCACGTGGTGTGGTACTACAACGTCGGTGGACAGCCGCAGGACGTCAGCCCGACTTCCGACGGCACGCTCATCATGACCGTCAAAGACGAGTTCGTCCGCGAGATCGACATGCGCGGCGAAACCCTCAACGAGTGGACTGCGGAAGACCTCGGCCTGGATACAGTCCACCACGAGATCACTGAGCTCCCGAACGGCAACTTCGCCGTGCTCTCGACCGAGATGCAAACTATCGACGGCTACGACGACGGAAATGGCGGCACCACTAGCCACGACGTGGTCGGTGACGTCGCTGTCGAGTTTTCCCGGGACGGCACGATCGTTCACGAGCACTCGATGTTCGATGTTCTCGACCCCATGCGCAAAGCCCTGGAAGGATTCGATGCGGGCTATTGGAATCGCGTCTACGACACGCCGAACGGCACGAAGGACTGGACGCACGGCAACGCGATCATCCTCGATGAGAGCGACAATTCGTTCATCCTGTCGCTTCGCCACCAGGATTGGCTGGTCAAGATCGACCGCGAGACGGGCGATCTTGTCTGGCGCATGGGTCGCGAGGGCGACTTCGATCTGACTGCGGGCGAGTGGCAGTATCACCAGCACGCGCCGATGCTGGTCGGTGGCAATATCCTGCTCTACGACAACGGAAACGCCCGTCCGAATACGGATCCCGCCGACCTGTACAGCCGCGCCGTCGAGTTCAGCCTGGACGCGACCAATGCCGACCCAGGCGCTGACACGAAGGGCACTGCCGAGCAGGTCTGGGAGTTTGCCGGAGAGACACCGTTCTACTCGCCTTATATCTGTGACGCCGACCAACTCGCCAACGGCAACGTCCTGGTGACCGATGGTGGTCGCCTCGAGGACAAGACGGTGCCCCTGACCGACGCTGACAACCGCAAGTGGGCTCGCATCGTCGAGGTCACCAAGGATGCCGATCCTCAGATCGTCTGGGAGCTGAAGATGGACGATGGCGCCGACACCGGTGGATACGCTATCTACCGCGCCGACCGCATCGAGTCCCTGACCAATCCCGTCGTTGTAAACGCACAGGAGTAACTGCATGATTTCTGCATCACGGCTTACGAGCCTGATCGCGCTCCTCGCCGCTGCACTCGTGTCTGTTGGCACGGCGTGCAGCGGCGACGGAGGTTCGAATAACAACAATGGAGTCGACGCCGCTGACACCACGGAGGCCGACGGCATGGCCGATACGGACACTCCGTCGGACGACGAGGCCCCGGAATACCGGGATATCAAGGCCAGTATTCAGGGGACGTTTTCCTCGCAGGTCGACCTCAGGAGCGGTGACCAACGACGTGTTCTGCCGGTTGCAGCGCCGGTGCAATTCACAGTGTTCGCGACCGACAACGAGACCGGCGCGGAGGACCTGACGGTCGAGGTGGTTGACCCGGACGGGCAGCCGCTGGGGGCGGAAGCGACGTTTTCAAACGGGCTCTGGAAGCTCGACCTCGAGATCGCCCCTGGAGATACGGCCTACGTGCGTACGACCGATGAAGCTGGAAACGCGGCGACCTCGGAGTACGCGCTGATCATTCCGACCCGAGCCGAAGCGGTGCAGGGCAACTGGGAGCGTCTGTTCTACAATCGTGAGAAGGCCGTCGCGAATCGCTGGCCGGTCACGTATGCCGAAGACGGAACGTGGGAAGTCGAGCAGGACGAAGGCGTGGTCGGAGGTACCTACGAGGCCAACGAGGACCAACTCACTCTCACTCAGACCTTCGACGAGGCCGCCCAGGATGGCGACACAGACACGAATACGGTCGAGGAGCAGCGGGTCATGTCGTATTACGTGGACAACACGTTCTTGATGCCCGCGCCCTACGAGACCGAGGGAGATGACTCCACTGTCGAGGGCACCTGGACGCGTACTTACGACGTGCGCAAGCCGGTCGACGGCACGCTCGATGCCTACTCGACCGCGACGGAGACGCTCGAGTTCAACGAGGACGGTACGTGGTCTTGGACGCGCGTCGACGAGCTCGAGGCCGGTGGTTCCGAAGAGACGAGCGAATCGGGCACGTACACGCTCGAGATCAGCGATGGCTACATCGAAAACTACGGCAACTATCTGTTCATCGAGGTCACGTCGCGAGACGGTACCGAGCTGACGACGGCCGAAGAAGATGTCTGGTTGCAGCGCTTCCGCCTGGGCAAGATGCTCATCAACCCGAACGTTCGGGTCGGTGAGTAGACCGGGCTCGATGCGGGAAGGGATGCCCGCATCACGCTAATCTATCGAGCAGCTCGCGAAGGCACCTCGTTTCCGTGTCGTATCGCTCGCCCAACTCGATCCACTCGGCGAGCATCTGGCGGGTCTGATCGGAGGTCTTCTCGAAGTGGAATTCGAGGTACGCCTCCAGGTCGAAGGGCAGCATCGGGCTCGCCGCCGACAGGCCGAAGCGAAACAGCCAGGGACGGGCGGCGAGGCGATTGGTAAACGGAACCTTCATCGCGTGGTGTGCCGACGTGGCCGCCTGTGCCTCCTCGGTCGCGCACGCGGTCAGGTCGAGCGTGTCGCTCTTGCGGAAACCCTTCAAATCCCAGCCCTCCAACTCGAGGCCGCCGACCGCGGGTATCAGAATGGTCGAGGCCATCGAGCTCTCGGCGCCGACGTTGTCGGTCACGGTCGACGAGAGCCCGCCCCGGTCGAGCGCCTCGGCGACCCCGGGCGCGCGCTCTCCCGTGAACGGAAAGGGAAACATCGGCGGTAGAAAATAGGCGATGCCCTCGGTGAGGCTCTGACCGGGGAGCGGAGACTGGTACGCGATGAACGGAATCATGCCGCGGACCAGCCGATCCTGGTCGATGTAGTCGAGCATATACTCTCGGTCTTCGAGGCCGGGCTGCAGCGAGACGATGGTCGCGTCCGGCACGCGCTCCAGCAGGTCTCCGAGCCACTCGCCCCGTAACGCGGTCGATGAGACGCACAGCCAGACCGCATCCCATTCGCCCGGTTCGATCTCGCCGTAATCTGCGATGACGTCGTAGTCTTCGAGGACGTGCGTGCGAGTCTTCCCGACGATCTTTTGGTGGTGGAGCGTCAGTCCTGCGCGCGTCGACTCCACGTGCCTGGGTTTGACCACGAAGCCGACGTCGCTGCCACCCTGGTCGAGGTGCCAGGCGACGACCTGTCCAACGGCGCCTGCGCCGACGATAAGCGCTGATTCGAGCCTGGGTTTCGAGTTCATCACAACCTCACGGGTGTTCGCGGTCTACCTACTCGAGTTGGTAGGGTCTAACCGAAGTTCTCCCGACTTCCAAACCTCCGTTGTCCCGGGACCGAATGGTCTCGTCACCTTGGAGGTGAAAAGGTTTTGATTTTATATGAATCAATCTCATTTGATATTGTATCATATAAGTGTCGGGGTCGCTGCCGTCGACAAGTCTTTACCGCTCCACGGACATTCTCATGGTTTTGAGCACGGGTGATATTGTCGATGACCGTTACGAAGTCGAGCGGATCATCGAGGTCGGAGAATTTGGTTGTGTCGCGAACGTCGAGCACGTCCATCTGGGCCAGCCGTTTACGCTGAAGCTGGTGGACGCGTCGTACGATCGCGACAGCGCGCCGGTGAAGCGCCTGCGCGAGGAAGCACGCGCGAATAGCCTCGTCCAGCACGAGAACGCGATATTCGTGACCGATATCGGCCGATGCGCCGAGTTCGGACATTACCTCGTGACCGAGCGTCATCGCGGTGAGCACCTCTCGAATATCCTGGTTCGAGACGAGAAACTGCCCGTCGAGGACGTCGTTCGCATTGCCAGGGATGCGGGGAATGCGGTCTCGAGCGCCCATCAGATCGGAGTCATTCACAAGGGGTTGCATCCCGATAATTTGCTCGTGGACCTCGGCGAAACCGCCGGATGGGTCTGCAAAGTGATCGAATTCGGGGTCGCAGAACCTGTGATCGATGCGAGATCGCCTCTGGGCGTCAGCTACGCGGACTATCGTGCTCCCGAGCTGCATCTGGGAGCGAACGAAGACGCACGGAGTGACCAATTCTCGCTGGGCATGCTCGTCTATCGGATGTTGACCGGCCAGAAGCCCGAACAATCCGAGATAGATGAAGACGATGTCCGGTCGCCATCGACCTTCGAGCCGACTGTTCCGCCGCGGATGGACGCGGCGATCGTACGCGCCATACGCCGCGCACCCGAAGAGAGGTTCGACACGGTGGAGGCATTTATCGATGCGGTGCTCGAGTCCTGGCATCGCGGCCTCGAGCCACGCACGGACCCGATGGATGAGACGAGCCAGGTCACGCCCGACAGTCCGCCGACCCAGGGTGGTATGGGTCTATTTGCACCGACCGAACCCATGTCGCTCGTGATTTCGGTCGAGGAAGACGAGTCCGTGCCGAGCTCGGGCGAAAAGCGCCTCACGCTGACCTTTCAGAACCACGAGCGGCTCCGGCGAGAGTACCGACGCAATATTGTCGCGGGCGGTATCTTCGTGCCGACGACACGCAGCTTCGCTCTTCACGAGTCGCTGCGCCTCGATGTCAGCCTCGTCGATGAAGAGAGCGTGTCGGTCCGGGCGGAGGTCGTGGACCTGCAGGACGGAGCCGCCGGTCGGCGAGCGGGCGTGGGACTGATGTTGGATACCCCTGCAATCGAGGCGCTCGAGGTGTACCTGCGCGAGCGCGCCGGGCTCGACCTCGAGCCGGACGACATACTTATCGCTCACGCATCAGCAGAAGACGGAGCCGATGTCTCGCGGGCTGGCGCCTATCTCATCAGCCGGCTCTCCTATCCCCGGACCGTCGCCGACCTTCGCCGAGAGGCAGCGGGCTTACCGTTCGACCTCGAACAGGAGCTCGCGGCGCTGGTGGAAATGGGACTCGTAGCGGTGGAGGCCGCCGATTCGGAGCCGTCGCAAGTCGATGAACTCGGTATCGCGACGGAGGCTCCGACCGAGGCGCGGGTTGAAGGGCGTGGCGCAGCGGGCGCGATCGTCGACTTCGACCAACGAGATCCCTGGCGATTGTCGATGGGCCGCGGACTCGAGGAGTCGAGTCGCATCGATTATACCGACAATGAGGTCGATCGCGTCATGAGCCTCGTCGACTACCAGGTTCGTCGTCAAAACTACCTCGCCGCACTTCGCACCCTCCAGAAGGCCATCGTCGTATCTCCTGCTGCTGTCGATTTTCACCACCGACTGGCCCGGCTTCATATGCAGTTCACCGGGGATCACCGGTCGGCTATGGAGGCGCTCCAGGACGCCTTGCAGATCGCTCCAGATCGAGAAGATGTCCGCGAGACCCTGCGAAAGCTCAAGAATTTGCGCTCGGGATGAGGCTGTCGAACATACCCTTTTCTTCGCGTGAGTCGATGTGCTTCGCCCATCCCGGGCGCAGCTGAGGCGTCACATCTCACCGTTTGTCACTGTATACCCGCACGAATACGAAATTACTGTAAACTCTGCGTAAATCCCTCGCAGCGCACCTTGCTGCGTGGTACCGTGCACCTGTAAGCGTATTCAACGACATCTTGTTCGTGCGTCCACACCGCCTCGACCGACCGCCATCATGAATTTCGGTAAACCCACCGCCTTCATTCTGTCGCTATGTCTCGCGAGCGTCGCGGTCCTCGTCGTGCCTGCGGATGCGGCGGCGGATGAGCCGATCACCCAGCGCGCGGAGTGGGAAGGGCAACTCGACTTCTTCATGACCGGCGTCAACCTCGCCGAGGATACCGATGACGACAATAAGGTCGACGCGTCGGCGCAACCCGCCTCGTTCGAGATCAGCTCGACGGCGATCCCGTCGGGGGCAACCCTGGAGCAGTCCTACTTGTACTGGGGCGGGAAGGCCAATCAATCGGGTTCGGATTGTTCGAGTACGGTCGACGACGAAGTCTCGCTGACCTTTCCGAGTGGGGCGACGTCGAGCATCGTCGCAGATATCTGCTATTGCGCCGAGGGCGGCGCGCAGAGCTACGATATGTGGGTTTGTCGGGCCGACGTGACCAGCCAGCAATCTGCTGCAGGCGGTGATCTGACAGGTACCTTCACCGTGGACGACTTCAGCGGCGTGTGGAGTAATGGCGCGACGGATACCGCGTCGGCTGCGCTGGTCGAGGTCTTCTCCGATACAACTCTTCCGCCACGGCGGGTCGTCCTTTTCGACGGCAATGTCACCATGCGTTATGCGACCGAGGCCCTGAACCTGACCGGGTTCGATGTCGATACGACGCCCAGTGGCGACCTGACGTTTTATGTGATGGAGGGTGATATCGGCGGTGGCGGCACCGAACAGATTACCGTCAACGGTCAGCCCGGCACGGCCGGGCCCATAACCCTCAGCGACGCCGTCAATCCAGCAGACAACCCTTTTAACCGCACGATTAACACGACCTCACCGGCACAGACCGACGTCGTGGGCGTCGACATCGATCAGTTCGACATCAGCTCCGCGCTGTCGGCAAATGACTCGACGATCGACGTCACGTACGAGGCCGGGGCGGACAAGGTATGGTTGGTGGCAAACGTCGTCGGTATCGACCAATTCGATCCCATCCTGAACCAACAATCGCGCAAAGACGCGGCCGTGTTCGACTCGAATGGCGACAATGAGCTCAATCCCGGCGAGGTCGTCGAGTACACGATTCACCTCGAGAATACCGGTAACGAAGACGCGACCACTGACGTGCGCGACTCGATTCCGCCGGAAGCCTCGAGCTGGACGCTCGTCGACGCTGGCGGCGGCACCGACAACTCGACGGCCAGCGAGTTGCGCCTCGACGATGTCACAATCCCGGCTGGCGGGTCGGTGGACATCGTCATCGAGGTCACGATCGGCGGCGGCGTCAGCGACGAGGCGGTGCTCTCGAATACCGCGACCTGGTCAGAGCCGCTCGAAGGCGGCGAGGCCGGCAGCGTGTCCGCGCCCGATCTCATTATCCGCGTCGACACCGACGGGGACGGCATCTACGACAACGACGACAATTGCCCGCTCGCTCCGAACCCGTCTCAGGACGACTTCGACGGCGACGGCCTCGGTGATGTGTGCGACCCCGACGACGACAACGACGGCGTCGATGATCCGACGGATTGTGCCCCGTACGACGCCTCGGTCCTCGGGCCGGAGCCCGAGATATGCGATGGACTCGACAACGACTGCGACGGGAGTATCGACGAGGACTTCACCGACCTCGGCGATAGCTGCTCTGTCGGTTCGGGCTCGTGTTCGAGCACCGGTTCATATGTCTGCACCAGCGACGGAAGCGGTACCGAATGCAGCGCCACGGCAGGATCACCGACGACCGAGGTCTGCGACGGCGTTGACAACGACTGCGACGGCTCGATCGACGAGACCTTCACCGACCTGGGCGACAGTTGCTCGGCGGGTACCGGAGAGTGCCTGGCGAGCGGAGCGGTGGTGTGTAGCGCAGACGAATTGGGCACGACCTGCGACGCGACCCCGGGTTCGCCGACTGCAGAGACGTGCGATGGGCTGGACAACGACTGCGACGGAGCGACCGATGAGGACTTCTCCGACCTCGGTATGACCTGTGCGGTCGGCACCGGCGAGTGTCAGTCGGCCGGGGCGTATGTCTGCACCACCGATGGCAGCGCGACCACATGCGACGCGACGGCCGGCTCGCCGACCGCCGAGGTCTGTGACGGACTCGACAACGACTGCGACGGTCAGGTCGACGAGGACTTCACCGACCTCGGCGACACCTGCACCGTGGGCCAGGGGGCCTGCGAGGCCACGGGGAGCTACGTATGTGCGGCCGATGGAAGCGGTACGACCTGCGATGCGGTGCCCACGTCGGGAACCGCGGAGCTGTGTGACGGTCTGGACAACGACTGCGACGGCCAGGTCGACGAGGACTTCACCGACCTGGGCGACAGCTGCACATCCGGGCTAGGCGAGTGCGAGACGAGCGGCACGACGGTCTGCGCGGCCGACGAGACCGGCACGACCTGCGACGCGACCCCGCCTTCAGGGAACCCGGAGTTGTGCGACGCGCTCGACAACGACTGTGACGGAGACGTCGACGAAGACTTCACCGACCTCGGCGACGCCTGCACCGTGGGCGAGGGCGCCTGCGAAGCCCCCGGCGCTTACGTCTGCGCGACCGATGGGAGTGGCTCGGTCTGTGAAGGCACGACCGGCGATCCAACTGACGAGATCTGCGACAGCATCGACAACGACTGTGATGGCGAGGTCGACGAGGGCTTCGACGATGATGATGACGGCGTGCCGGATTGCCAGGAGCCCGATGACGACGGCGACGGCGATCCCAACGACACCGACTGTGCGCCCAATAACGGTAAGATCTACAACGGCGCCCCCGAGTTTTGCGACCGGGTGGATTCAGATTGCGATGGTGACTACGTCGATGAATTCGAAGACCGAGACGGCGACGGCTATCCCGAGTGTGACGATGTCGACACCGACGGCGACGGAAGCCCCGATAGCGCCGACTGTCGCCCCGGCGATCCGGGTATCTACCCGGGCGCCGAGGAGATCTGTGACGATATCGACCAGGATTGCGACGGCTCGATCGTCGATGAATTCGATGACACGGACGGCGACGGACTCCCGGACTGCATCGACGACGATATCGACGGCGACATGGTGCCCAACGACGAGGATAACTGCCCCGAGGTCGACAACCCGAATCAGGTCGACTCGGACGGAGATGGCGTGGGAGACGCATGTGAAGGCGAGGGCGACGATGGCGATGTAGGCTCAGACGGCGGCACCGTCGATAGTCCCGACGCTGGAAGTGGCAGTGGCGGCAACCTCGGCTCCGGAAGCCCGGAAGGTTGCGGCTGCAATAGCGCCGATGATGGCGCACCCTCGCTCCCCGGCTCGGCGCTGATGGTTGTGCTCGCGGGCGCGGGACTGCTGTGGCGGCGACGCCGGCGTTGAGGTAAAACCCTCGAAAAGCCCAGCATCGAAAAGCCCAGCATCGAGGAGCCGCCATGGCCTGGACACCCTATCTCGCCGAATCATACCTGGATTTCGAAGACATCGAGGCGTTTTGCCGCGAGCTCGCCCGAGCTCACCCCGAGTGGGTCGAGCTCGAGGTCGCCGGCGAGTCGCGCCGCGACCGCCCGATATTTCTATTGACCATCAGCCAGCGCGATCGCGCGCCCGATGGATCCATCCGCGGCGAGCGACCGGCGCTCTGGCTGGACGCGGGGACACACGCCAGCGAGTGGACCGGCATCAGCGCCGTGCTTTTCGCCGTATCTCGCTGGGTGGAACGGCTCGAGGGCGGCGACGAGGCGCTTCGGTCCTGGTTCGCGACACACGAGGCCGTGGTGATGCCGTGCATCTCGCCCGACGGCGTCCAGGCGATGGCGGACGGCGCGCCCTTTATCCGTTCCTCGCTGCGGCCACCGGCACCCGGCGAGGTCCGCAGCGGCCTGGACCCCTGCGATATCGACGGCGACGACGCGGTTCGCATGATGCGCTGGAAGCACCCGGCCGGCTCGTTCGTCGAGGACCCCGAGTGGGCGCCGTTCATGCGACCGCGAAACCTCGATGACGACCCGGAAGACGCCTATTTCCTGTGCGATGAAGGCGAGTTCATCCACTGGGATGGCGTGCGCTGGATGCAGGCGCCGCGCGAATATGGCGTCGACCTCAACCGGAACTTCCCGGCGCACTGGGCGCCGTTCTCGATGTTCGGCATGGACGCTGGGAACTACCCCGGTAGCGAGCCGGAATCGCGCGCGGTCATCGATGCCTTCGGCGAGCATCCTCACGTATGCTGCGCGCTGACCATGCACACCTACACCGGGTGTGTCTTGACCCAGCCGTACCGCAGAGACTCGCCGCTCGAGGACGACGATATCACCATGATGGAGGCGTTGGCCGAAGACATGGTCGCCGACACGGGCTACCGCGTCTTCCGGGTCTGTCCGGACTTCATGTACGACGAGAGCAAGCCGATCGTCGGCGTCTGGGCGGATACCATCAGCAGCGTCTTCGGCGTGCCCGGCTACACCGTCGAGCTGTGGGACCCGTTTGGATACGCCGGTATCGAGCTCGACAAGCCCACCGAGTTCTTCCGCCAGCCCGATATGGAGAAGACCCGCGAACTACTGCTGAAATTCGCGGAGGACGAGGACAATTTCGAGGCTTGGCGCAAGCACGACCACCCGCAACTCGGCGAGGTCGAGATCGGCGGAATCGAATATATGCGAACCGTGCGAAATCCGCCGCCAGCTCTGCTGGCCGACGAGTGTGAGAAGGCCTGGACGATGATCGAACGGTCTCGTCGCGCGCTCCCCGAAATCCAGGCGAAGGTGTCCGTCAGGAGCCTTGCAGACGGCGCCCATCAGGTTCGCGTGGTGCTCGAGAACGAGGGCTTCCTGCCGACCAGCGCGCTCCAACGCGGGGCGGCGGTCGGCTCGAGCCCAGGGGTGTCGGTTCACATCGAGGCGAGCGCGGGTATCGAGCTGCAGGGCCCGTCACGACAGCAGCTCGACCATATCGAGGGCTGGGGCAGCCTTCGGACGGGCGCGGCGCGAAATCCGCTCTACGCGGGATTGCCTCCCGGCGGACATCGTCAGTTCGCCGAGTGGACGGTGACCGGCCGGGGCGAGCTGCGTGTGGAGTGGCAGGCCGGCCGCGCGGGCAGAGGCCATGCGATCGTCGAGCTGGAGTAGGCCGCGGCGCCCATCAATCCTTGTCGCGAATCTTGACGATATTCGGGTGCGCTTTGACGAAGTCCAGGGCGTAATCGAGCTCGCCGGGGTTGTCGGCGTGGAGCCGAAACAGCGGCTGACCCGACTCGACTTCGGTGCCCGGTGGTGCCAGGAAATCGAGGCCCGCCGCTTTGTCTGCGGGCGCTCCCGCGAGCTTGGCCGTGCGGGCGAGGAGCCGATTGTCGACGCTCGCGACGATGCCACCTCGCTCGGCGGTGACCTCGTGGCGCTGAGTAGAGGTCGGCGGCTCCCGCATGCCGCCCTGAGCCTCGCAGATCGCCTGAAATTTCTCCCACGCACGACCGCTATCGAGCACCTCGGTCGCGTGACGGATGCCGTTTCCGGCAGAGACTTCTTCGGTCAACTCGATGACGTGCGCTGCGAGCTTCAGCGCGCGATCGCGCAGGTCCTGGGGCGCGTCGTCCTTGTTCTGCAGCACGGCGAGCACGTCGCGGGCTTCGAGCGACGGCCCGAGCCCTCGACCCACCGGCTGCGTCCCGTCGGTCTGGACCGTGTGGATGTGAAGATCGAGAGCGTCACCTACGACCGACATCACCCGCGCGATCTCGTCGGCTGCAGACTTCGATCGAATCTTGGCGGTAGGGCCCACGGGGATGTCGATGACGATGTGGCTCGAGCCGGCGGCGGCTTTTTTCGACAGGACCGAGGCGACGAGTTGGCTGGAGCTGTCCAGGTCGAGGGCGCGCTGGACGCGGATGAGCACGTCATCAGCCGGGCTCAGGTTGACCGCACCGCCCCAGGCGATACAGCCGCCTTCCTTCTCGACGACTCGCCGTATTTCAGGGAGCGTTAGATCCACCGGCGCCAGCGTCTCCATGGTGTCCGCGGTGCCCGCCGGCGAGGTGATCGCCCGCGACGACGTCTTGGGCATCGTCAGGCCGAACGCCGCGACGATCGACACGAGAATGGGGGTGGTGCGATTTCCGGGGAGCCCGCCCACGCAGTGCTTGTCGAGCACCGGGGACTGATCCCACTCGAGCGTCTCGCCGGCCTCCGTCATGGCCTGAGTCAATGCGACGACCTCGTCGTCGGACATCCTGCCACCACTACACGCGGTGATGAACGCAGCCAGGTGCACGTCCGCATACCGTCCGGCCACGATGTCCGCGATGATCTTTCGGTATTTGGCCGGGTCCAGCGGGTTGCCGTAGATCTTAGAGCGGACGTATCCCAGCGAGGATACCGGCCGGGCGTGTGTCAGCCGCCCGACCGTGTCGTCGGCCGGTTCTCCGAGATGGCGCCAGGCGGCCTCGGACAGGCCGGCTTCGTCCGGCTCGAGCAAGTCGCTGGTCACCAGGTTGAGCGTGGCGATGACCGACTTCGAACCCGCCTCGACCATCAGGCGTGACTGGGCCTCGAACCCCTCCGACTTACACACCGGTGCTTCGGCCTGCATGTAGATGGTCGGCTCCTGGTGGGTGTCGATGCCGAGCCTGCGCAGCGTGATCTGGGCGTGATCGGTCGAGTTCATGTCGCTGTTGTCATCCATCATGGTCGATCAAATACCACGAGGTCCGCGACAGCCCAACCATTGCGTCCAGAGTCGACAGTATTATAAATATTTGCCTTATAAAGATATAAAGATAATAATGTTTCAGGTTTCTATCGGCGATCGCTAGGCTTCCAAATGTCGATGATGAAAGACATGCCAACACAGATACGGAGCCAGATGATGAAGAAACTGACGCTGATAGGATTGCTCGCCATGTTTGCAGTCGCGGGATGCGCCGATGTCTCGGAGACACCTGGGCCAGACGGCGCGTGGACCGTGGAGAATAATGACAACCCCGCGCAGCTCGGTTGCGTGCCCGAGACGGAGCCGGTCTGGAGCACGACGACCGACGAGCCGTGGTATGTACCCGGGCGCATCGAGTTCTCGCAAAACGATGGACTCTTCGTGATGCCACATACGTGGATGGGGCGCTCTCGAGCTCGCCGCACGGTCGATGGGGCGACCTACGGTTTCCCCACGGCCCCGGGAGCGCACGCTCTCGACAAGAGCTGGGACCTCATCACGCGTCGAGATCCGGCGACCGATGCGACCAGTGTCGTGCGTCGTAGTACCGGCGAAGTGGTCGCCCAGCTCGAGCCCGCGGACGACGACGGCGTCGTCGAATCCGCCGAGATCGCCGCGTCGGGTCGCACCGCGGCAGCGGTGACGTGTATAGATGGGCAGTCACGACTGGTGCAGTGGTCGCTGGGTACCGGAGAGTTAACCGGCAGCACCGAGATCGGCCCCAACCGGGAGCGTTGCACGCGATGGAACGGTGAGGTTCCACTGATTTTCTTCGGGCCCGCCGAGCGAAGCTTAGTGGTGGCGATGTCCGAGTCGGGCGCGCTCGTCCATATGGACCTGGAGACCGGCGAGCAGACGACCGGGCGCGTCGAGCTCGCAGCGGACGGCGAGCAGCAGCCCCAGATGGCCAACGGGGTCATCTTGGACGCGCATGTCGGCCCGAACGGCCGCCAGCTCCTGCTGAGTACGAGCGCAGGGCGCGTCGAGGTGCGTCGCCTGCCGGACTTCGCGCGTGTGGCGAGCTTCGAGAGTACGGTCGAGACCCTCAACGAGATGACGTACGCGCCACCAGTCTACGCCTCGCCTGTGGCGTGGGCGCCGGACGGTCGACAATTTGTCTCGCTCTCGGCGGGCGGTGACGTCGTCGCGCGAAATCTGGACGGCGAGATCTTGCAGTCGTTCCCGGGTGCCCGAAACAGCGAGTCCGCCGAGGACATGTGGGGCATGGAAGACTCGGCTGTGGCGCTCGCCTTCTCACACGACGGCACGCGGTTGGTCGTCGGGCATTATTTCGGCACGGCGATGTACGCCTGCGAGAACGCCAGTTTCCCGCGCTCGGAGGACACCTTCGATGAGGACGTCCGTATCGAGGGACCGTCGGAAATCTCGACGAGCGCCTATCCCGAGTGGACGGCGCACGTCGACGGGCACGAGGGCGCGGTGTCCCGCTTCCTCGTCGACGGCGAGGAGGTCCCGCCCCGCTCCGATGGCCTGCTGACCTGGCGTGCATACGAGCCCGGCACCTATGAGTTGGCCGTCGAGTTCGACGACGGACGCGCGAGCGGTCGGGCAACGATGACCGTCGTCGCCACCGAGGAGCAGTGATGAAGGGACTCGGAGCGCTACCATCCGTGGACAACCTCCGCTGCTTTCTGGCCGCCGCCGAACACCTCAATTTTCGGCGCGCGGCCGAGGAGGTCGCGCTTACGGCGACGGCCTTCGGGCAGCGTATCCAGCAGATCGAGGAACAACTCGACCAGCGCCTCTTCGAGCGCACGACGCGCCGGGTGGAGCTGACCTCCGCGGGCCGCCGGTTAGTCCCGGTGGCCCGCACTGTGTTGCGGGAAGCGCGGCGGGCGATGGAGGTCGTCCACGCCGACGCCGACCCGCCGGCGAGCTTCACGATCGGCACCCGCTTCGAGTTGGGCATGAGCTGGATTCTGCCGTCGGTGGTCGACATGCGCCAGGAGCGCCCCAATTGGAGCATCGACCTCTATTTTGGCTCCGGGCCCGACATCCTCGAGCGACTGCGCGCCGGACAGATCGATTGCGTGATCACGAGCGCGCCCATCGCCGAGCGCGAGTGGGCGGCCGAGTTCCTGCATCCGGAGCGCTACACGTTCGTCGGCGCCCCGGAGTATCTCGAGGAGCGACCATTCGAAGACCGGTGGGACTCCGAGCGCCACCAGCTCATCGACATCAACTCGAGCTTGCCGCTTACCCGCTACCTGACCTCGGCGGTCGGCGAGATGGAGTTCGACTCGGTCTGGCTGGCCGGCACGGGTGCGGCGATGCGAGAGCTCGTGCTCGATGGTCACGGTGTGTGTGTCTTGCCGGAGTATATGGTGGAGGACGACATCGAAGAGGAGCGGTTGGTTCGGCTGATGCCCGACGAAGAGCTGCTCGAAGACTCGTTTCGGCTCCTGTTCCGGGCGTCCTCCCCGCTCGCCGGCGTTTTTCAGTTGCTCGCCGACTACATGCGCGAGCGACCGCTTCGGTAAGACCCGGCTCGCGTGCGACCTGGAGCAGGCTGACTCTGCGATCATCCCGGCGGCTCGAGACAAAATGCTTTCGAAGCGGTCGACTTCGGTTTACTCTGATAACGAGTATCCACCACAGCCACCCCACGTCGTACGCTATTGCTGGGTCGACCATGGAAGTCCCGATGAATCAACCCCTCGAACGTCTCGCATCTCTGCTGGTCCTCAGCCTCGTGCTGATGCTGTTCGCTGGATGCAATATCTATCGCAGTGTCGACGAGCCGCCGCAGGACGAGGGTGATACAACGGACGTCGTCGACGACGATGCGGCGTTCGATGCCGCGCAAGATACCGCGCAAGATTCGGGGGACGATGCCGCGCAAGACACGGCGGAGGACACCACGCAAGACACGGCGGAGGAAGATATCGGTGACGGTACGACGGACACGGAGACGCCCGATACCGAGGACGCGAGCGATTGTGTGCCCGTCGGTGATCCGAATGAGGCGACGTACTACTGCGACCTGACGAATTCCGAGTGTGGAGATATCACGGTGGAGGACGACTGCGGGGACATCCACGACGTCAACTGCGGGACCTGTGCCTCCGGCGAAAGCTGCACGGGCAGCGCGACGGAGCACCCGCGAATATGTGAATGTGACTGTGAGATCGGTGGAGACTGTTATTCGGACGGCAGCGTCAATCCCGCCAATCCGTGCGAGATCTGCGATCCCGCCACCGATACCACCGGCTGGACGTCCAACGAAGGTGGGGCGTGCGATGATGGCGACGGGGTGGCGTGTACCGGTGTCTGTGTGTCGGGGACGTGCGAGTCAGAGCTTCGCGACGGGACGTGCTTGATCGACGATACGTGCTGGGACGACGGTGAGCAGAATACGACCAACGAGTGCGAGGTCTGCATCACCGCCGAGTCACAGACGGACTGGTCGCCGAGCAACGCGTTTAGCTGCGGAGGGACGAGTAGTTGTACGTGCAATCAGTCGTTCGAGTGCGTCAAGATCAACGGCAACCCGTGTAATTAGTCTGCATTTCTACCGAGCCCGGCCCCGGGGCTCGTGTGAAGTCAGAGTTAGAACCGGATCCGCAGGTCGATCGCCGCAGAGTCGGGCCCCACGCTGGCGCCGAGCCGTGCTCGCGGCTCTTCTTCGAGGAAATAGAGGTCGTACAGGATCATGCCGGCGCCGCCGATCAGCAGCGCGGAGCCGGACAGGACCGTGACGCTGGCCAGGGTCTGCTGGCGGTTGATCTCGTCGTAGAGGCGGTTGGCCGAGTTGAACTCGCCGGCGTCGAGCGCGGCTTCGTAGTTGTCGATCTTGCGGCCGATGCTGCCATTCATGATCAGCGCGGTACCGACCAGCACGGCGCCGAGGCCAGCGCCAGCGGCCCCGGCCCAGCCCACCGAGGACATATCAGTCTCGAGCCTGGGGCTGCGCGCGGCGACGCCCTGTTGCTCCGAGATATTCGTGGCGACGTCCTCGCCGGCCAGAGAGGCGCTATACGCCTGGATGCGCGCACGATTTTTGAGCGCGGTTCCGTCGGGCATTTCGTCTTCCATGGATGCAGCCATCTCGGCGGCCTCCATGGCGTCTTCGGCGCGCCCGAGCTTGGAATAGGCCAGGGACAGGTTGTAGTAGACGACCGGGTTCTTGTGGATCTCGACAGCCTGCTCGAGGTGTTCGACGGCCTGCTCGTAGTCGGCGTCCTTATAGGATTGGACGCCCCGTTGATAGAGCTCGTAGGCCTCTGCGCGGGGGTCTGACTGGGCATGGGCCGCCTCGGGAAGCGC
Organism: Myxococcota bacterium; assembly: GCA_051747295.1. Lineage (GTDB taxonomy): Bacteria > Myxococcota_A > Bradymonadia > Bradymonadales > Bradymonadaceae > JBNJFZ01. The sequence continues at coordinate 37,016 of JBNJFZ010000030.1, forward strand.
GACTGCAGCCAGGAGCGTGACGAGAGCGAAACTCAGGATGGCGAATTTTTTCACGGCGGCGTCTCGTCTGCAGTAGGGGGTCAGCGTCATTCGAGCGGCTTGAACTCGAACTTCTTCTTCTCTTTCTTCTTCCGGCGTGGCTTTGCGTGTGGCTTCGGCTCCGGTTCGGGCGCGGGAAGCACGATGGTGGCTTCTCCACCGGCTTCTTCGAGCGTCAACTCGGCCTCGCGGTCGTCCTCGACCGCCCGCAGGTCCATCGGGAAGTCGTACGTGTCGGACGTCAACTCCACGGGAGAAGGCCCGATCTCCTCGTCGCCGGCAAACACGACGGCTCCAGGGGGCTCCGTCAGGACGACCGTGGTCACGATGGTCTGGGCATCGCCGGCGTCTTCGTCCGCGGCATCTTCACTGCCGGCGTCCGCCTCGCCGGACCCGCCCGCGAGGGCCTTGTCTTCGGCGGGCTGTTCGTCTTCGGCGGGCTGTTCGTCTTCGGCGGGTTCCTCGGGCTCGGGTTCTACCGGGGCCGCCTTCGTTTTCTCGGGCGACTGTGCCTGCGCCGCTTCGGACTCAGACTCGGCCTCCGAGCCTGCGCGCGCATCATCCCCGCTGGAGGCGATGAGCGTCAGGCTCAAAAAGCCGACCAGAAAGAACACCCCGATGAAGATGAGGGGCCGCCGCGATTGCTTGGACTTGAGCGCGCTTATCCAGCCTTCGTCTCGGGCGATGCTCGAGACCTGGGCGGCGTCGCGCTTGAGCTCCTGGGAGATATCGACCGCGCGGGTCTTGAGGACCTGGGAGATCTCGGCGATGCCTCCGCGTCGGAGCGTGACGCCCGAGGTGTCGGGGTCCATGCGCTTGAGATCTGCGATGACTTCGTCGGCGGTGCCGTATCGACTATCGGGGTCCTTCTCGAGCATTCTCTCGACGATCCGCCGCATCGACCTCGGGATCTCGAGGTCATCTGGCAGCTTGAACGAGTCCGGGCTGACGTGGTGCGCCAGGATCTGCATCTCGTCCTCGAGATCGATCGCTCGTCTGCCCGTCAGCAGCTCGTAGACGACCAGACCGAAGCTGTAGATATCGGAGCTCGGGTCCAGGTCGACGCCCAGGATTTGCTCGGGCGACATATAACGCGGGGTGCCGATCAGGACATCGCCCTCGGTGAGGTCTTCCTGCGCCTCGCGGCGCTTCTTGGCCGAGCGCAGCACCTTGGCGACACCGAAGTCCAGCAGCTTGACCTGGTCGGTCGCCCCCGCGTGATCGAAGAGCATCATGTTGGCGGGCTTGAGATCTCGGTGCAGCACGCCGATGTGGTGGGCTTCGCGCAGGCTCATCAGCACCTGTCGCATCACGTTGACGACTTTCTCGGGCTCCATCGGAAGCTCGAGCTCGTCGAAGCCGTGCCCGTCGACGTACTCCATCACCATGAAGAGCACGCCCGACTCGGTCTGACCGTAATCGTGGATCGTCACCGTGTAGGGGCTCCGCAGCTTCGAGACCAGCTGGGCCTCGCGCTCGAAGCGCTTGACGACCGACTTGAGCGACTGACTGCTATGCGATCCGGTGGGGCTATCGGCGGCGCTCGATGGCTCGGAGACCTGCGAGAGCTCGCTCAGATCGATCTCGGCGTCGCTCTGGTTGTCCTCGTCAGCGGCGGGTGGCGCGGCGTCGGTCTGGGGACTGGGGGCCTTGCTTTTACCGGGCTTGGGCAGCCCGATGGACGGACGCGACGATGCGCTGTCTTCGGCGGCGCTCGAGGGCGCTGCAGACCCATCACGGCCGGCTTTATTGTGCTTGGGGTTCAGCGACTTGAGCGAGCTTCGAAGGCTCGACAGGGACTTCGCCTTCTGGTCTTTTGCGTCTTTCGCGTCCTGCGCGTCGTTTTTCGCAGCGGGCCTGGGGAGTCCGCCGGGCCCCGGTAAGGCCGGAGGGCCGCTGGTGGGTTCGGCGTCTTGCTCGGGGGCGTCTTGCTCGGGGGCGTCTTCGGGCTCGACGCCGTCCATCTCCAATGAGTCAGCCGGAAGGTCCACCGGCTCGGACCCAGCAGAGCTGGCCCCTGAGGCGGCCGAATCGGAGATCTCATCCGACTCGAGCGCTGAATTTGGATCGAACATCTTGATGGCGACTTTGCGCTCCAGCCCCGTTTGCACGGCGAGGAATACCTGCGCAAAGCCACCTTGCCCCACACGTCGCTCGATCCGGTACTTTCCTTCGAATGTGTCTCCCGGTTTCGGGAAAGCACTACTCATCGGCGCGAGCCCCCGGCTCTGACCTTAGTCCATCTGGTCACGGTAAGCGTGTCTGTGAACCCGTCAACTGGCTTAACGTGCGTAAGCTATCACGCAACAGTGGGAGGCGCAATTTCCCGAACTAAAGTCGCGCAAAAGCGCGCTCTGCAGCCCACCACAGTCGAGATTAGACGCTCAATCGAGCTCTCGACGCAGCACCGGCTCGATCGCGTCGATATGATCGATGAAGCCGGAGAGATCGGTGAAGCGGTCTCCTGGCGACTTGGCGAGCATCTTCGCCATGAGATCATCGAGGATGTCGAGCGTCGTCGACTGCTTGACCTCCATGACGTCGGCCAGCGATGGCAGTGGCCGGGAGAGGTGCATCTTGGCGACGTTCAGGGCGCTGTCGTCGGTGAACGGGGGCACCCCGGCAATACAGTGGAAGAGGGTGGCACCGAGCCCGTAGATATCGGCCCGGTGATCCAGCGGGGTATTGTCCTTGAATTGCTCCGGCGCGCTGTACAGCGGGGTCCCCATGTACTCGCCTGTCTGGCGGGTGAAGTCGAGCAGCTCGGCGACGCCGAAGTCCAGCACGTGCGCGAAGTAGCCGCGCACCGGCAGCCGCTCGACCATGATATTCTCGGGCTTGACGTCGCAGTGGATCACCCCGGCATCGTGGGCCTCGTGGAGCCCCTGCGCAGCCTGCCGGATGATGTCGAGCGCGGTGATCGGCGAGAGTCGGCCGAGCCGCTCGAGGATGGTCTCGAGCGTGTGTCCCTGCACGAAGTCGAGCAGCAGCGCGAAGACGTCGTCTCCGAGCGCCACGACGTCGTAGACCTTGACGATGTGGGGGTTGGACAGCTGCGAGATCACCTCGACCTCGCGCAGGATCCGCTCGCGGATATGCTCCTGGCTGACCCCGTCGGGCAGGGTGCCGAAGTTGACGATCTTGACCGCGTACTGGCGGTTGAGCTCCAGATCCCGGGCCTGGTAGACCGACGCGGAGGAGCCCTTGCCGATAAACCGGCTCACGAAGTATCGCGTCCCCAGAATCGACCCCAGATACGGGAAGTTCGTGCGCTTGACGACCGGCCAACCCTGGCCGGGCCGAGCCTCGTTGCACCGCTGGCAGCTCGGCGCTTCGTTCTGCAGGCTGCTCTTGCACGACGGGCAGTAGTAACGGCTCGACATCGGCCGCTGCGCCCGCGACCCGCTGAGCTTGGCGAACCCGCTGGCCTGCTCGGCCGAGCGCTCCCGCACGTTCAGGTGCGTACTCACGCGGGCCATGAACTCGTCGAAGCTGCGCCCCTTCTCCACGTAGTCATTCGCCCCGATCTTCAGGGCCTGGACGATGGTCTCGCTGTCGCTTCGCGCCGTCTGCATGACCACCGGAAGATCGGTCAGGCTGTACGTCTCACGCAGGATCTCGAGCACCTCCATCCCGCTCATCCCCGGCATCATCAGATCGAGCAACACCAGATCGAAGGTCTCTTGTTCGATCTTGTCGAGCGCCGCCTGGCCGTCCTCGGCCTGCGCCACCGTATACCCCTCGGCCTCGAGCTTGCGCCTGAGGATCTCGCGGTTGGTCGCGCTGTCGTCGACGACGAGTATATGGCCGTTGGAGGAGGACAAAGGTGGAGTCGGGGACTTTTAGTACCGGTGAACATGCCGTGCCTGGAACGTCTATCCCACGTTCAGCGACGGGCTTAGTACAACGCATGAGATCAGAATTCCACTCCTGAACCACGCGAATCGGTTCGTGTATACGCTTTTTGGAGGTGCGGGCCGCACCGAACCCCGGTTGCGCGATTCTAGCCGCGGCCATAGACTGGCTCGCACGAGTTTGCTCCAGACAACACCACTGGGGAGTCATCCACCTCCACCGCCGCGCCCACCGGCGCCCGACGTACCCGCATGAACAATTTCTCGGACAAAGTCTCCTTTATCTGGTCGGTCGCAGACCTGCTTCGCGGCGACTACAAACAATCCGAATACGGCCGGGTCATCCTGCCGTTCACCGTGCTCCGCCGCCTGGACTGCGTCGTCGAGCCGACCAAGGCCGACGTCCTCCAGGTCGCCGACGAGCACCGCGAGTCCCCGCAGGAAGTCCGCGCCGCGATGCTGCGCAAGGCCGCCGGCCACAGCTTCTACAACACGAGCCAGTTCGACTTCGGCCGGCTGCTCGACGACCCGAACCACATCCAGGCCAACCTCGAGGCCTACATCAACGCGTTCTCCAAGAACGCCCGCGACATCCTGGAGCACTTTCGCTTCGAGACGCAGATCGAGCGCCTCGAGCGCGCGGACCTGCTGTACCTCGTCGTCCAGAAGTTCGACGAGATCGACCTCCACCCCGAGGTCGTGCCCAATATGGAGATGGGCTACATCTTCGAGGAGCTCATCCGGAAGTTCTCCGAGCAGTCCAACGAGACCG
>JBNJFZ010000031.1:0-38398 GCA_051747295.1 Myxococcota bacterium
TTGGGGTGGGGAAGCTGGGCGACCGCGACGGTGGTGCGCGTCGGGCCGGTCTCGGCGTCGAAGTACTCGTTGTAGACGTCGTTGAACTCGCCGTAGTCGTCCATATCGACCAGAAATACCGTCACGTCGACAACGTCGCCGATGCTGGCGTCGGCTTCCTGCAGGATGCGGTCGATATTTTCGAGCACGCCGCGGGCCTGCTCGGCGATGTCGAGCTCGGTATGCCCGCCGCCGCTGGTGGTCACACCGCGATGCGTATTGTCGTGGCGGCGTGAGGACACGCCGCTGACGAAGATGAGGTCACCCACGCGCTTTGCGTGCGGGTAATTGGCGAGGGGTTGGGCGAGTTCGTCGACCTGGTAATTCATGGTGGGTCACATCTTGAGCATGACGGTTTTCAATTCGCTGTAAAAATCCATCGAATACTTGCCGCCCTCGCGCCCGATGCCGCTTAGCTTGAGGCCGCCGAACGGCGTGCGGAGGTCGCGCAAGAACCAGGTGTTCAGCCAGATCATGCCGGCTTCGAGTCGCTCGGCCATACGGTGGCCGCGGCGCAAATCCTGGGTCCAGACCGCCGCACAGAGCCCGTATTTCGTGTCGTTGGCCATCGCGACGACGTCGTCTTCGCTGTCGAACGGTGCGATATGGCAGCACGGCCCGAAGATCTCCTCTTTGACGACGCGCGCGTCTTCGGAGAGTCCGGTCCAGATCGTCGGCTCGACATAGAAGCCGTTCGAATAGGGCGCGTCGAGCTCGGGCGTGCCGCCGCCGATGACCACGTTCGCGCCTTCTTCTTCGGCGAGCTCGTAGTACGACAGCACCTTCTCGCGGTGCGTCGCGGAGATGAGCGGGCCCATGCCGGTGGCGTCGTCCATCGGGTCGCCCATCTGAGTGGCCTCGACCTCGCGCTTCAGTCTCGCGACGAATTCGTCGAAGATCGGGCGCTCGACGTAGACGCGCTCGCTATTGAGGCAGACCTGGCCGCAGTTCGCGAACACGCTTTTCATGGTGCCTGCGACGGCTTCATCGAGGTCGGCGTCCTCGAAAATAACGGCCGGGTTCTTGCCACCGAGCTCGAACGACAGGTTCTTCATATTTCCCGACGCCGCCCGCATGATCGAGCCGCCCGTGGCGCTCTCGCCGGTGAACGTAATCGCGTCGACGCCGTCGTGTCGGGTGATGGCTTCGCCGGCGGAGTCGGGGCCGAATCCGTGGACGAGGTTGTAGACGCCGGGGGGGACGCCGACCTCGTCGAAGACCTCGGCGAGCAGCGTGGCGGTCGCGGGCGTTTCTTCGGAGGGCTTGACGACGACGGCGTTTCCGGCGGCGAGGGCCGGGCCGAGCTTCCAGGTCAGCAGCAACAGCGGGAGGTTCCACGGCGAGATGACGCCGACGACGCCGACGGGCTCGCGGACCACGTACGTGAGCGCGCCGCGGCCGTCGCCGGTGTCCATCTTGAAGGATTCGGAGCCCTGATTGCGCACGAAGTTGGCGAAGAATCGGAAGTTGGCCGCGCCGCGTGGGATGTCGACTCTGGAGGCGAAGCTCGCTGGCTTGCCCGTGTCGGCAACCTCGGCGGCGAGGAAGTCATCGGCTCGAGCTTCGACGCCTGCAGCGACAGCTTCGAGGAGGTCGCAGCGGTCGTTGACGCTCATCGCGGCCCACGGTCCGTTCATGGCACGTCTTGCGGCGCGGACCGCGCGGTCGACATCTTCGGCGTCGCCCTCGGCAACTCGGGCGATAGTCTCGCCGGTGGCTGGATTGACGTCGTCGAACCAGGCCCCGGAGGCTGCGTCGCAGAATTCGCCGTCGATGTAGAGTCGGAGTCTTCGGTCAGTCATCGCGCTTTCCCTGCTGTGTCGTTGCTCGCGGCGGGCATCGGTCAATCGTCGAGCAGGCTCATTTGCTTGTCGTCGTCGCTTTCTGCTGGCGCGCCGCCTGGTTGTTCGGCCTGGTCGGTCTTCCGTTTCTTCGGTTCGGGAGCAGGGTCGGGGCTGGGCCTGGACTTCATCTTGGCCGGACCGCCGGACCAGCCGCCTACCGGGTGGATATCGGCGATACGACTGAGTCGGAAGACGCGCTCGTCGCGCCGGAGGTGGCAGTAGCCGTGAAGGTAGGTCTCGGCCTCGAGGCTGATGGGCGTCACGCGTCGGTGCGTGAGCTCACCGCGACCGCGGCTGTAGTAGTCCATCTCCAGATCATGGCTGCCGCCCAGTGCCCAGCGAATAATGTCGTCGTAGCTGCTGTCCGGGGCGATGTCTTCGACGGTCTTGTGGTCCTGCTTGGACCAATCGGGATCGATGGCGTTTCCGAGCCACAGGAGGATCTCGTAGGCCTCGATCTCGATATCCATCGTCTCTTTGGCCCCGAATGTGGCCAGGGAGCGCCGCAGGACCGTCTCGAGCGGTCGCTCGGGAACGCGTGTGCCGCCGTGCTCTCGGAGGTTCTCCAGGATTAGGCACGCCAGCGCCACCACGCCGCGCTCCTCTGGCGTGTGCAAGCTGACTTCGGCCGGGCTATCGGGGAAGGTCAGCTCTTCTTCGTTCTCTTTGACGCGGGCCGTTGCCTTGGCGAGCTTCTCCGCGATGCGTCCACGTATGGTCGGGATGTTGAAGGGACCGTCTTTTGCCACGAGCCTCTCCTGAAAAGGGTTCGATACGCGGCGATAGTGGCAGATGCCCGGTTTGTTGCCAACCGACGCACCCGCGAAAGCACGTCACGCGTTGTCGGCTTCCCGGGCTTCGGCCTTGCGCTTGAGCTCGCGTAACGCATCGACGTCGACTTGGTCTTCGCCGGTGCGCCGGAGCTCCCGGACGGCCTGCTCGGCGGCGAGGTCGTCGAATTCCCGCTCGAGTGCAGCCTCGTCGGGATCGACGATGCCGCTCTGGCGAAGTCGCTCCAGCATCGCCTCGGCGCGCTCGACTTCCTCGCCGGTCGGTCGACGCGCGTCCTTGCGCAACATCTTCTTCTCGTGCTGGAGCGTCTCGAGCTTGACCTCGGCGTCCTTGAATTCGGTCATCAGCTTTCGCGCACGGTCGCGCGCTTCATCGGCCAGGTCGGGCATGCCCTTTTCCTCGGCCAGCTGGACGCGCTTCTTCCACAACTCGAGGTCTTCCGTGAGCGTGGAGAGCTGCTCCTCGTAACGTTTTTCTTCCTGGATGAGGTATGTCATCTGCGCGTGCAGACCGGCATCCATAGGCATATCCGACTCCCGTTAAAGTGGAACTGAAGCTACGGCCTCGCTCCTATGATGAGCTGAACTGGTAAAGAAAAACATAACATAGCGTTGAACGTCGTGGCCATTGTGTGAAAGTCACGGGTGTGAGGCGGCCTTTCGTCGAATTTGTGCCTGGTGCGGCGGTCCCGAGACGCGATTGGACTTCACAAGTGCGCGAAATTCTTCTAAACGCTCAGTCATTACATGGCACGAGCGCATCTGATGCGAGTTTTACTTCTCCGACGAGTATCGACAGACAATGAGTGTATCCGCGGGTATTGTTGGGCTCCCCAACGTGGGCAAATCGACGATCTTCAACGCGCTGACTGAGGCCGGGGCCGATTCAGCGAACTATCCTTTCTGCACGATCGACCCGAATGTGGGTATCGTGCCCGTTCCGGACAGGCGCCTCGATGTCATCCAGGCGCATATCGAGACCCAGGAAGTCATCCCGGCGGTCGTCGAGATCGTCGACATCGCGGGCCTGGTGCGTGGCGCCTCCGAAGGTGAGGGCCTGGGCAATAAGTTCCTGGCCAATATCCGTGAGGTCGACGCGATCGTGCACGTCGTACGGTGCTTCGACGACGCCGATGTGACGCATGTCGAGGGGAGCGTCGATCCCGAGCGCGACGTGGACATCATCAACACCGAGCTCTTGCTCGCCGATCTGCAGACGGTGGAGAATCGCCTGGACAAGGCCAAGCGAGCCGCAAAGAGCCAGGACAAAGAAGACGTCGCGCTCGCCAAGGCGATCGAGAAGGTCTACGAGGCGCTGGCTGATGGCATTCCGGCGAGGGCGGTCGAGTTTAGCGCGAACGAACGCGAGCTTATTTACGATCTGCACCTGCTGACGATGAAGCCCGTGCTGTACGTCGCGAATGTCGACGAGGACGACCTCGAGGGCGAGTCGGAGCACGTGCAGACGCTGCGCGACGTCGCCGGCTCTCAAAAGAGCGACGTCGTCGTGGTCTGCGGATCCATCGAATCTGAGCTCGCCGAGCTCGAAGACGAAGACCAGGCGGAGATGCTCGACGCGCTCGGCATCGAGGAGCCGGCGCTCAACGTGCTCGTTCGCGCGACGTATGGGCTGCTGGGCCTGCAGAGTTTCTTCACCGCCGGCGAAAAAGAAGTCCGCGCCTGGACCATCCCCGTCGGTGCATCAGCCCCGCAGGCGGCGGGCGCGATCCACACCGACTTCGAGAAGCACTTTATTCGCGCCGAGGTCTATAAGGTCTCGGACCTGGAAGAACTCGAGTCGGAGGCCGAGATCCGCAACGCCGGGCGTATGCGCCTGGAAGGCAAAGAATACATCGTCCACGACGGCGATGTGATGCACTTTCGTCACTCGGCCTGACTCGGTCGGTGGCTCTTCACTGGAGTCGGATTTTTTGCAACAAAAACGGTCTCTGGCGGTATTTCTACGGTGGGTCCCTGCGTAGAAACCGCGCCAGAGGCCGTTTTGGGTTTTACGGGGCATGGGATCGGCCTCTGGCGGCATTTCTACGGTGGGTCCCTGCGTAGAAACCGCGTCAGAGGCCGATCTCGAGGCCGGAAATCGCGTTCAGCATCCGGTCGGTCACGAATGGTCAGAATCGAGCCTCCCGTCCGTTTTTTGTAAACAGAGCGCGCATCCGCGAGATCGGGGCCTGGAGTATGTCAGGCCGCGATTTGTCGTTTTTTTTGAAAAAAGTACGCAACGATCCGGGGGGTCCCGTCGAAAACCATTATAGAGGGGTCACGCGACTGTGCCCCCGAAATTGCCTCCGGCTTTTCGACCTCCTGGGTGGTGTTGCGTATGAAGACGAATCAGATGACGACCAAACAGCGCTGGGTGCTTCTCGCAGCCTGTCTGGTATTCGGACTCTTGCTACCGGCCATATTCCTCTTGCCGGACTCGGCGCCTTCGGCCGAGCCTGCGCAGCCAGTTCCGACGCGGGCGAATAGCGCGAAAGCTCCGCCGAGCGAGTCGGGGGCCGGACAGGTCGAGACGCAGCGGCAGGTGCTCGACCAGACGCCCGATTATGGCTCGATGTTGCTCGAGACCGTACTCTCGCTCGTTCTCGTCTGTTTGTTGGCGTTTGTCGTACTCAAGTGGGGACTGGGCCGCCTCTACGGCGTGGACCGAGAGGGCGGCAGCATGTCCGTCGTCTCCCGGATGCGGCTGGGGCCGAAAAGGGAATTGCTGGTTGCTCGAGTCGGACCACGCCACCTGATTCTCGGCAGCACCGAACACCAACTCAACGTCCTCGGCGAGTTGAGCGCTGCCGAAGCGGCCGACCACTTCGAACCACGCGATGCAGGGGAGGGCACCGATGGGTGAATCCATGATGGGCAGTCCGCTGAACCTGGTCATCGTGCTCGGGGCGCTCGCGCTGCTCCCGTTCTTGCTGATCATGGTGACCAGCTTCGTCAAAGTCGCCGTCGTCCTCTCGTTGTTGCGCACCGCGATCGGCACGCAACAGGTGCCGCCGACCCAGGTCATCACCGGCCTGGCGATCGTGCTGAGCATCTACATCATGGCTCCGGTTGGCATCGATGCATACCAGGCCGTGTGGCCCAGACTGCAAGAGCTCGAGCAGCAGGAGAGCGCCGCCACCCTGGATGATTATGCCGAGATAGGGGAGCGTGTCGCACAGCCCCTGCGCGCGTTCCTCATCGAGCATTCCGACGGCGCCGAACGGCAGCTCCTCTACGAACTCGCCGTCCAGATGCGCACGGAGGAGCAGGCCGAGAGCCTCGAGCGGGACGACCTCATCATCGCGATACCCGCGTTTGTCGTCACCGAGCTCGAAGAGGCCTTTACCATCGGGTTCTTGCTGTTCATTCCGTTCATCATCGTCGACCTGGTGGTCGCCAATATCCTGCTGAGTCTGGGGATGCATATGCTGAGCCCCACGACGATCAGCTTGCCGTTTAAATTACTCTTATTCGTACTCGTCGATGGCTGGTTCCTGGTCGTAAAGGGCCTTGTACTCGGCTACGCGTGAGGTGTTCCGATGGAAGAATATATCCTCCGAGTCACCCGCGAGGGCCTCTATCTGGCAATCATCGCGTCCGCGCCGCCGATCGCGGCGAGCATGATCGTCGGACTCGCGGTCAGCGTGTTTCAGGCGACGACCCAGATTCAGGAGCAGACGCTGTCGTTCGTACCGAAGGTGTTGGCGGTTTTCGTCAGCCTCGTCATCGCCGGCCCGTGGATTGGCCGCCAGCTGTTGCGATTTACGCGCGCTGTCTTCGAGGGATTTCCGGCACTGTTCTGAACCATGTTCGACTTGCTCACAGATCAGGGGATCCAGACCGGGCTATGGCAGGGCGTGACGCTCGGGGCGCTCGTCATCGCGCGACTCGCGTTGATCGTCCAACTCGTGCCATTTCTGGGCGGGCAGAAGCTCCCGCAGCAGGTCAAAATGGGCATCACGCTGGCTCTGGCGATCGTGGTCTTTCCCGCGGTCTGGTCGCAGGGGGCTGCGGCGAGGCTACCCGCATCTGCGTTGCCGGTGGCGGCACTCGTGACCAAGGAGCTGGCGATCGGTGTGACGCTCGGGTTCGTGGCCGCATTGACCTTCGAGAGCGCCCGGATGGCCGGCGAGCTCATCGACGTCGCGCGCGGGCAGACGATGATCAAGGCGATGGTCCCGCAGTTGCAGGCTCGTGCTAGCGCGACCGGGGATATTTTGTATCAGCTGTCCGTTGTGATGTTTCTGGCGGTCGGAGGGCACAGGCTCGTGCTGGCGGCCCTCTATCGTAGCTTCGAGGTGTTGCCCGTGCACACGTTTCCGAGCTTTCCAGCTGGCGAACTCCAGGTCGGGCTCTACGTCGCGCGGCTGACCGCCGACGCCATTACTTTCGGCGTCCTGTTGGCACTCCCGGTGATAGTCGCTGTTCTCTTGGCGAATCTGGTCCTGGCGCTGATGAATAAGGCTGCCCCGCAGATGAATGTCTTCTTTCTCGGGATGCCGCTCAAGGCCATGCTCGGGGTGGCGGTGCTCTTATTCGGCCTGCACATCATCGTCGATCGCCTGATCGATGATGGACTGGCGCGAATCAACCACCTGCAGCGGGTGGTCGAATTGCTAGGGGGCGGCTGATGGCCGAGAAGACCGAGAAGCCTACGCCGAAGAAGCGACGCAAGGCGCGCGAGGACGGAAACGTCGCCAAATCCGGCGAGTTTACCGGCGCCATGGTCATGGTCTGCGTGTTTGGGGCGCTGGTCGTCTGGGCCCCGACGATGTTCGAGGGCCTCGCTGACCTTATGCGTCAGGCAATACGGGTGACCTATCGGGTCTCGGAGGGAGAAACAGTTCAGATAACTCCTTTTCTGGAGGCTATGGGACTCGAGGCGTTGCGCCTGATTTCCGTACCGCTCGCGGTCGCATTCGTCGCCGCTGCGTTCTTCAGCTACGTCCAGATCGGCGCTCTATTCTCGCCGACAGTCGTCCTGCCGAAGCTCGAGCGCGTGGACCCGGGCGCCGGGCTCAAGCGCCTATTCGAGCCGGCGAAGCTCGTCGAACTCGCTAAAAATGTCGGGAAATTGGGCGTCCAGGGGGCGATCGCGTACATGGTCCTGCGCGGAGAACTCGACGATATTGTCCGACTTGGGCGCCTCGAGCTGCTCCCCGCTATTCAGTTGATGGCTCAGATGGTCTTCAAGCTGGTCGCGGCGCTCGGTGCCGGACTGCTGTTTTTCGGCGTATTGGACCTGGTCTGGCAGCGCCATCGTCACGAGAAGAAGTTGATGATGTCCAAGAAAGAGGTCGAGCGAGAGTATAAAGACAGCGAGGGCGACCCTCAGCAAAAGGCGAAACGAAAGCAGATGCACCAGGAAATGCTCGATGATCCCGGGGTCGGCAACGTCGAAGAGGCCGATGCGGTGGTGGTCAACCCGACGCATATCGCGGTCGCCCTGCGCTATGATCGCGATCAGGAAAACGCGCCGCGCGTGTTGGCTAAAGGTCGAGGTGAGACGGCGAAGAACATCAAGCGCGAGGCTCGCCGCCATCGGATTCCGGTTATTCGCAACGTCCAACTGGCGCGCGCGCTCGTCGAGGTGGACGTGGACACGACGATTCCCGGCGAGTTCTTCGAGCCCGTCGCCGAACTCCTCACATATGTTTATTCGCTTCGGGAGGATGATCCATGAAGGTTACGACCGAACAATACGAGGCTCTGTGTCGCCTCGGACACACGTTTTACGTTCGCGGAAAACCCGCTCGCGCCGCGCGGATCTTTGGCGGACTTACGGCGATCGCGCCAGATCGAGGGTACGCTTGGAGGTTGCTCGGCGCATGCAGAAGCCGGCTTGGAGACGCCCAGGGAAGTGCGTCGGCGTTCGAGCGCGCGCTCGCGGTGGATTCGGCCGACGCACAGGCCCGCGTTGCGTATGCGGAATTGCTCGCGGACCATCGCAGGATGGCGGATGCGATCTCGCTACTGGAGCCCATCGTCGCACGTGCGAGACGCGAGGATGACACCCCGGTCATCCGCCGAGCACGCGCTTTGCAGGGTCGCTGGCGCCGTCATTGAGGGGGACGCGCGTCGTTCGTTGTCGGTGAATTTTACCCGATGAGGGCAACGGGAATTGCCATCGCGGGGAGACCCGTCGTAAGCTTGGTCTGTCGAAACCCCCTTACGGATGCGAGCATATGGCCGCAGACGACGACCAAAAGGATTTCACCAGAGACGTCCGGCGACTACGAACCCGGTACGCCAAGATTTCGCATGCCGGTGGCGGGCTCGCCGACGGACTTCGGAAGATTTCAGACGGCCTCGGTGACCTACTCGACAACTTGGACTCGGAGACCTTCACCCACCAGACACGCTTCGATGTCATCTTGCGGGGCCTCTCGAGCCTCGCCGACCTCATCGAAGAGGACAGCGGTCGCGGACCGGCCGCGAACGAGACTATGCAGGGCGCGTCGAACCTCGATCAGTTCCGCGAGACGTTTCGAGCGGAAGCGCGCAAGCGCCTGTCGGGCCTGTCGATTTCGATGATGGGAATCTTCTCGGAGGATGGCAGTCAAGCTGCGCTCGAGCAGACGGCCGACCATCTCCACGCCATCAAGGGCAGCGCGAGCATGCTGGGCCTGCAGCAACTCGCCGAGCTCATTCGGTCGATGGAGATCGTCGTCGAAGACATGCAGGCCGTCGGCGCCGAAGAACGGGTGTGGCCCACGGGCGCACTGTTGCGCGGGTTCCACCTGCTGGAGTCAGCGATCGCAGACGAGGAATTGCAGCTCGATGAGTCTGCTGCCGCCGCCGTCAATCAGCAATTGCGTCGCAGCTCTCAATCGGTCAGCGGAGAGCACGAATCGGTCGGCGCTGGCGCAGCGGCATCCGAGTCGACCTCGGCTTCCCAGAAGAGTGGGATCCTGCAGAAGCGCATCCTCATCGTCGATGATGTGGAGACGATCGCCGCGAGCGTCGGCTTTATCCTCTCCGAGCTCGACGTCCCGATTGACGTTGCGACAAACGGTGAAGAGGCCTGGGATATGCTCCAGCGTGGCGGCTACTCGCTGGTGATTTCCGATGTCGATATGCCGCGCCTCGACGGAATTGCGCTTACCAAGATGATTCGGAAGGATGACCGGCTCGCAGATATCCCGGTCATCTTGCTAACCAGCCTCGACCGCCCCGACGAACGAGACGCCGGCATGAAAGCAGGCGCATCCGATTACATCATCAAGGGTGCCATCGGCGGTGGGGAGTTGCGGGATCGCGTCCACGAACTCCTCGAGATCGCGCCTCGTGTACGCGTCCCAGACGCACATTTCGGTTCGACCGAGCAGCGTGTGCTCATCGTCGAAGACACCGAAACGGTGGCCGCGTCTATCGCACTGGTGCTCTCAGAGGGCCCGTTCGACATCGATATCGTCCGAAACGGGCAAAAGGCCTTCGAGCGTCTGAGGCGCGAACCATACGACATCGTCTTGAGTGATGTTCAGATGCCCGGTATGGATGGATTCGAATTACTCGAGGCGATCCGGGCCGATGACGCGCTGGGTGACATGCCGGTCATCTTGCTGACGAGCCTGGAGTCGAAGGACATCCAGGATAGGGCGCTGAACTCTGGCGCAAATCGCTTCCTCATCAAAGGGCGTGTAGGCGGCGATCGCCTCCTCGAAATCGTTCGAGAAGTGTCGACTGAAGCAGCCTCTCAGGAGCAAAGTTGAGTCAAACAGTTCTGATCATCGACGACAGCGCGCTCGTCCTTCAAATGCTCGAGATGGTCTGTCAGGAAGCCGGATACGAAACAATCGCGTGTTCGTCTTTCGCCGATGTCCGCGCCGAGCTCACCACCGAGTCGCCGGACATCATTATTACCGACCTCAACATGCCCGGGCTCGAAGGGCGAGATCCCGTGTCCGCTCTTCGCGCTGACTTCGACCTCGAAGGTGTCCCGATTATCGTCGTCTCCGGCCTCGAGGCTGACGAACTCCAGACGCGTGCCGCCGAAATCGGGGCCAACGGTTTTGCATCGAAGGATGAAGGCATGCCCGGCCTGCAAAAGGCGCTCCCGGAGATGCTCCAGCGCCTCCTCGACCAGTAGGCTATCCCTCCTCACAACTTACGTTTACTTCTTCACAGGAGTCACTTCTGGAATGGTGACCAGCGCCGTCGACCGCTCTCTGCGTCCTCGATCCGTCGCTCCAGGCGGCGATTGGCCTCCTCGAGCTTCTGCGCGCGCTCCCTGGCATCGTCCAGGCGCTCGTCCGCCATTTCACGGCGACCTGCCTCCAGATACGCCCTCGCTCGGCTCTGCATGAGCTCGGCTTCGGATTGCTCGAGTTGGTCGACGACCTCGTCCAGGCGTGTGTCTGCTTCCCGTACATACTCCAGCAGACGCGTCTTGTCTTCGAGCGCTGCCTCTAGCTCGGCTTCGAGGCGCGCTGCACGGCCGGTGAGCTCAGCGATCTTCTCGGCCTGCTCGCTGGTTTTATCGACCAGCCGGAGGACTGCTTCGCCAAATTTGGAGTCGGTTGCGTTGTCAGCCCGTGTCACCGCAGAGCTGTCAGATTCGCTGCCGCTGGTGACTCGGTAAACTGTGCCGCGAGGCGTCTCACGCTTGTCGATGCGACCACGCTCGAGTCGCCGATAGATGGTTCGGACGCTGACATCGAGCCGATTGGCGAGTTCTTCGGCTGAATACCACTCGGTTCCCTCCAGTCGAACTACGTTGTCGTCACCGTTCGTCATGGGCGTGTCAGTGTCCTGCTTTCGGTCTGCTCATGAGTGTCAACTGACGTCACTCTGTCAGTCGGCGATACCACTATGGCGGATTGTCGAGGTGTGGTCCAGACGCCGATCAGGATAGCGTTTCGACGAAGGAGGAGACGATGCGAGCGACCGACCCGTCTCGCACCAGGGAGACGGCCGTGCGGATGTCGGGGTACATGACGCGGTCGAACTCCATGAACGAGACGTGTTCGCGCAGCAGCGTGAAGGCTGCAGACGTGCCTTCGCCAAATCGATAGCCCTCGCGTAGGTCCAGCGCCTGGGCAGCGATGAGATACTCGATGCCGACAATCCGCTCCGCGTTCACGAGCGCGCGGTAAGCGTGCAGGGCAGAGTGCATCCCCATGGAGACGTGGTCTTCCATATTGGCGCTCGTCGGGATCGAATCGACGCTCGCCGGAAACGCCTGGCTCTTGTTCTCGGACACCAGGGCTGCCGCCACGTACTGGGGGATCATCATCCCGGAGTTGAGGCCGGGATTGGAGACGAGAAATGGTGGAAGCCCCTCCGAGAAATACTTGTCGGTGAGCTTCGCGCTCCTGCGCTCGGAGACGCTGCCGAGCTCGGCAATGGCCAGTTTGAGGTAGTCCAGGGCCATGGCCACGGGCTGGCCGTGGAAATTGCCCCCGGAGAGAATATCGCCGTCGGAGTCTTCGTCCGGCGGGAAGACCAGGGGGTTGTCCGTCACCGCATTGGCTTCGGTCGTGAGGACATCGGAGACATGATCGAGCACGTCTCGGCTGGCGCCGTGCACCTGTGGCATGCAGCGAAGACAGTAGGAGTCCTGCACGTACTCGACCTTGCCCTCGACGGTCCCCGGGCGTGCCCCGGCGAGCTCGCTTCCCTCGAGGAGCCGTCGGACGAGCGCTGCGCTGAAGATCTGCCCTCCGCGGCCCCGAATCGCGTGAATCCGCTCGTCGAGCGCGGCGAGGCGGCCAGCGACTGCTTCGAAGCTCATGGCGCCGATGGCGTCTGCGGCGTCCAGCAGGCGCTTGAAGCGCAGAGCGGTCACGAGACCCATCGCGGTCATGGCCTGAGTGCCGTTCAGCAGCGCGAGGCCTTCCTTGTACGTGAGGCGCACCGGTTCGAGTTCCGCTCGCTCCATCGCCACCGAGCCTTCCAGGACCTCACCTTCGTACTCGGCTTCCCCGAGGCCGATGACGGGCAAGCACATGTGTGCGAGAGGGCACAGGTCCCCGCTGGCACCGACGCTGCCCAATTCCGGGACGATCGGGTGGACGCCTCGATTGAGCATTCCGACCAGGACCTGGAGCGTCTCGAGGCGAATGCCCGAATTGCCACGGGCAAGGGCGTTGATTCTGAGTAACATCATCCCGCGAACCGCATCCGTCGGAAGGGCGTCACCGACGCCGCACGCGTGGCTTACGATCAGCCGCTCCTGGAGCGTCTCGGCATCCTCGGGTTTGATGACGCGGTCGCGATTCGCGCCAAAACCAGTGGTCACCCCGTAGACTGCCTCGCCGCTCTTGGCTTTTTCCCGCACGAATCTCGCCGATTCCACGATGTCCGCATGCGCGTCCTCGGCAATCTCGACATCTTCGCGTCCGACGACGACGCGTTCGAATGCGTCGGCGGTGAGTGGTTCCAGTCCAATGGTGATCATGGGGATGAGTCTCCGTACGTGCACAAAACCGAGGCTGCAATGCCTCGCTGCAGGGGTAATGAGTCGAGATCAGTCGAGCTGCATAGCCGCCATCATGCAGCAAAACCAGCCTGCGATAAGGGCGACGCCGCCAATGGGCGTGATGGCGCCAAGCCATCGAATACCGGTGAGGGCGAGGACATACAGGGTTCCCGAAAAGATGAGCACGCCGCCCACAAATGACGCCGCCCCGGCGGTGGCCCAGCTCGAGCCGGTCTGTTGAATAAGCCAGGACGCGCCGAACAGGGCGACCGCGTGGAACATCTGGTACCGCGCCGCGGTGTCCCAGATCTCGAGCATGTCGGCGTCGAGCTTGTCCTCGAGCCCGTGCGCGCCAAAGGCACCGGCGGCTACGCCGAGCATACCCAGTAAGCTTCCGAGAATGACGAAGATTTTCATGGTGCGTCCTGTCTATCGGGCGGTGGTGGTGCCTTTCGAGCGGGGATTTCTTCGAGCAGTTGAAGCGCGCGGTCAGACGCGCGCGAGCGCTCCGAATTCGGCGAGAGTTGCGTGACTTCCTGCGCCCAGAAGCGCACCCGCTCGGCTCGTTGGTGACCGAGCGAGGCGGCTATATTGCGCTGAACGAATGTCTTCCGCGACAGCGAAATCGTAGTCTGCTCGACGCCCGGCTCGACGTCCAAGAGGTCGGCGACGGGAAAGTGCCGTGCGTCGAACTTCGGCGGCTCTCGGTCGTCGGTCGTGACGATGACCGCTACTCGATGCTCGAGCGGTATGTCCTCGAGTGCGTCGGCCCTGTGGAGCCCGCGTGTCGGATGTCGATAGAGGTACGAAACCCCCGGTCCATCCACCTGAAAATCGATCGTATGACCCGCATTAGAGCTCGAGGTCGAACCGCTCCCATCTTCGCCATCGCAGCCGTATACCACGGCGGCGATGGCGAGTATTCCCGATATGGCCAGGCTGGTTAAGCGGTTCATTTACCGCACTTCGCTCCACAGGTAGCCGCTCGTCTCGATGCCCTTGTAGAAGTTCTCGACGTTGAACTTCTCGTTCGGACTGTGGAGACGATCGTCGTTGAGGCCGAAACCGAGCAACACGGTCGGCACGTCGAGTACTTCTGCAAACGTGGCGACGACCGGAATGCTTCCTCCGCCGCGCGTGAAGACGGCATCGGTGCCCCATGCTCTTTCGGATGCGCGCATCGCGGCCTGAATCGTGGGGCTATCGCGGTCGACGACGACCGGTTGACCTCCGTGGTGGGGCTCGAACCTCAGCGAAATCGTGTCGGGTGCGATCTCTTCCAGATAGTTTTTGGCGAGCTCCAGAATCACCGCCGGATCCTGGCGTGGGACCAGTCGGCACGAGATCTTTGCCGTCGCGCGCGACGGCAGCACGGTCTTGGCGCCTTCGCCGATGAAGCCACCCCAGATACCGTTGCAGTCCAGGGTTGGTCGCGCCCAGCGCCGCTCGAGCGTGGAATAACCAGCTTCGCCCTGGAGGGCTGGCGCGCCTGTCTCGGCGCGGAACTCCTCGTTGTCGAAGGGCAAGGCAGCGAACTCGTCGCGCTCTTCTGCGGTGAGTTCATCCACATCGTCGTAGAACCCGGGGATCGCGACCGAGCCGTCCTCGTTATGCAACCGGGCGATGAGCTTCGAGAGTTCGTTGATCGGATTCGGGACCGCGCCCCCGTAGAGGCCGGAATGCAGGTCGTGGTCCGGCCCGGTCACGGTGACCTCGAAGTACGTCAGTCCACGCAGGCCGTAGGTGATCGTGGGCAGACCCGGCGCGAACATCGACGAGTCCGAGATCACGACCGCGTCGGCGGCGAGTCGGTCTGCGTTCTCCCTGACCCATGGGTCGAGGTTCGGACTTCCCACTTCTTCCTCACCCTCGATGAGCAGCTTGACGTTCACCGGCAACTCGCCGGTCGTCGCCAGGTGTGCCTCTAGGCCCTTGATATGCGCGAAGAGCTGACCTTTGTCGTCGGTGGCACCGCGCGCGAAGATCTTGCCATCGCGAACTTCCGGCTCGAACGGCGGTGAATCCCACAGCTCGAGCGGGTCTGGCGGCTGCACGTCGTAGTGGCCGTAGACGAGAATTGTGGGGGCGTCCGGCTTGTTACCGTGCTCGGCGTAGACAATCGGGTGCCCGTCCGTCTCCTCCACGACGACCGAGTCGATCCCGATTCCTAGCAGGTGTTCTTCCAGCCAATGCGCGCATGCCTTCACGTCATCGCTATGTTCGGAGTCCGTCGAGATGCTCGGGATCCTCAAATAGTCTTTGAGTTCCTCCAGGAAGCGGTCTCGATGCTCCTCGATGTACGCTTGAATCGCCTGTTCGCTCACGTTCGACCTCTGCCTTTGAGTAGCAAATTATTGACTGTGACTCCTATCTCTGTCGTCGGACTAAGTTCAAGTCTGCGAGGTGATCGTACTCGACTCACTGCCCCAGACAGACCACGCAGGATCGTGTGACGATCATATGTTTCACGTGAAACAATGGGGCGAGCGGAGAGGACAGTACGCAGGAAGATGCGGGGAGAGCTATTCGCGCACGAAGATGCGCCGCACGCGCGGGGATATATTGCACAGGATCTCGTAGTTGATCGTCCCGCCTCGTCCGGCGATCTCGTCGACGGAAATCGCGGCGCCACCCTGCTCGCCGAAGATCACGACCTCATCTCCGACGGAGATGTTCGTCAGTGCGGATACGTCGACCATCGATACGTCCATGCAGACGCTTCCGACGACCGGACATCGCTGGCCGTTCACGAGGACTTCGCCGCCATTGGACATGAAACGCGGGAAGCCGTCGTTGTAGCCGACCGCGATGGTCGCCAGCCTGCGAGATTCCGGTGCGGTCCAGGTTCGGTTATAGCCGACCGTCTCACCGGCTTCGACATCGTGGAGGTGAATCACCTGCGTGGTAAACGAGAGGGCGGGGCGAATGTGGTCCGCGCTGCTCGCCACCGCTTTGCTAGGCGAGAGCCCGTAGAGCCCGAGCCCGACGCGCACGCGACCGTACCGCGTCTCAGGCCACCTCCACGCCGCCGAAGTATTGGCCGCGTGGATGAGCTCCGGCTCGAAGCCGTGGTCGGCCAGGGTCTGGATGACGCCCTCGAAGCTGCGAATCTGTGCGGCCGTGAATTCGTCTTCATCCGGGTCGTCTGCGGCTGCGAAATGTGTCAGCAGCCCCTCGACTTCGATCTCGGGATAGGCGTCGATCGTTTTGATGAAGCTCAAAGCGTCTTTGGGCCGGATACCGACGCGGTTCATGCCCGTGTCTATTTCCACGTGCACCGGAACCGTTGCGTGTCGGCGCCGCGCCTGGGCGCGCAGAGCGTCGACGACACGGGTCGAGTAGACGAAAGGCGTCAGGCCGTACTTGACGATCTTGTCTGCCTCGGATGCGAGGGCGTTCGTGACCAGGATCGGCAGCTCCAAACCACGGCGACGAAGCGGAATGCCTTCATCCGCATAGGCCACGGCGAGCGCGTCGACGCCCTCGCGCACGAGCGTCTGGGACACCCGGGTGGAGTCGTTGCCGTATCCGAAGCTCTTCACGACCGCGATAAAGCCCGTGTCTTCACCGACGTGGCGACGAATCGCATGGTAATTCTGGCGGATGGCGTCCAGGTCGACCTCGAGGCGCGCGGGCGCGACGCTCTCGAGCAGGTGCTCCGCAGCACGCTCGAGACCGAGCGTGCGGCTCCCTTTGAAGAGGACGAAATCGCCCGGGCTCAGAATCTGGTCGAGCAAGTCGTGTAGCTCGTCCATGGACGTCGCGCGCATGACGCGGTCATCGTCCATGCCTGATGCGATCGCAGTATCCCCGATGAGCCCGGCGCGCTCTCCGTAGCAGATGAGTAGATCTACGCTGCCGCGTGCGACCACGGTGCCGAGATCCCGATGCGCGGCCGCCGAGCGCTCCCCGAGGTCGAGCATGTCCCCGAGGATCGCGACTTTGCGTTGTTGGCCCGCGTATTGCTCCAGAGCGCTGATGGCAGCTCGTGCGCTGGGTGGGTCGGAACTGTATGCGTCGTTGATAAGCGTGACGCCGGCCTGGGTCGTGTGCATCTCTAGGCGCATCGGGCTCAGATCGAACGCGGCGAGCCCCTCACGAGCATCTGAGATGTCGACGCCGAGTTGCCGGGACATCGCGACCGCCGCAGTCGCATTCGCCACATTGTGGCGGCCGGGCGTATTGAGCTGCATATCGTGCTGGTGGCCGTCGGGTAGCGCCATCGCAAACTCGAAGCCGCCATCGGCGCGTTGTACTTCACGTGCAACAAAGACGGGGGTGTTGCTGTCATCTGGCTCACAGTCGACGCAAAACCCCACGCAGTTGCCCGGCAGGTCGAATTGCTGGAGGACGTCGGATTGCGTGGGGAACACCAACGGTCCGTCGCCGAGGGTTGCGAACAACTCGAGCTTTTCCCGAGCCGTGGTTTCGAGGGTCTTCAAGCCGGCTGCGTGCGCCAATCCGATATTGGTCAGGATGCCGTGCGTGGGCTGAATCATCCGCTCGAGGCGTTCCATTTCACCGACGCGGCTGATTCCAGCTTCGATGATGGCGGCGTCGTGTTCGGGTCGGATCCCGAGCAGCGACAGCGGGACTCCGATCTGCGAGTTGTAGCTGCCGGGGCTGCGATGCACGGTCGAACCGCGCGCGAGGATGCTGCCCAGCATATCTTTGACGATCGTCTTCCCGTTGGAACCGGTGATCGCGATCACGGGAATATCGAAGAGCTCCCGCCATCGAGTGGCGAGCCGCTGCAGGGCCGCGAGTGTGTCGTCGACCTGGATGACGGCGACATCGTCCGGATACTCGATATCCGCTGGGTCGGACACGAGAGCAGCGGCGGCGCCGGCACTTACCGCGTCCTGTACGAATCTGTGGCCGTCGAAGTGTTTTCCTTTGATCGCGACGAAGAGCGCGTCTTCAGGGAGTGTTCCCCGCGAATCCGTCACGACTTCGGACAGGCGGCGGTCCGGCTCGCCCTGGAGAAGCTGACCGTCGCTCCATCGAGCGACGGTCGACGGTGTCAGCGCTGGTTCGACACTCACTCCCAGACCTCGTGCATTGGGTTGACTGGCTGAATCCCCCCGCCCACTTTCGGGGCAGTCTCGATCGCGCGGGAGATGAATTTTCGAGCAAATCCCACCGCATCCTCCAGGGAATCGCCGAGCGCCAGGCGCGCGGTGATGGCGGCCGAGTGGACGCATCCGGAGCCATGGACTCGCTCGTTCGAGATCCGATCGGCGCCGTACTCGATGAAGCCAGTGCCGTCATACAGGATATCACGCACGACCTTGTCCAGGTGGGAGCCTTTCACGAGCACATGTTGAGGCCCGTGATCGAAGATGCGCTTCGCTGCTTCCTTCATCGTGTCGGGTCCGCCAACGCTGCGTCCGGACAGAATCTCGGCCTCATGCGGATTGGGCGTCACCAGGAATGCATGCTCTAGCAGCTCATCGCGGATGAGTTGCTGCGCTTCTTCGACCATCAGGGGATCTCCGTGTTTGGACACCATGACGGGGTCGACGACGAGCTTGTCGACCGGGTCGTCCTGGATGCATTCGAGGACCACGCCGATCATTTCGGCATTTCCCAGCGCACCGGTCTTCGACGCGTCGACCTCGAAGTCGCTCATTATCGCCTTATACTGGCGGCGCACGGCCTCGGCCGGCAGCATCTGGAGCCCGTCGACACCTCTTGTATTTTGCGCGGTGACGAGGGTCAGGACAGATGTCCCGTGGACGCCAAGCGCGGCAAACGTCTTGAGGTCGGCCTGAATGCCGGCGCCTCCACCACTGTCACTGCCAGCGACCGTCGTCGCAACCGGATGGAGAGGCTCTTCTTGCTCGGGCTGCATCATATTCGAGATGAAATCTGACATGGTCGGTCTCCAGTTGCCCATATGCCTTATAGCAAGGCGATCGTACTGCTGGATTATTTCGGATGGTGTGATTCGCTGGCACCCTGCAACCGGGCTGGTGCCAATGTGCTATTCTTCCGATACCTGCAGGCCGGTCTTCCCGAATCGTCGCTCCCGGTCCGAGAACGCTTCAAACGCGTCGAGGATGTCGCGCTCGCCGAAGTCCGGCCAGAGGACGTCGGTAAAATACAGCTCGCTGTAGGCGACTTGCCAGAGAAGAAAGTTGCTCAGGCGCATCTCGCCGCTGGTACGCACGACCAGATCAGGATCCGGGCGACCTGCCGTGTACAGATGCCGCTCGATGTCCGACTCCGTGATATCCGACGGGGAAACTTCGCCATCTTCGACCTGCTGGGCCAACAGTTGGGTGGCGCGTACGAGCTCCTCGCGTCCACCATAGCTGACTGCGACCTGGAGAATCATATCATCGTTGCCGGCGGTCTCGGCTTCGAGCTTCTCGATGGCCTTCTGCAGCTTGGTGCTCAGTCGACTCCGCTCTCCGATAACCTGCAGGCGAATACCGTTGGCGATCAGGCGCTTTCGCTCTTTGCGAATGTAGATATTGAACAGCGTCATCAGCCCGGTGACTTCGTCTTCCGGTCGTCCCCAGTTCTGCGAGCTGAATGCGTAGAGTGTAAGAGTGTCGCAACCCAGGTACCGACAGCTCTCGACGGTGCGGCGGACAGCGTTGGCACCCTCGCGGTGGCCCGATAGACGGCGTTTCCCGCGCTGCGTAGCCCAGCGGCCATTGCCGTCCATGATGACAGCGATATGCTTCGGGACGAGTCCGTCGTACGAGGCGAGGATCTCCTCATCGACCGTCAAATGTTTGAGGCGTTGCTGATCTTCGGTGGGCTCAGACACTTCGAGGCTGGGGATGAAGAGAGTGGAGTCGAGTCATTAACGCGTGTTTCCTATCACGCACCTGCGCATCACACAATATGGTTGGCACGCAGCAGTGCTTGAATTATAGCTGCCGTGCCTCATATTTCGTCCGCAGGACATGACGCGCAGGCCGTCGGCCTACGCATACGGTGAACACAGCGGATCATTCATGGATATCAGACAGCAAGCATTCGCGGAGCGACTCGATGGACTCGGCGCCACGTGGACGACGTGGCGAGAAGCGGAGGTTGTCGAGCATTTCGGCGACCCGGATTCCGAATATCGTTCGGTGGTCGAGGGAGGCGTCGGCCTCATCGACTTCGCCGCACGCGATACACTGGTAGTCACCGGTACAGACACCGTTCCGTGGCTGCAGGGCCTTGTCACAAACGACCTGATGGAGCTGCAGCAAGAAGGTGCGGGACATCTGACCACCGTGGTGAACGCCAAAGGTCGCCTCGTCGCCGAGATGCGATTGCTCCACATGCCCGATATGTTCGTCGCCGATCTGGAGTATGGAAACCTGCGAGACGGATGCCTTTCACATCTGCGGCACCACGTCATCACGGAAGACGTCCAACTTCATGACCGCAGCGAAAGCACGGCCAAATTCGGCTTGTTTGGAGACTCGGCTGCGTCCATCTTCGAGCAGGTCGCGACTTGGGATCGTGCCGTAGGTGACCTCGACCCTTTCCACGGAACCTGGGGCTCGCTCGACGGCCTCGATGTCGTCGTTCAGAGGTGTGATTGGACAGGCCAGCCAGGCTTTCTGCTCTCCTGCGGGCGTAGCGTGCAACTCGCGGCCTGGAATGCCCTTTACGAATTCGCGACGGCGATCGGCCACGATACCTTCGAGACCCTGCGAATCGAAGCGGGGGTGCCGCGCTACGGCGGTGAACTCGACGACGCCATCATCCCACTCGAGGCCCAACTCGATGACACCATCGCTTATGACAAAGGGTGTTACCTCGGCCAGGAGATCATCGCGCGCCTCGATACGCTCGGCACACCCGCGAAAATGCTTCGAACGCTGGTGTTCGACGGCGGCGCTGCTCCGACAGAGGGTGCGAAACTGCAGGTAGACGGGCGAAAGGCGGGCTTTGTGGCGAGCTCGGTCTGGTCCCCGCGCCTGAAAGCCCCTATTGCGCTGGCTTATGTAAAGCGCAAATACAACGATATTGGAGACGTGGTGCAGGTCGAGGGGCGCGAAGCCACTGTGCAGTCGCTCGGCTATCCTCTCTCTATCTAAAGCTCTGAGTGCGGTATGATGTTCGCCAGACCTTGCGAAGGTCCAGCGGCCTGTTTAGAGTTCCCCGCGCTATCGTGTTGTACCCATCCCCGAGTTTACATCCTTGAGCCTTTTCGATCATCGATTCGTACTCTTCTCCGGCAAAGGCGGCGTCGGCAAGACCACCGTTTCCTCTGCGTTCGCGTTGAGTTGTGCACGCCGCGGGCAGCGCACGCTGCTGATCCAGTTGGACGTCAAAGAGAAGGTGAGTTCCTTCTTCGGATCGCGCAAGGTCTCGACCGAGATCATCGAGGTCGAGGACAACCTCTTCGCGGTCAACATCACCCCCCGTGCTGCGCTCGAGGAGTACGGCTTGATGGTGTTGAAGGTGAAGCTCATCTACAAAGCGGTCTTCGAGAACCGCATCGTGCGGTCGTTCCTGCGCTCGGTTCCCGGCCTCAACGACTTGTTAATGCTAGGCAAGTCTCACTTTCACGCGACCGAGCAAAACGCCGACGGCTCCTATGTCTGGGACAAGGTGGTGGTCGATGCGCCAGCAACGGGGCACGGCATTTTCTTCCTGCAGATACCGTCCGTCATCACCTCGATCTTGAGCTCTGGTCATATGTACGAGGAGGCCAAGAAGATCGAGGAATTCCTGCAGAACTCCGAGCTCACTTCGCTCAACCTGGTCACCCTCCCGGAAGAGATGCCGGTCAACGAGACCCTCATGCTCCGCGACGTCATCCGGGAAAAGCTGGGGATCTCGGTATTTTCAATCGTGGCGAACTCGGTCTACGAGCCGCTCTTCGAGCCATCAGAAGTCGAATGGATGAACCAGGCGCTCGACGACGTCGAAGAGGACGACCCGCTCCACGGCCTGCTGGATGGTGCGTCGTTTCGAAATCAGCGGGTCGAGCTCCAGCAACGCTATCTCGATCGGCTCGACCAGGAGACTGAAGCCCCCATCCTGCATTTGCCCTATTACTTCGTCGAGCGCGTTACATTCCCGGTCATTCGCGACATGGCGAAACGGCTGGACGCGCAGATGTCCGGCAACTCGACCTCTCAGGAGTAAACGCGATGGCGACTTTGCCGGCTGACAATCAGGGATTTGCGAGTCTCATCGCAGACCGAGAACTGGTGGTTTGTGCAGGCTCGGGTGGGGTCGGAAAGACCACCACGAGTGCCGTGATCGGGCTCCACGCCGCGATGCAGGGGCGCAAGGTTCTCGTCCTTACGATTGATCCAGCCAAGCGGCTCGCCAATAGTCTCGGTGTGAGTTCGCTCGACAATGAGGCGCAGAAGATCCCCCTCGAGCGCTTTCAAGAGATCGGATTGGCGCCCGAGGGCGAGCTCTGGGCGATGATGTTGGATATGAAGGAGTCGTTCGATCACCTGGTCCGTCGCTACTCGCCGAATGAGGAAAACCAGCGTGATATTCTCGAGAACCGCTTCTACCAGTATTTTTCTTCCAGCCTTGCGGGTACCCAGGAGTATGCCGCAGCCGAGCGTCTCTATCAGCTTTACGAAGAGGAGGATTTCGACCTCATCGTCCTCGACACCCCGCCGACGACGCACGCGCTCGACTTTCTCGAAGCGCCCAGTCGTCTGGCCAGCGCGGTGGACAACAAGGCGTTGCAATGGCTCTACAAGCCCAACGTGCTGACCGGTACGTCCGGCCTCGGCCTCTTTTCAGTTGGCACGTCATATGTAGTCAAGACGCTCGGAAAGTTCACCGGAGCCGAACTCCTCTCCGAGATGGCCACGTTCCTCAAGGCCTTCTCCACGCTATTCGAAGGCTTGCGTGAACGGGCCAGGCACGTCGAGAAGATGCTCACCAGCGACACCTGCACTTTCATCGTCGTGACGGCACCGGATCCGCTCACGCTCGATGAGGCCATTTTCTTCTACGACGAACTCGGTCAACAGCAGGTGGCCGTCGGCGGATTTGTCGTCAATCGCGTCCATCCAAAGTGGGTGAACACCGAGGAACTCAAGCAGGCCCCCGCCGAGCTCGCCACACGCCTCGGCGAAGCGGGCGCTTCAGCGGCAGTCGACGGCGATCTCGAAGACCTCGCCCAGCGTCTTCTGAGTAACGCCTCGGATTTCCAGGCGCTCGCCGCCAAGGATCAGCTTAGTCTGGAAAAGCTGACGGCCCATGTTTCACGTGAAACACCAATCGTGACCGTCCCCTACTTCAGCCAAGACGTCCATAGCCTCGCCGGCCTCGCCCGCGTCCGCACATCGATTTTCGACGGCTGAAGCGCGCGGACGTCGCAAGAAATACAGCGCGTGCAACGCATCTTTCGTCGGCGTCGCAAAAGCGCTGGCGTCAGCGCCGGTCGTACGGCGGGCTGCGAACCTCCAGCAGCGCTCTTTGTCTTGTCGGCCAGCGGCGGCGTTGCCGCCAACTTCGCCTCGGCGACGTCCTCACCGCTATCTTGTCTCCGTCTATCGGCGTTCCCGACCAGTTGGCTTGTCTCAGTGTCTGGGTTCGAGGTTGCGCTTCAGGACGGCCCGAGCGGTATGTCATGGCTCAATTCATGCTGCTTACCTCCTGTGTAATGTAGACGTTTCGCCTCACTTTAGTATCATTACCGGTACAGGACCGGTCCGAGAGTTTTGAGATCCTCTGCCACGGCTCACGAGCACGACCTGGCGGTCCTCTCATGAGTCCGATGGCTTGCAGTTGCATTCGCTCCTGGCGGAGCAAATGACTGCGCGACAGATTACCCTTTGATGGCGGCCGCACTGCCCTTCCGCGAGGTCGAGGAGCCGCTACGCCACCTGGCATCACTGGTTTTTGTCGCCCGAGTCGTTTGGGTTCTGGACCCGCACTCCCCGGACTGAGCGCCGGATACGCTCGCCCTGCCGTTGCCCCGAGCGTAACCTCGAGGCGTCTGCCACACGCCATGCTTTGGGTTTCCCCGCCACACGACGGAAAACTCGTTGCCGTTGGACCGACCTTGCAGGCGCCGGCCCACCGCCATTTTTCGAGAGAGTCGATCCCGGTTGGAGTTGGACGTCGATTCGCCGGCAAGCGCTTTTTCCCAGTCGGGGCCGGCACACGACGCCTTCGTCGAGTTGGAATCGGCGGTGCACGCACCGCACCTCCCTCTATATAGGTTTTCGACCGAACCCCCGGAATCGTTGCGTAATTTTTTGGGAGTGCTTTCATGTGCGAGTGTGCAGAAAGGTAGCTAAAGGCTTGAAAAGAAATGATTTTAGGTCGATCTCGTAGCCCGGTGTATTCTTGTGCTTGACGGTCGTCGCTCTGTTTGGATTTGGGGCCGTCGGAGAGGGGATTGGTCATGTCGAGAGGTACCTTTTTCGCAAGGCGCGGCGTAATCCTTGCGTCTGTGATGGAACTCCGCACAATGAGAGTTGTCTGCTCTGGTGTGAGGCGAGGGAATGGGTCGCGTCACTTGAAACGTTTGAGTAGCTGGTTCGAGCTTTTCTGGAGATCATGATGTCACAGAGCAGTTTCCGTATACTTTCTTCGAAAACGCTTGCATTGGTTCTGATGACGGTCTTTGCCGTCACTGGATGTGCGAGTAGTGGAGGGAGTGAAAAAGACGACGTGCTCACCGGCGCCGACGTCAAGTCAGAGAATATCAACCTCGATCCGATGCTGATACGAGTGGGGCCGGATGGTGAATCCCAGGCAGTCGATGTGACAGAGGTCTTCAAGAAGGCCTATCAGTCGTATTCGGAGCGCCGGTATGAGAAGGCGGCGCGCCACTACGAATTCATCCTCGAATATTTCGAGGACAGCCGGTACTACATGCCGTCGTTGTACAATCTGGGTCTGGCGTACGAAAAGCTAGAGCGTTGGGATGAGGCCGCCGGTGTCTACGAGCGTATCATCGCCGAGGAGCCCGAGGGAGCAGACGCGAAGGACGCCTACTTCCGGCTTGCGCAAGCCTACGAACACACCGGCGAGCACGAAAAGACGGTCGAGTTGATGACGGATGTCCTCTTGCAGGACGGTCTGAGCAACTTCGATCGCGTCGAGGCGCACCTGCGTCGATCGAATGCACTCCTCGCGCTCGAGCAGTGGGAAGAGGCGGAAGACGGTTTCAGAAATGCGGTCGACGTCAATGCGAAGGCCTCCCCCGATCAGCGACTTGCCCCCGACTCACACCTGCTGGTCCAGGCCCAGTTCGGACTCGGGCGCACGTATCATGGACAGGTCAGTGAGATTAGGCTCTTGCTGCCACCAGAGCGCATGGGCAAGGATCTGGATAAAAAGGGCAAGTTGTTCATGTCTGCCCAGCATCACTACATCGAGGCGCTTCGGCATCACCACCCCAATTGGTCGATGGCGGCGGGATATATGATCGGCAAGCTCTATGAGGACTTCTACACCGACATCTTCGAGGCAGAGATTCCAGATGATCTCAGCGACGAAGAGGTAGCGCTGTACTTTGAAGAACTCCGCAAGCACATCCGACCGCTCATGGAGCGAGCCATCGACGTGTACGAGAAGAACCTCTCCCTCTCCCGACGTATCGGAGAGTCGAAGGAAAAGAATAGATGGGTCCGTGAGACTGAGGAGTCGCTGGAACACCTCAAACTCTTCCTCAACGACCCGGTCACTCAGCGTCGAGCTGAGATGCTCGTCCAACGTGGCGGGGAGTTCGAGAGTTTGTGGGATCCGCACGAAACCGCCGAGGACCTCGTTCAGCACGCGATTGGGAAGGCCGAGACGAAGGCCGCGAACCCGGGAGAAGAGACACAGGACGAGCAGGCGGTCGCCGAGTAGCTCGCGGGTCTCAGTCGTCTGAGGTTTTCCCGGCGGGGAATCGAATGACCTCGCCGGGTTCCTTTCGCTGTACACCTCGAGGGACCTCCCGGCGAGTGACCGGCATCAGCCATCGTACCCTACGGAGCGCGACCTCGCGCTCGCCGTGGCGGGCTTCGAATCGCAGCGAGATCTCCTCGTCGTCGAGGCGATGAACTGCCAGAGGTGTGCATCGAATACGTGGCCAGATCTCACGGTCTGCGTCGAAATACTCCATCTCCAGGTCGTACCCCTCATCAATCGCAAAGTTTGCGACTGACGCCCGGCTTTCGAGGTCGGAAGCGTACATTACGTCGACCTCCGGGGGTCCGTCCTCGAGCTGTGCATCGTCGACGGGCTCGGCTTCTTCGAGCCATCGAAGGACGCGCCGCGCCTCGTCATCACAGAGGTTGCGGGCCGACTTGTCGAGGCCACGGGCGACGGTCTTTCGGAGCGACTCGAACGCGCTCGCTCCCAGTCGTGTGCCCCCTCGCATTGCGACGACCTCGAGGACGCGAGCCGCGATCACGGCAGCAGCCAGGATTTCCTCACGGCTGATCCAGACGGGTTGGTCCTGGTCGAGTTTGACCGCAGGAAAATCGGCGTGCAAGTCCGCTCGAGGCGTGAGGCCGCGTAGTAAATCGCTCCAGTCGGTCATCTGGGGTCCTGGGCAGGAAGTTTCATGTGAAACAGGTGCTTTTAGCCGCAATACCAGTCACTTAGGCGGGCTGTCGCCGGCTCGGCGGCGAATCACCCTATCACAGCCATGACGGTCCCGAGAGGTCATCCATAGAGCGCGTCGACGGCCGCGCTCAGCGGCTCTGTGGCGTCGTAGTCCTCGGCCACTCGGCCAAAGACATGGTCATAGAGCGCGCGCTTCTCGGACCAGGCAACCCTCAAGTCGGGCTGGACGTCGACGAGATCCTCAGCACCCTCGTCATTGGCATCCATGAAGTCGATTGCATGGAACTCCAGTTGGAGAAGCCGTGGATAAGCACGTTTGAGCAGCGGGTAGACGAGATCGAAGCCGAGACGACCCATAAGGTGCAGGCTTGTGCCGATAACCGGAAAGCGAAGCCCGGGCACGAGCGCCATGGGGATCTCGATGGGCCCGTTGGCTTCATCATCTCGGCGCCATAGGCGAGTTTTCGACGGTCTGTAGGCATCAATCGGTGCCAAGAGGTTTGTCGCGGGCGTCATCGCGCTTCGGCTCGGGCGCCCGCGAAGCGCCTGGAGCCCCATGATCGCGGCTTTTGCTCCGTAGTATGGCGGACACGGGAACACCGAGGAGTCGTACCGGTAGCCCCGCCGTGAGATGATCGCGTAGACCCCGCTGGTGATATTGTAGCCCGGTGCGCGGTAGCCGACCGGTCCCTCTCCGGTCACGTCCGCAATGGCGTCCTCACCGCGGGCGATATCGTCTTCGATTTCCGAGGGAGTGCGCTCAGGGAGATCGTAATGATGGGAAAATGTATGATTTCCCAGCTCGTGACCGGCGTCGACGGCCTCGGCGAGCAGTTCTGCATGTGCTGGGTTGGCCACGTCGTGGCCGATGACGAAGAGCGTTGCGCGAATGTCGTATCGCGCGAAGAGGTCCAGCAGGCGCCGGACACCCACAGCGTAGGCGGCGTCGACATCGCTTCTGCGCGGCTGGAGGCCGTGAATATCCCGGTAACAACTCAGCGAATCCAGGTCGACGGTGATGCAGGCGAAGGAACGCGCCGTATCGTCGATCGGACTGCGATGATGGTCGGCCTGTTTCACGTGAAACACGCTCAGCGGTGGCGGACACGGATGATCCAGAACAGGCGCGCGAGATTTTTGAGCACGTTCGGGACTCGCCGGAAGAGATTGACCGATGGGCGTCGCTTTTCGACAACGGTCAACGGGATCTCGGTGATGCGAAAGTCATTTCGCTCGGCTCGAATGACGAACTCGCTGGCGAAGAGATCCTTGTTGACCACGCACTGATCGACGACTTCCATCAATCGATCTCTGCGAAATGCCTTCAGGCCGTGCGTGTCCGTGCCCTTGAAGCCCAGGAACACGTGCAGCAGCATATTGAGCACGCGCGTGGCGAGCCGACGGTACAGCGGTCGCTTGTCCGATGATTCCTTGAGCGCCTTGCTGCCGACGACGAAGTCGAAGTTCTCGACCTCCATCTTGTTGAGCGCGCGAATATAGAAATCCGTGTCGCACAAATCGATTTCGTCGCACACCACGAACTCACCCTTGGCCGCGACGATGCCGCGGCGAAGCGCGAGGCCGTAGTCTGGCTCGGGATTGTGCATCAGCTTGAGCTCGGGATGGCGTTCCATGAGCTCCCGCGCGATATCGACGGTGCGATCCGTCGAGCCGTTTTCGGCGAGGATCAGCTCGTAGCTGTAGTCCCATCGGGGATCATTGGCGAGCTTCTCGGTCACATCCGCGACGGACGCCGAGAGGATGCCCTCCTCGTTGTAGATCGGGATGATGATAGACACATCGACGTCTTCATTAGACCCCGAACCGGACTTCTCATTTGCAGCCATAGGACTCGAACATCAAAAGAAATTCACCCAGCGCGCCTTGTATAGCAAATCAGGACGTTGGGCTCCAACCACGAAAAACGCGGGCTACTCATCGTCCGCGGCGTCGGCCCCGTAGCGGTTGAGCCAGCGCCAGATCACGAAGACAATGGTCCAGTTCGCCAGCAGCATGACCGCGCTCAACCCGATAAGGAACAGGTAGGTCCCCGAGTCGTCCGGATCGACCGGTGGGATGAACGGGACGGCGCTCGGCTCGATGATGATGATGAGTGGGATCGCCGCGGGAATCGCCATGACAAACGCGGCCAGGGCCAGCATCTGGTAGCTGATGACCGGCGGCGCGTCGGCGGGCGGCGCAGAGTCCTCGGTTGTAACCTGATCTTCGTCCAGCTCGCTCACATTTGCCCTCTTCCGGTTGCACACATGGCTTGCAGTAACTACACCTATCTGACCCGCAGCCAGAACAGCGGGCGGAGCATACAGGTAGAGCCCAGCTGCAGCAATCCGAGCGAGCGAATTGCTCGAAGGACCTCACGACGCCGATGACATTGTTGACGCACAGAGTCATAGCCAGCGCCATGGCAGCATGCGCCGTCGCTCTGCTGGCGACAGCCGTGGGATGCAAGACTGGATCGGGAAGCGCTGACGGCGAGCGCTGGCCGTCGTTTCGATACAAAAAGTGTAGCGAGCAGGCACCCTGCCCCACCGGCTTCGGCTGCAAGAGCGGGCGTTGCATCTCCGATAATGGCCGCTTCGTGATGACGACGACCAGTTGCGAGAGCGGCGAGCAGTGCGGGTTCGGTATGGCCTGCCTGGAGTCGGCATGCGTGGTCGATATGCTCGACTGCGTCAGCGATTTCGACTGTGTGGACGGAGAGGCATGCGTCGACGGATCGTGCGTCGAAGAGGCGCGCTGCGTCCGCCCGGACGGTCAACCCTGCTACGACTTTCGACCGCGCGATGACTGAGAACGACGAACAGTCCGACGAGCAGACCGCGGCGCAGGTAGAAGCGGCAGCCTTGCGCCTGCTGGGATTCCGCGACCACTCTTCTGGCGAGTTGCGTGACAAGCTCGAGGATCGCGACTACGACGATCACCTGATCGAGGATGCACTCACGAGGCTGACCGAACAGGGATGGCTCGACGATCGGCGCTTTGCCGAGCATCAAACCGAGATCCTCATCCGTAAAGGATGGGGGCCTCGCCGCATCGAGCAAAAGTTGCAGAAGCACGGCGTGCCGCGAGACTTATCGCGCGAGACCGTCGCCGATGCGGCAGATACGCGCGGCTGGCTCGAGTGCTGCCGCGAGCGCCTCCTCTCACGATTCGACGACCCCGCGAAGCTCGACCGGGACGCCAAGCAAAAGGCGTATCGCCACCTCGAGCACCGCGGATTTGCACCTTCTGTTATCCGGCGCGTCCTCTTCGACGGCGCTGGCCAATGAATGAGCTGTACTCTCTATGCCTGACCCCTTTGTAATAGGCTTTCTCCTCGCCGTCCTCTCGTCGGTCTTCTGGGCGTCTCTGGACATCACCCGTAAGCACATCGGCGAGTATATGACCGCATCCGCGGCGGTGATCGGTATCATGCTCTGGCAGATACCGTTCATCGTCCCGTTTATGGCCGCCGAGGAGTTTAACTGGGTCCCGACCTTCGACAACCCGGTCGCCGACATCGTCTTCGTGCCCTTCCCCGAGGTCACCGGGATCTACGTCCTGTTCGGTGTGGGTTCGGTGATCCTGAATATCGCGGCGAACTTTCTGTTCTTGCGCTCGGTACAGATCTCACCGCTGAGCCTGACCACCCCGTACCTGTCGTTCACCCCCGTGTTCTCGGCGATCGTCGCGTACTTCACGTTGGGCGAGGCGCCTACCGGTTGGGGGATTGCGGGGATCGTGACCGTCTGTATCGGGGCGTTCTTTCTGAACCCCGGCGCCAAGGGCGAGGGGCTCCTGGGGCCGCTCAAGGCGATCTGGAACGAGCGCGGCAGTATGTACATGCTGATCGTCGCGTTTATCTGGAGCGTCACGCCCGTCATCGACAAGGAAGCGGCCGGCATGACCTCCCCGATGTGGCATACGCTATTCCTGGCGTTTGGCGTGGGGCTGGCGTTTATCGTCTACCGGCTGATCAAAGACGGTGGCGCCTCCGAATTACGCGAGGAACTCACGAATACGAAGTTCTGGATCGCGGCGTGCGGATTCTTCTCGGTCGGCGCGATGGCAATGCAGCTCGGGTCGTACGTATTCGTCAAGATCGCCTACGTCGAGACCATCAAGCGCGCGATCGGGGTCCTGTCGGCCATTCTGGCCGGTTGGGTGTTGTTCAAGGAAAAGGATATCGGCCGACGCCTGGTCGGCGCGGTGGTCATGATCGCCGGGGTGGCGATGGTGTTGATGACCGGGAATTGAATGCGTGATGCGGGCAGCCTGCCCGCATCGTCTCGCCGAGACTACCTCCGCGCGGGGGGCGCCGTCTGATAGTTGACGTTGTCCCCGATATCGGGCCGGAAGCGCCCGAGGATCTCGATATAATCCGCGGGGACGAGGCCTTTGAGCAGTCGTCGGCTGTCTTCGACCGGAATTGGCTCGGTGCGTTGGTCTTCGGGTTGGTTTGCCCGGTACTCCGCGACGCGTCGGTGTGCCTGTTCGACTGTGGCCTGGATATCGTCCATGAAGAGGACTTCGGCGCTGTCGAGCTCGATCTGCGAGATCGGATTTTCGCGCACCCATTCCGGCCCGAAGAGTCCCTCGAGCATCATCACGGAGAGGTCGGGCATGTCCCAGTAGAAACCGCGGTCGGAGAGCACCTTGCGCGAGATCATGCCGAAGAGCCCGGCGCCCGGGATGGCCATGAGTGCCGCCGATAGGAAGGCTGGCAGGCGTATGATGGCGTGTGCGCCCAGGTCCAGACCGTGGTTCAGGCGGAAGGCGGTGACGTCGCGCTCGGCGATCATCTTCGCATCGCCCAGCGCACCGCCCCCGTAGACGCCTTTCAGGGCCTGGACGTGCTGCGAGCCACCGGCCCACGTGAAGAATGCGGTCAGCGCAGCGGGCCCGAACCAGCCGAAGTCGGCCATCGACTCGAGCAGCCGTCCGTGGTTGCGGCCCATGGTGTCGAGCGTCTCTTCGTAGCCGCGTGCGTGATAGCCCTTCGTCTTTGAATGAACCAACTCGCCGTCGAAGTTCAGGGTTGGTGCTTCGATTTTGTCTTCGCCCTCTCTCGGCGAGATCCACTTGCCGAAGGCGACGGAGTCGATAAAGACCGCGTCTTCGCGGGGAGCGCGCGCACGAGCGTCTTCAAACGCTGATTTGATGTCTTCCGGGAACGGCGGCGGGTCGGATTTGATATCGCCCTTTAATCCGCGCTGCGGCGCCATCATGATGTCGGCGAACATGACCTTGAAGT
Source organism: Myxococcota bacterium (assembly GCA_051747295.1). GTDB lineage: Bacteria > Myxococcota_A > Bradymonadia > Bradymonadales > Bradymonadaceae > JBNJFZ01. The sequence continues at coordinate 31,849 of JBNJFZ010000031.1, forward strand.
CGGCGCCTTTGCTGCGCGCGTACTCTTCGAGGGCCAGCGCGTTTTGGTACCGTGCGTAGTGCACCGGCGAGATGGGGTTACCCTCGTCATCGGTCTGGAGGAGCGCGGGCGGCTCGTAGTAGATACCGATACCGTAGCGCAGGACGCCCGCATCCAGCGCGGCCAGCGTCGTATGAAGGCCCATGCCGTCGGACACACCGGCGATCAGCCAGGGTTGTTCGGCGACGCGCTCGGCGTGAAGGAGGTGCTCGACTCCACCGACGCGCTCGGCGTCGAAGGAGTCAGACATCGCCTCGAGTCGGGCGAGTCCAGCCTGGATATGGCGCTGCTTTTCGGCGTCATTCATTTCGGTATCACGCATCAGTCATAGGTGACGGAGAAGTACTGTTAGATCATCGAATACCGTCACGCAAGTTAGGTGAGACGGCGATCTGGCGGCGTTTGGGTGAATCTTCAATTTTCCTTGAAAATGACCGATGGGTCACTCTCGACGCACCTTATCGCACCTTTTCGCACGCTTCCTGGAGGCCGCTGTCACACCCTTTCTGGTACCAGTCCTGCGGCGTCGTGCCGGCGTCGTCCGAGGCATCGCTTCGCTCGAGCATGGCACCGGCTCCGAAGCACGCTTCGGCGCGGCCGAGCGTGCAGCCCTTCCTGTAGGCCTCGAATGCCTTTTGTGCGTCGAGTTTTACGCCGCGTCCGTTTGCGTACATCACGCCCAGGAGACCGCAGCCGGTGGGCCCGTTTGCCTCGCAGGCCTTGTCGAAGAAACTCGCGGCCTGCTCGGGATCTTTGGCGACGCCCACGCCGTCGTAGAAGTGCATACCGACGGTGACGCAGCCGTCGGGGTAGCCCAGGTCGCAGGATCGCCCCAACAGGTCGAGTCCGGCGGCCGTGTCCTTCTCAACCGCGCGCCCTGTCAGGTACAGCGCACCGAGGACCCCGCATGATTCGGCGTGGTCCAGCTCGCAGGCCTTCTCCAAGAGCTCGACGCCCTTGCCGTACGACAGGTCGACGCGATTGCCCTCCAGCCGCATCACGCCCAACCGATAGCAGGACGGTGCGTGGTCTTCGTCGCATGCTTCTCGGTACAGTTTTGGCGCGCGATCGGGCTCGTCCTGAGCCTTCTCGTACATCTGCTCGGGTGTGTGGCTGCACGCGGCGGTCGCGAGGGCTAGAACAAGGATGGGAATGATGCGGTCGTTCATCGGCTTATCCAAGTGGTAGTATGCAGCCTGCTTTGCATCCCCCGTTCGCTGCATCACAATACATAGTAGCGAAAGCGGCGGGCTCGTCGCGAAGATCGGCATGCCGGAAGAACAGTAACTCGAGGAGTAGTCATGCGTCTGATGGAGGAAGTTGTCAAAGAGAGCACCAAATCGCTGTGGAAGAAGATCGGCGAGAAGGCGCTGACGACGGCGGTGACGACGCTGGTTGGTGAGGTCGTGAAGGCCGCGGTGGATATCAAGAAGCGCGCGAAGTTGCGGTTGGACAAGGCCGAGTTCGACGCCGAGCGGAAGAAAGCGTCTAAGAAGTCATCCAAGAAGGCGAAGAAAGACGAGAAGGAAGACGCGACCGACGAGCAGGATGCCGAAGAGACCGACGAACTCGAGGACGAAGACGGCGAGGAAGAAGAGGCCGCCGACAAGGACTCTGATGATGGCAAGGGCGAGTCGCAAGTCCTGTCGTTTGAGAGCTATCTCGCGTCGCGAGGCTAGTTTAGTAAGGCGCTTCGTCTTCCAGCCGGCGCTCGAGCACCTCTGCGAGCTTGTCCTTGCCGGCGGCGCGGTAGGTGGCGGCGAGCTCTCGGAGTGCGAACACGTGGCGAGGCGAGATGGCGAGGATTTCGTGCAGGAGTGCGGTGCGCTCGTCCGAGTCTTCGGCCTTCTCAGCCCTTTTTCGTAGGTCGCGGATATGTTGACCGACGGGCATCTTCTCGCGGAGTTTCGAGCGTGACAACGAGCCGCCGAGCTGGACACGCTTCTTCTCGCTGCCCTTCTCCCGCCCGTCTATGTCCCGCGCCGCCCTGCCCTGCTCGCCCTTCGCTCTCGACCTGAGTTGATAGTTGCGGCTGAGCGATTGCTTGAGCGGCGTGTCGTTTTTGGACGAGACCTCGTGGTTCTTCTTCAGGCTTTGTTTGGGCTTCTTCGAATTCGACTTTCGGCGCGTGGACGACCGGGATGAGCGGGTCTGACGGGTCGGTGTTTGGGAGCCGCCGAGGGCGCCGACGAGCTCGGGCAGCAGCGCGAGCAGCGACACGATATCCAGTCGGTTGTGCTTGAAGATGCCAAAGAGCCGGCCCGGCTCGCCGTCCTCCAGATATGTCTTCCACAGTTGCGGGATGCGCGCGCCGGCCACGTCGTCGTGGCGCTGCAGGCCGCAGATGTCTGCTTCGGCAGCCGATAATTTATGGGTGTCGCGCTTCGGCCAGGCTTTTCGCGCGGCGTCGAGCAGGTCCAGGTGGGCCATCTCGTCGAGCGAATGCTCGATATTGTGATGCTCCAGTCGTCGAGTGAGCATCGGGACGTCGAAGGAACGCCCGTTGTAGCTTATAAGTAATCCGTCGTTCGGCAGGTCGTCCTGGAACGCCTTCAGCGCGGCGCGCTCCTCTTCGTCGCGACGCATCACGTAGTGGCGCACGACGAATCGGCTCTGCTCCCACAACCCGATGCCGATGCAGAATGCGTAGTCGGTCTTGCGAAGTCCCGTGGTCTCGAGGTCGAGGAAGACGGCGTTTTGCACCGACGGGTTCGGTGGCGCGGGCACGTCGAGCGCGGCCAGGACGGAATTCAGCGAGCACGCCGCGGCTTCTACCAGTCGAACCTGGCCGTGCTGCATCGATTGGGCGTGGTTGCGCTGAATCACGGCTGCGTTGCCGAATTCATTGGAGATGGGCGTTGCGCCGAGCTTTTCCCAGCGTTCCTCGACGCCTTCGAGCGGATTCGCAACGCGCTCAGCGGCTTGATTTGTGCGCTCATCGACGTCATCGGCGACAAAAATCCGGTTTTCGTCGGTTTCCGAGCGCTCCGAGGCCCGTTTGCGCGCCCCATGGAGGCGTTTTAGTCGATTTTTGAAGCCGTTCGTCATGTCGTATCGCACTGCTTGGTAGGCAGCTCAAGCATCGTTTCCGGCAATGCGCCTTGTCAACAACTGGTCGGTCGAGTTTTAATATTGCCGCCTACTTACGCGGCATCTTTACACTGCATCCACGGATGGACATGCAGCGGCGACGTATGTCAGACATGCGGCGGCGCATCACGGACGAGACATATGGCGAATCGCCTTCCTATGGACGATCTCTTGAGAAATACGCGTCGGCGCCGATTCAGTCGGCGGCGCGCACGATGGAAGCCCTGGCTCATTGGACTCCTGGTCCTGGGGATAGCCGGGGTTGGCTACTGGTATTGGCAGCAGCCGGACTCGGCGCCCGACGAGGCCGAGAAGACTGGCGCGGTCGCGCTACGCGAGGCGGCGCAGGGTGTCCGGGACAGCGTGAGGGCCGCGCGGCTGCCGCTGGAGGTCGAGCAGGTCGACCAGGGCTTCGACGAGCCGGCCGAGGACCCGGCGCTGACGGCGTCTTGGGAAGACGGCGAGCAGGTCACGATTCGAGGCAAACTCCAGAAAAACCAGTCTGTCTTCGTCGCACTGGAGAGTCGGAACCTCGAGCCTGGCGCCATCCACAAGGTGGTCTCGGCGACGGGCGACGAGTTCAACTTCCGGCGCAGCCGCCCCGGTGATGAGTGGACGGCCGAGGTCAACGGTGATGGAACGATCGCCAGATTCACCTACCAGACGTCTCCGGAAGACATCTGGGAGACGACGCTAGTGGGCGACGGCGAGTATGAATGCGAGAAGACGGAGGTGCCGGTCGAGATCGAGAACTCGGTGATCTCCGGCGTTGTCTCGAGCAGCCTCTGGAAGGCGATCGAAGACCTCGGTGAAGACGGCTCGCTCATCTATCGCTTTGCCGACATGTTCGCCTATTCGATCGACTTCAACGCCGAGACGCAGCCGGGCGACAAGTTCGCGATGGTCTTCCAGAAGGTCTACCTCGACGGCGAATTCCTGCGCTACGGCAAAATCCTCGCCGGAAAGTACAGCGGAATGAACGGCGATCACTACGGTTTTTATTACGAGGCTGAGAATGGTGATACGGGCTTCTACGACGAGAATGGCGAGAACCTGCAGCGGCAATTTTTGAAGAGTCCGCTGGCGTCGATTCGAGTCACGAGCACGTACGGCAAGCGCTTTCACCCGGTGCTGGGCCGCATGAAGATGCACCACGGCGTCGACTACGGCGCGCCCATCGGGACCCCGATTCAGTCTGTCGCCGACGGCACCGTCAAGTACGCGGGGTGGAAAGGTGCCAATGGTCGACTCATCATCATCGATCACGCCAACGGCTATCGAACCCTCTATGCGCACCTGTCCAAGATCGAAAAGGGCATCCGTCCGGGTAAGCGCGTCACGAAGAAGACGGTCATCGGACGGGTGGGTAACAGCGGTCGATCGACCGGGCCACACCTGCACTTCGGGATGAAACAGCACGGCAAGTACGTGAACCCGCGCAAGGTGGACTTCGCGCGCGCCGAGCCGCTCGAGCCCGAAGAGCGCAAAGAGTATATCGAGGAGGTGGTCGAGCCGCTCAAAGAGCAGCTCGACGAGGCCAAGCGCGACGACCGCGCCCCGCTCGCTCAACCCGAAGGCCCGAGCATGTCGCCGGGCTGATCAGATGGCAAAGTCGAATTTCAGGGACGCGCTATGGACAAACTCGTCGAGCTCGCGCGCAGCCAGGCGGTCCGCCGGACCGCGGTGGGGCTGTATGTCCTCGCGTTAGCAGGCGTGGTCGGTGCGTTTTTTATCATCTCGCTATTCGAGGTCGAAAACTCGACCTACCTGCTCGCCCACGACACCATAGAGAAGGGCCGCCCGAACGCTGTCCGGGGCGTGGTCTTCGATACGCCAACCGGCAAATTCGTCCGGGATGCCACCGTCGAAGTGTCGCTGTACGACTTCGAGTGGGGCGGCGAGTCGACGGTGCAGAAGATCGTCGAGCAGAAGCTCGAGGGTACGCAGATAGCATCCGGGCGAACCGAGCCCACCGGTCATATCCAGCTGCAGATGAAGCCGCCAGGGTCCGTCGAGCCGGGGACGTACGCGATCGTCGTGCATGCGACGGGGCAAAAAGTCTCGGAGAATTACTACACCGGCCGCGATATCCAGGTGGTGCCGCGGGGGGCGAGCGATCTCGCCTGGCCCGAGAAGACCCATCGGCTCCCGGAGGATAATCGGCCCGATCACGACGAGGTGGCGACCAATACACGCGGGCCGATCGCCGTCGATCTGCTTCCGCGTGACGGCGGGGTGATTCGAGGCGTCGAGAGTACCGTGTACCTGCGCACCTACTACCGAGACACCGGTGAACCGGTGCGTGCGACGGTCGAGCTCGCCGAGGTCAAGGGCATCAACGAGACGACCTTGCCCGAGGCCGTGAAGACCGATGCGATGGGCCTTGCGAGGGTGCGATGGACGCCCGGGACCGACCAGAACTGGACGGTGCGTGTCTCCGACGCCGCCGAGCGCAAGTATCCGGATGCACCGTCAGAGCTCGAGGACGATGACCAGGAAGAGCCCGAGCAGGGCGAGGCGACGCTGGGCGAGGCGACCCTGCGCATCACGACCGTGCCTGCGCAGTACTCGATGACGCTCAGCGACAGCCTGGTGGAGCCCGGCGGCCAGATCGAGGGCTACGTCAAGAGCCTCAATCGCTCGGGCGGCATGATGGTCGACCTGTACGACGGTGATGCATGGACAGTCGCGGATGCATTCGGCATGCAGGAGGGCGCCAGCGGACTGAGGCTGACGGTGCCGACTTACGACGGTATCGGGAAGCTACAGCGCGTACAGGTGTACGGGGGCATCTACGGAGTCGGTCGAGCCTGGGACTCCAAGTACGTCTGGCTGACGGAGGACACCGATCGAGGTGGCCAGAAGGAGGCGCTACGCGAGGTGATTTCTTTCCACGCCGAGCATACGGGCGATCGCTACTTCGAGTTCCTGGACGAACAGGACGCGCCCGGGGCAGATACCGCTGACGACAAGGAGCTCAGTCGCTGGGCGAGGGCCTATCTGGACAGCATTCCTACGCACTTCGACCCGCCGCCGGAGCTGATCAACAGCGAGAAGGAGGCGAAGGCGCGGATGGATGAGTGGAAGTCCGGCATCAAGTCCAGGTTGATCTATCTGACCGGGTTTGGGCTCTTCGTGGGTATGATGGTGGTGCTCTATTTCGTTGTCATGGGGATACGAAGCTCGCGAGAACACGATCAGATGTTGCGGGAGGTCGATACCGACCTGGCGATCGACGGGAACCTGGACGAGGACGCCGAAGACGTGGTGCATGCGGCGCGGGTGGACGACTGGATCGTGTGGTTCCAGGTTGCCATCGTGGTGACGACGCTGGCCTTTTTCGCGGCGGGAATTCTACTGTTGCTGAGCTTTATGTGATGACGGCTGGAATGGGCCGGCCGAACGGCCTCTGACGGCATTT